>JAZDOR010000047.1:0-37932 GCA_043798435.1 bacterium
TGCGGCGTACTCGCCGTCAACTGCAGCGCCTGGTTAGGCTTTTAATGGGTATCTGTCCCTATTTTTGTGCATCTTGGATTGAAAATATGCAATTCAATACGTGCCTCCTTCTCACCTTCTGCCTAACCTAAGATTTTACTACCTATTAGCAGTTTTATATTACTGCAACATAGATTATAGCATCTAAAGTTAATCCTTCAAAATCAGCGTTTATCTAAAATTCTAATTTTCTTTTCTCCATTTCCCCATCTTCCCCTTTTCTATCTCATCCTTTATCCCTGGTGGGCATAACTCTAAATACTCACAATAGCCCTTCTCTTCAATTCGGGTAAACATCTCATAAGGCTCACCGCTCTTGACAATCACACCACCACACATTATATGAGCCAAATCAGGCTTCAGGTAGGGCAGGATATGCCTGTAATGGGTGATGACTAAGCAGGCACAATGGTTCTCCCTGATATACTCACCCAAATCTCGACCAATCATTTTCAGGGAGTCAATGTCAACACCAGAGTCTGGCTCGTCCAGGATCATTAACTTCGGCTTTTGGGCAAAGACCTGGGCTAATTCTGAACGCTTTCGCTCCCCTCCTGAAAAGCCTACATTCACATCCCTGCCAGAAAACTGTTCTGGAGAGAGACCAACCTTTCGTAAGAGAGGAGTAGCAATCTTTTCTTCTGGTTCTTTGGATGGGTCCCAAAGGGGCACACCCCCTGACAATCTAACTAAATCCCTTAGTTTCACCCCCCGTATTTCAGGTGGCGCCTGAAAGGAGATAGCCAAACCCAATCTCACCCGTTGATGAATGGGCATAGAATTCAGTTCCTCTCCAGCAAACCTTATCGCACCCTGGACAATATTATAATGTGGCCAGCCCAGTAGGCTCATCATCAAACTGCTCTTTCCAGAGCCATTTGGACCCATAATAATATGAACCCCTCCCTCTTCAATGCTTAGATTGACTCCATTCAACACACCTTTTCCCTCTACCTCTACAAACAAATTCTCTATCTCTAAAAGGTTCATCTTGGTAAATAGAATACAGAATTCAGAATAAATAAATTATTTGACACAGATTTTCACAGATTTTCACAGATTTTAGTGGTTAGAATAAAATCAGTGTTTGATCAGTGTAAATCAGTGTCTAAAAAAGGAAATTCCTATACAATCAAGTTCTTTCATTCTGACTCCTGAATTCTGACTTCTAACTTTTTATCAGCATTTCAGCTGCTTTTTTGCCAGAAAGGAGCATTCCGCCGAATATAGGCCCCATCCTTGGCCCTCCAAAAACAGCATTACATGCCATTCCAGCCACATAAACCCCAGGGTATATCTCCTTTGTATTCTCCACAATGAGACGCTCACCTATCTCTGCCCACATAGGCTTTTCGCCCAAAATGTCTCCTGTTTCTGTGAGAAGATTCTTCCCAATCTTTCTGGTGATTATATGAGCTATCTCAGCCGCATGTCCAGTAGCATCTATAATATATTTTGATCGAATTGTCAATGGGTCAACATGTAATTTAGCAATGTCAACCGCACTCCAGTTAAGAACAAGCCCCGTAACCCTTTCTTCACGAATCATCACATCCTCGCAAGAGATAAGATTATATATCCTTACCCCGGCCCTGATAGCTGAAAGGCAGAGGGCTGAAACCGTCTCTAAGGAATCTGTGACAAAATAGTTGGGTCGGTATTCCTTATATCGTATCCCAAACTCATCTAAGATTGCCCTTGATTCCTCCTGAAAGACGCATTTGTTACACATCATCCCTCCACCCCACATTCCTCCACCAATAGAGAGCTTTCTCTCAAAGAGGACCACCTTGAACCCCTTTTTGGCTAAGTAATAGCCGGCAGTAAGCCCAGCAGGACCTCCACCAACAATAGCCACATCGCTCTCTAAAGAGTCAATCATATCCTTTCCCCATTCCTCTAAAATAGCCCTTGAAATGACAATGTCATCTAACATTTTATCCTCCTTCTTAAAAGATTTTTGTAACTATTCAGGTAGTAAGAAGACAGAATTCAGAATACAGAATTCAGGAGTCAGAATGAGAACGCTTACATGTAGTGTTCAAAACTTTGGGGTATGGTGATTCTTCAAAACTATTGATACTACTAAAAAAGGTCAGTAAATTATTAGAATCTTACTCTGATATTATTCTGAATTCTGAATTCTGACTCCTGAATTCTAACTATCTAAACAGTTACAGATTTTTAACATACTAAAAAAATATCTCAATCGCCTGATAGGGACATGCCTTCAGGCAGAGTCCACAGGCTGTGCAGTGCTCAGAGTCAAATGAGACCTTCATACTCTTTCTGTCAACAACCAATGCAGAAAATGGACAGATGGGAATGCAGGCTGTGCAATGGATGCATCTTTCTTCATTCCATCTCACATCAGAAGCTAAAGGTTGCACTACTACACCTAAATCTTTGAGGTAGGTCATACCCTTGTTTAGATTCTCATTCTCACCGCTTATCTCTACCACCAACCTCCCTTCTTCATTCGGCTCTACCTTTGCACTCAGGATATTCACCATCAGGTCATATTCCTTAATCAAATGATAGGTGATTGGCTTTTCTACTGTCTCTTTCAGAAAGGTCAGGACCACTCGTTTTTTCATTATTTCTTACCTCCTACAGAATAAGCGTTCAGGCAGTGTAACAAAAGGAGATAAGGAGATAAAAGGGATATGGAGATATTTTTAAGGGAAAAGAAAATAATTCATCTCCCCATCCCCCATATCTTCTTATCCCCCTTCTTACACTTTTTTTGTATAGCCTGAACGGTTACCAAATAACTATGGTCTTTCATTTAGTGGCTTTATAGCGATATTAGCATCAATAGAAGGCACTCTTTGCACAGGTTCTGTCAAGAGAAAATCTCCTTTTAGTATCCATTCCTTCAGAATATTGGCTATCTCCTTTGCCTTGACATAACTTGAAAGCCCACCTGTAGGCACCTCTTTGCCATTTATCTTTATCTTTCCACTCTTCAACTGGGCATAGTTTACCTCAGTCAAAACATCTGGTTCCCTTTCTGGATAGGCATGGCTGTAATCTACCACTGGTGCAAATATCTCTTCATCTCGAACTGCTGTATATCTACATATCTCCTCATTGAGCATAGGGATGGGAACACCAATCCCTACAGCAAGACTCACCCCATAACCTGTTATACTTGCACCTCGCAGCCAGGCGGGTTTCATCTGCTTCAGGTCTCCAATTACCGCTAAGGTTCCCCCAGACCTCTTTGGCACCTGGTTTTCTCCTCTAATGACATTTGGATTGTGCTGTGTTCCCTGCCACGCAACATAGCCTATTCCACCACCCAAGAATATCCTTGTGCCGATGCCAATAATAGAATAGAGCGGGTCATTCAATAAAGGAGAAAGCTGTCCAGCACTGGAATAATTAGCGTTGCCAAGTCTTGGCAGTAAAGCCCCCAAATAGGTGTAAATAATCTTATCAGAAAGGTTTACGGCAACATTGTAGTTTTGATAAGCATTTCTGGGATTAAATAGCACAGCTTCATTTAGGTCAGAGATGTTAATCAAAGTGGTAAGCTCTTTTTTTGGATAGCAGTCTGTGCCATAAGAGACCACCTTCATTCTTATATCCTTTCCTGAAACCAGTTCTTCAATTATATGACCCCCACCATACCTGAATGCACCAGGATAGACAGTATTAGCTGGATCATCCTCTGGGAGTTCTGTCGCCCCAAGATAGACATCTACTGCCGCTAAACCTGCATAAGCTGGAACATTGTTCAGCCATGCCTTCTGTGCCTTTATCCTTGGTTTAGAATGACCAAAGTTGAAATAGACTCCAGATGAGCACATGGGACCAAAGGTAGCCGTAGTTACAACATCAACCTCCTTTGCCACTTGAGACACACCCTTCTTATCCACCAGATCAATAATCTCTTCTGCTGTGACAACTACTGCTTCACCCTTCTTAATCTTCTCATTGATCTCTGCGATCGTCTTAGCCATATCTAAACCTCCAGTATAAGTAACGCTATTTTAATAAATCGTTTAGTTCACAAGAAAGCAGGGCTGATTTATTGAGTATAATCTCTTCTTTCTGGTTGAAATTATCTGCGGTCATTCTGATGAGCTTGGTTGTAATGGTGTCACCGAGCATTATGCGATTCGTTTTTTTGAGATAGTTCTCGGTTTTCTGATAAAAAAGAGTAACATATTGCATCAATTTATCCTCCGGAGCAGGTTCCCAGCTGGTTTTTAATTCAACCAAGTCTTTAATTTTCTCGTCTACGGGTATTGACAAATCTCCGTCTTGACGATCAATCCAGTAGTCACTGATAGAGTAAATAATTCTCACTGATTTTCCATTCTCTGTGTTGTATCGGCATATGAAAGAAAAAATATCAGTGTGGAAGTCCTGATGGACATCCACATTTTTCAATGTAGTTACTGTATGAATCTTATATTCATCAAGAAGACGAAAATAGCTTTCTCGCCAATTTTTAAGCCAGTCTTCAATAAATGTCTGATTTATAAAAAGAGGTGTGAGATCCTGTTTAAGATTCGTGTCGTTCACCTTATTCATTTGTAAGGTAAGTTTGTCAAAAAGGGCTCGCTGGTCTTTTGCATCAACCCCTTTTGCAATAAGATATTCAAGATCAATCGCCACTTTTTTTCCCATATACCAGAGAAGATCATAGATATCACGCCCCTTTTCTTCATATACCTCTTTACCTACTCCACGCTGTCCACGCAGGAAAATAGCAGCAATCTTGCTCGCCATAAGCGTAGGCATATTGTAGGTCTTAATCACAAATGAAAGCTGTCCGTAATTCATTGGTATTCGCTCAGTTACCGTTTTTGGAGCAGTAAAGTGATTGAGATCAATTTTGACATGCACCTGCTTTGACGGATGGCTGATACCTAACTCATCACATATATGGAAATTTAGACGCAATCCCCTGTTGTCTACTTTTATAGTAAGCAGTTTTGAATCGGTACCATAGGTGCTTAAAAAATGTGCCTCTATTTCTTCTTTCAGCTCATTCAGAAATGCATCTGATATGGGGTGTGCAACTTCAAAATCTAAATCAACCGACATACGATCAAGCCCGTGGCATATGCGGAGCGCAGAACCGCCATACATAGTCCAATTGCTGTAATCTGGGTGATGATAAATAAAGTTAAGAACATAAAACTGTAACTCCTCTTTGAGCACATTACGCTGTCTCTCGACATCTACCTTCCCGGAAATGTCATCAAGCTTTCTTTTGAGTGCTATAAGAATCTGATTATTCATAGTTTTTTATCATCATATAAAATTTTTCCTGCTCTTTCTCGCTCATCTCATCAATGTCAATACGTAACTCTGCAACCAGTGCTTTTATCTCCTCAAACTTTATCCCACAAAATCGGTGTGTCTTGAAGTAAAGCAGATCGAAAAGTGCTTTTGCAGGAGATGCAATGAAGAAATCGAATCTCCCCATACCTAAAGAAAAATCTGAAAATAATTCTTTTTGAATAGATTGGTAAGAAAAATTACCTATCTTTGTCTTATACGCTCGGGTTACTTTTGGTGTAATTGACATTATTGTGTGTATTGCTTCAGTGGTCAGATCATAATATTGAAGAGCAGTCCACGAACTCACATATGACGGTGTGCGAAGGATATTAGCAAGATAGAATGAATAGGAGATGTCGCCTTTGTTTTTATTATAAAAATCAGCAGATACATACAATCCCTTTTTGATAGAGATGATTTCCTTGCGTTTTAATGACCGACTGATATAGGTATCAACTGTGGTGCTTTTAAGACCATACTGCTCGCTAAGCTGATATATAGCTTTCTTTTTGAAATATGGCTGAGATTTCAGTTGATTAAGTAATATCTCTCTGTATTTCACAATTGTGATGATATTGTATTAAATGTGAAATAAGATGTCAAGAAAAATGTAACTACTCAGGTTGTCAAAGTTCAAGATTCATAGTTCATCGTTTAAGTCGCTTTCTGAAAACCGTGAAAGACTGAACCTGAATAGTTACCCTCCCTTCACTATCTCACTAAATGCAGAATATAGGTATTTAACCTGCTCCCAGGTTAATCCATAAGTAGAAAGCTTAAACCAGTCAGTCTGACCCGGCTTTAAACCAGTTATTCCCCTTTTTTCCAACTCATAATAAAGAAAATAGCCTTTTTTACGATGTTTTTCAGCAATCTTGCTTAAAGCAGGGGTTTTTAGTCGGATCAAATCATGGTCTTTTGGTCTCTTTCCAAGCTGTTCAATATCTCCGAGAGCCTCCATCTGCTTCACAAACCAGCGGGCTTTTTCTACCTCTTCATTCCAATGTTTCACCCTCTCCTTTACATAAGGTAAGGCAGTAATAAGGCAGGCAGCAGCCCCTGAGCGGGCTGTGCAACCAAGAAGCTCAACATCCTTTTTGGGATACTTATCAGACTTTCTAAATAATCTCTCTGCCAATTTTTCAGTAGTGGCTAAAACCCCAATCGTCCCTGGGACACCAAACCCTTTATGGCAGGAGGTAACAATAAAATCAGCTAAAAGCTCCTTTCCCTTAACCTCCATCCTACCAGCAGTATAAGCACAGTTGAGGAGAAATGGCACATCAAGCCCCTGGCAGATTTCACCCACTTTTTTTGCATCAACTAAGTTGCCATAATCTCCATCAACATGGGTAAGCAAGGCAAGCTTTGGAGGTTTTTTTGTCTCTTCTAATACCTTCTCAAATGTCTTTTGATATGCCTCTGGTCGTATCTCGTATTCAGGATAGCCTGTATTTTCCACCTCATAGATTTTGGCTCCGGCACGCTCTGCCGCCACATAGGTGCTATAATGCCGATTAGAATCAACTACTATTGAATCGCCGCTTGAAAGCAGGGTATGCATCACGGCAAATTTTCCTTCACGGCAACCCAGGGTAAGCCGAGCCTCATCCATACCAAGAAACTGAGCTAAATCTTTGGTCAATTCGCAGATAGGAGGCTTTTCAATCAGATGAAGAACGCCTTTACAGTAGTCGCAAACAGAATATCCATCAACAAAACTCGCCGCCGTAATCCTTACCTCTGCATTCGTCCTTCCTCCAGTCTGAAGGGGATTCAAATTTATGCAGCACTCCTCCCTTGTTCTAATCAGGCTCATAGAGACCCCTCCAATTCATCTAATATCTCTTTTGCCTTCTGAATGCTTTGCTGTATCTGGTTCTTTTCTTCTGGACTAAACCTATGAACAGGTGCTGTCTGCCTGAGGATATCCCTTAACCTCTCCATCAATGCCAATATTTCAAATATCTTCTCTACCTTCATTTAATTTTTTATCCAGTTTGACTAAATCAGAAAGCGTAGTTGAGCCCAAAACCTCAGCTATCTTCTTACCAACCTCCTCCCATAAAAGCCTTGTTGCACACCTTGATGCACGATGACACTCTTTCTTGCTTACCTCTGGATTGACACAGAACACCGGGTCAACATGGCCATCTAAGGCTTTAATTGTATCCAGGGCTGTAATCTCTGATGGCTCCTTCTTCAATCTATATCCACCAGAAGGACCCCTTTTGCTCTCTACAAGCCCAGCATTCTTCAGCCTGATCATAATCTGCTCCGCATACTGTGTGGTAATCTCCTGGCTCTTTGAAATTTGATGTATGGAGATAGTCTCTTTATTATGCAAAGCCAATTCAAGCATCGCCCTTAAACCATATCTTCCCTTTGTTGAAAGCCACATCTATCTTTGTTATCTTCGTAAGCGTTCAGCCTATTAATCAAAGAGTGTAAGAAGGGGGATAAGAAGATAATGGGGAAACGAGAGAGAATCCAGAATACAGAATCCAGAATTCAGAATATTAAATTCTGTATTCTGACTCCTGAATTCTGACTTCTATTAACCTTTCCCATATCCCCTTTTTTTACACTACCTGAACGGTTACTTATCTCCCCAAATAAAGATATTTTACTAACTTTGAGCAATTTCATCAACAACTATCTATTCCTCATTTTGTATGTGTTTAGCTGTTTTGCAACCTCAGTATTTATAAGGGGTTATACACCATTATTTTCTGATTTTGGAGTGCATTGACCATGTCAATGCACGCATCGTCACTGACGATGCACTCCAAAAGGAGCTAAACACATACCTCATCTTTAATGGTCCCTGATATACACCCCGGCATATTCCTGGCAAAGGTGACAAGAAACAATAATCCCTTTTGAACATCAGGATCTCTTATGGCAGAAATAAGTTTTCTTAAGCCTGGTTTAGGTGGCTCTTTCGCAAATTGCTGCATGGTTTTGACTGCACATTCTCCCATTCCTTGTATCATGCACTGCGTCTCTTTGCCAAGAAGAATATCAATCTCTTTAGCCTCAAAGCTGGCCAAGAAATTCAGGAGTTTATTGAAGGCACCAATATTCTCTCCAGTCTTTTGGATAAGCTGTAGCGTTTCATCCTTTTCAAAGGATTCTCTGAGCATTTTTATGCTGGGTGCTGTCTCCTTAGAAATCTTTTCAATAGCTGGATATAGGTCTTCAGCTAAACCCTTTGCAGCCACCATTACATCTAAAAGTTTTATAAAGGTTGGTATATTCTCCCCAACCTTCTTAATCAAGGTTAAGGTCTCATCCCTTTCAAATCTTTCTCGCATCTCTCTAATTGTTGTCTGCGTCTCCTTAGAGACCTTTTCAAAACCAGGAGCCAAATCTGCTATAAGGTTTTCAATGGTGTTAAGCCTATTGTATATCTCATCTATCTGGACAGCCATTCTCTCATGACCATTCGTGGGTAACGATTTATTTACCATCTTTACATCAACCCCCTAAGCATAAGATTCCAGTAAAGTGGTCTTAGCATGTGAACCTTAATTACCCAACTGAAGTAGCTTTCTATAGCTGGAGATATGCTTTCAGTATAGTTAAACTCTGCAAACAAAGCCCTCTTATACTTAGTTGGCATAGGGCATATTACCTCTCCATCATAAGTTGCCGTTGGCTCTTCACCCTTTAGAAGCGATTTCATTCGCTCTGTTAAAACCTTAGCCTGCTTTCTTATCCCTGAAGCTGTCTTTGATGTTGGAAAATCAGTGGCATCTCCAATTCCATATATATTGTTATAAGCAGTATGCACCATCCGATACTTATCACAGGTTACCCATCCGGCTGCATTTCCTATGCCCTTTGATTGCTCAATCATAGGTTGGCCCTCGTGTGGCGGAGTAATACAGAGCAAATCAAACTTGACTGGTTCCTGTCCCTTTGTAAAGGATTTTATAACCCCTTGTTCATAATCAACCTCTGATGGATTAAAATTTGGTATTGCCTCTATTCCTCTTTCCTTGAAAATGCTATTTAGTTTAGCGGCATAAGGCTGCCTGGAAAAGACATCGGGCATTGAGGTGGTAAATACAAATCTGCATTTGTCCCTTATTCCTCTGCGTCTCATCTCATCTTCTGCTAACATAATAAATTTTGCAGGAGCAGCCGGGCATTTTATAGGCATCTCACAGATAGAGGAGACTATCGTTCCACCCTCAAATTTCTTTAATGCCTCTCTGAGTTGTATAGCTCTATCAAGGGTATAAAACATAAAGACATTTTTGCCCTTTTCAAGCCCTTCCTTCATCCCATCAGGTGCATCATAAACCAATTTAGCACCAGTAGCAATGACGAGATAATCATAAGAGATTTCGCCGTGCTTTGAAGTAGCCACTTTATTATTTTGTGGGTCTATTTTTGTAGCCTCGTCAGCGATGAGGTTAATTCCCTCATAAAATAAGTCTTTTACTGGCCTCGTAAGATTTTCTGGCGTATCCAGATCAAAGACTACCAATGTAAACGCTGGCTGGTAAAAATGTGTATCCCTCTTTTCGACAACAGTAATCTTTACTGTATCCTCGCTAAACTCCCTTCTCATTCTGTTAGCAAACATCACCCCAGCACTCCCTCCTCCCAAAATTACAACACTCTTCATCTGTTTTTACCTCCTTCTGGTTCGTTTATACTTACGAACCTCATCATTCTCAACCCAAATCTCACCCAACATTCTCTTTTTATAATATACACCACCTCCTTCTCTAATCTTGACAAAAATATATATGAGTATTTTAATCAACATTATAATTAAAAAAATATAATCTGTCAAGCAAAATAAATATTAAGACTACGTAAGCGTTCAGCCGTCAGCCATCAGCAGTCAGCAAAGACCATAAAATCAAGACAAAAGAGGTTTTCCTAACTTCACGGCTTCCTGCTCTTTGTGCTGTAATACCTTGTAAAAGCTGAAAGCTGTCCGCTGATAGCTGAACGCTTACAAGACTACTCAACCAATCTGAATCCCTTTCCATATAAGCCAAGGCAGTCATCCTTAATAATAACGGCTCCTCTTATATCCTGGATATTTGTTATCTCTTTGATTGCCGTATCTATATCGCTTTTTTCTAAGATGAGGTTTCCTATCCTTGTTGCCCAGGCATCGGCGAGGGAGCCTGATTTTGCCAGCACAAGGCTCACATCAGCCTTTCCAAGGCTAATTGACCTTCCCATTACACCTGAGGATGTGCAGACAGAGATGGGCATCTCCTCTGGTTCTATAGCTATAGCCATCTTATTAAAAAGAGGGGATTTGGTATAGATGCCAACATTCCTTGCTTTCTTGCTGTCTATAAAAATGTCGCCACCATTTTCTACGATGACCTCCTCAGAGAATAGCTTCAGCCTTCTTGCCAGCCTCTCGGCTATTGCCCCAGCTACAGCCGCCATAGGACCAACCCTTGCAGAAAAACCCGCTTCTGCCATCTCTTTGACAATTGACGGTGCATTACTTTTAGGTTTATAAGGCTCAAATGTAGTAAGATATGTAGGGTCATTAACAATATAATCCTCTATATCCCTTCTGATGTCTATAAGTATCTCTTCTGCCACATCTGCGAGGTCTTTTTCTGCACTAATCAAAATGTCAGACTCTTTTACCTTTATCCGAAAAGTGAAGAGGTCATTGCCTTTAATCAGCTTGCGATACCTCATATCCTGATAGTCTACTGAACTTTTGCAAATTTACGCAAGTAGCAACTGAAATACCACCCCCAGAGAAGATGACTATCAATTTTTGATGCAAAAATCCTTGAAAATAGCTTAAACTTTACCTTATATTTCTGCTACTGTAAGAAATATCTTGAATTATATAGGAATTTCCTTTTTTGGACTTTAGATGAACTTTAGATTTTCAAGATTTATAAAATATTATCCTGTAAATCTGCGAAAATCTGCGTCCCATTAATTTATCAACAAAGGAGGTAAAGTTATGGTCAAAAGGATTGGTGTTTCAACAGGTGGAGGGGATTGCCCAGGGCTTAATGCAGTCATTCGAGCAGTGGTAAAGAGTGCCCTGAATCTTGGTTGGGAGGTTATTGGCATCAGAAGAGGGTTTGAGGGGCTTATAGATATTAAAAAGTCAAAGCTACTCAAATCAAAGGATATTGCTGGAATACTGCATATAGGCGGCACAATCCTTGGCACAACAAACAGGGGCGACCCATTCAAGATGGAGGTTAAGGTTGGAAGAAAGACTGTTGTAACCGATGTTTCCGACAAAGTAATAGATGGATTCAGGAGATTAAGGCTTGATGCCTTAGTTATGATTGGTGGTGATGGAACCCTTACGATTGGCAAAAAACTTTATGATATGGGGCTACCCATTGTTGGTGTGCCAAAGACAATAGACAATGACCTTTCAGGAACAGTGATGACCTTTGGTTTTGATACGGCTGTCTCCACGGCTACTGAGGCTTTAGATAAACTCCATTCTACAGCAGAAAGCCATCAGAGGGTGATGGTGGTTGAGGTGATGGGCAGGTATGCGGGCTGGATTGCCTTACATTCTGGGATTGCCGGGGGTGCCGATGTCATTCTTATTCCAGAAATTCCCTTTGATATGGACAGTGTCTGTGAGAAGGTAAGGGATAGATACAGGATACAGAAGAATTTCTGTATCATTGTGGCAGCAGAGGGGGCAAAGTTAAAGGGAGGCGGTCTATTCACCAAAGAGTGCAAGGATAAAGGCAGGGTAGAGCCACTCTTGGGTGGAATTGCCGAGAATGTAGCTAAGGAGGTAGGAAGATTAACAGGAAAAGAGACAAGGTCCCTGGTCTTAGGACACCTTCAGAGGGGAGGACATCCTACAACCTTTGACAGGCTTCTTGCCACAAGATTTGGCTCTGCGGCTGTAAGGCTGATTCAAGAAGGAAAGTTCGGGAATATGGTTGCCCTTCATCCACCGAATATTACCGCAGTTCCTTTGAGCGAGGCTATTGGCAAGATGAAGACTGTTCCCCTTGATTCTGATGTAATTCAATCAGCAAAGTCTCTGGGCATATCCTTTGGAGACGGAGGGTAATTACTCAAAATCTTAGGGAGAATATTTAGCCACAGAGCTCACAGAGAGCACAGAGGAATTAGCCACGAATGCACACGAATTAACACTAATAATTCATTCGTGCCTATTCGTAATATTCGTGTTTATTCGTGGTTTATTCATCTTTCTTTGTGACCTCTAAAGTTCTCTGTGGCGTAACTATTTACCCAAGTGAAGCAGAAGACAATTGTTCACCTTTAGGGCACCGCTGAGGACGCAGAGAATTTACAAAATTTTTAAGTTTTTATTTCTCTGTGCTCTCTGCGAGCTCTGCGGTTAATCTCTTCTTCAGATGAGTAAAGTGTTACTCTGTGGCTTTTCCACAATCCTAAATTTTATGAGTAGTTACGACGGAGGTTAATAAGATGGGACTGGTTCGCTTTGGTGTGTCGTTGGAAGATGTGCTTTTAGTAAACTTTGATGATTATATCAAGAAAAAGAGTTATCAGAGACGGAGGTTAATAAGATGGGACTGGTTCGCTTTGGTGTGTCGTTGGAAGATGTGCTTTTAGTAAACTTTGATGATTATATCAAAGAAAAGGGGTATCCTACAAGGTCTAAAGCCATCTCCGACCTGATAAGAGAGGCTTTAGTCAAAGAAGAGTGGCGAGGGCAAGAGAATGTTGCTGGAGCTGTCACCTTAATCTATGACCATCATAGACGGGAATTGGTAAATAAGCTGACTGATATCCAGCACGATTTTTATAAAATAATCATCTCCTCCCAGCACGCCCATTTAGACCATAATAACTGTTTGGAAGTAGTTGTGGTGAAAGGAGATCCAGAAGAGATTAAGAAGCTCGCCAATAGGCTAAAGTCAACTAAGGGTGTCAAGCACTCTGTTTTGACTATGACTACAATTGGAAAGGAGGCTGGAAAAGAAATAAGTAAAATTGTTAGCTAACAGTTACGCATTTATTTTAGTATATACAGGTTCTGCTATCACTATAGTAAGGTCTGGAGATTGTAGATTCTTTTTTATCCTCTCTGCTTCTTTTCTTTCCCCTACTATTCCAAAGATGACTGAGCCTGAGCCTGTCAAGGCTGAACTGCAAACACCTTCTGAGATAAGCCTCTTCTTTATCTTAAGAAGCTGCGGGTATTTGCCAAAGACAACCCTTTCTAAATCATTATGCAAGGCATTGGCTATTCCAAAGAGGTCTTGTCTTTCAATAGCCTCCAACATCTCTTTGGTCTCATAATCTTCACCCTTCCCATTAAAGCTCTCGTAGACCTCTTTTGTGGATATAGATACCTTTGATATGGCAAGAAGAAAGTAGCAAGGAGGGATTGGTTTTAGCCTGGTAAGTTTTGCACCTATTCCCTCGCCAAGCACTGTGCCTCCCATCAAAAAATAAGGGACATCCGCACCAAGTCTCTCAGCTAAACCAAAAATATCTTTATCTGAAACCCCCAAATCCCAGAAGGAGTTCAAACCGGATAAAACAGCAGCTGCATCCGATGAGCCACCACCTAGCCCTCCTCCTATGGGTATATTCTTTTCTAAGCTTATCTTAGCACCCTTCTTTTTGCCTGTCCATTCAAGGAGCAAAAGAGCTGCTTTTTTTATAATGTTCTCTGTTTGAGCTATTTTTTCTGGCAAGACAACAATTTTATCTTCGGATGTTATAGTGATTTTGTCATAGAGGCTTATTGATTGGAAGACTGTCTCTATATTATGATACCCATCCTCTCTTTTATTTAATACCCGCAAGGATAGGTTTATCTTGGCAGGAGCTAATATAGTCAATGGCATAAACCGTATAATAGCAATTATTTACCAAAAGTGAAGTGCAAGAAAAGAATATGAGCTGCAGTCATTAGTCAATAGTCATTAGTAGGAGAAATTTTTTACTGATGACAAGTGACCAGTAACTAATGACCATAAATTTTGTGTCTCTGTGGCTAAATTTATTTATTTCCACTTATCTCTTCTTCTAATAATTTCACCCATTCTTGCCCCTTTCCTGTTTTGTTTTCCAAGATAGGTAGAAATATTTTTTCTTTCCTCTTCCTCAAAGACACTTTTTGCTGACAGGACCATTCTTTTATTTTCTGAGTCAATATCTATAATTTTTACAGAAATTTTATTTCCTTCCTTAAGATGGGCAACATCCTCCATCTCTCGCTTTGGAAGAAAACCATCAACCCCATCCGCCACCTCAACAAAAGCATAATTTGGAAAGACCTTTACCACTTTACCTTCCACAGTAGAACCAAGCGAGAGTGTCTCTCTCATTTTTTCCCAGGGAGAGGGAAGCGTATCTTTCAAGCTCAAAGAAATCTTCCTATTTGTCTTATCTACACTCAGCACTATAACATCTACAATATCTCCTACCCTGACGACATCTTTGGGATGTCGTATCCTTCTAAAAGAAAGCTCAGAGATAGGAATCAAGCCCTCTATAGCACCAATGGAGACAAATGCACCAAACCCTACTACTTTGCATATCTCTCCTTTCAGCCTTTGTCCCTCTTTTATCTCCTCAAGAAATACATCTTGTCTTTTTCTTATATCCTCTTCCTCTGCCTCTTTGATAGATAAAATAACCCGTCGAGCCTTTCTGTCAAACTCAATAATTTTTAATTTTAGCGTTTTTTCCAAATATGAGTCAAGGTTTCTTACCTTCTCTATTCTTGTGTGTGAAGCTGGAATAAAGCCTTCAATGCCAACATCAACAAGAAGCCCTCCCTTTATCTGAGAAATTATCCTTCCTTCAATCAATACATCAGCCTTAAAAGCCTCTGTTATTTTATCAAGTGCGTTTTTGAGGTCGCACCTCTTTTTTGAGAGCACCATATTCCCAAATTTATCATCAATTGAAAGGATAATTACATCTATCTCTTCTCCTATCTTTACAACCTCTTCTGGTGAGTCAAAGCGTGACAAAGAAAGCTCATTCAGGGGAACAATTCCTTCTTGTTTTCCTCCAACAGAGACAAGAACACCCTCTTCTACTATTCCCACGACCATTCCAGAAAGAATATTCCCTTGCTTTATCTTTTTAAGGTGTTTTTCAAAAAGGGGCTCTAACCTTTCTTCCTCTGGTTTTTCTGGTTTCTCTGTTAGAAGGGCAGGCGTAGATATTTTCTGCTCTAAATCCTTTATAGCACGGGCAATAACATCATCCATTTTATTAGTTTTTAATACAGATCCATAACCCACTTTCCATCGTGTTCGGGGTTTGGAATTATCCTCTGTGATTTTACATCAACAACAAGATCCATAGTTTCTAATACCAGATATCCTATTAGAGGTGGTGTAGTTGCATCGTTCTCCATCACCTGCATTTCAATATCCCTATCCTGGATAATGATAATAGCTCCATAAAAGATACGTCGCTCTACCCGTCCATTTGCAGTAGTTACTCCTCGTGTATGTGAATACAATAGCCCTAATCTCTCAATTACATCTGGCGGCAAACATAAATATGCCGCACCGGTATCTACTAAAGCCTCAAT
Source organism: bacterium (assembly GCA_043798435.1). Lineage (GTDB taxonomy): Bacteria > UBA9089 > UBA9088 > UBA9088 > JAGUXG01 > JAGUXG01. The sequence goes on from JAZDOR010000047.1 coordinate 15,881, forward strand.
TTCAACGGTTCTTATTTCATCCTCGGGAGCCTTCCCCTCAGAATGCAAGAAAACATCACCAAAATTCTTCACTATAACCTTTTCAACAGTTTTTCCCATTTTATTTACCTCTAACGAACACAATTTTTGGTAAGCCTAATTTATTCTCGGCATATACTCAACTAAATCAGGTTTCCAAAAACTAAGAGTAGGCTAAGGATGAAAATCAAAAATAAAAAATCAAATATTTAGACACTGATTTACACAGATGAACACAGATAATTTTTAAATTTTATCAGTGAAAATCAGTGTTAATCTGTGTCAAAAAAATTTTATTTATTTTTTGCCATCTCAATTTATTTGAGTATATACACCTCTTTCCTCCTTTTGGCTCCTGTGACTGTATTGGCAAGAAGCATAGTTATGGTCATTGGACCAACCCTCCAGGAACAGGGGTTATGGCTCCAGCAACCTTCGAAACCTCAGCAAAATCAACATCACCAACAATCTTATCATTTATTCTATTGATGCCTACATCAATAACTGTTGCCCCGCGCTTTACCATATCTTTTTTCACAAAACAAGGAATGCCTATGGCAGCCACCAATATATCTGCCCTGCTTGTCACATCTTTCAGATTAGCTGTTTTTGAATGGCAGATAGTAACTGTGGCGTTAGCAGAGAGTAAGAGCAGGGTAATCGGCTTGCCAACAATGTTTGACCTTCCCAAAACAACTGCCTCTTTACCATTTATTTCAAGCCCTGACCTCAAAAGCATCTCCATAATTCCATAAGGTGTGCAAGGAAGGAAAAGCCCCTCCTTCTTCATCTGGGAATATGATTTTTCACAGAAGAACCTTCCCACATTATAATAATGAAAGCCATCAACATCCTTTTCTGGTAAGATAGCGGACAATATCTTTTTCTCTTCTATCTGAGAAGGCAGGGGAAGTTGAACTAAAATGCCATCAATATTCGGCTTTTTGTTCAATGTGGCTATCAGTTCCAAAAGCTCCTCTTCTTTTATCTCTTTGGGTAGGGTGTGTTGCTCGGAATAGATGCCGAGTTTCTCACAAGCAGAAGTTTTATTTTTCACATAAACATGAGAGGCAGGATTATCTCCCACAAGGATTGTCGCCAGCCCTGGGATGATACCACCCCTTGAAAGCTCTTCAATCTCTATCTTTAACTCTGCCTTTATCTCTTCGGCTATCCTCTTTCCATCAATTATCTCTGCCATAATCTCTTCCTCGTCTAATTCTGAACCTTTCTATATAATTCAATCTCTTTGAAAAACTGCTGAAAAATAGGTTTTGCTTTCTCAGCCAAAGGTATCAGAAGTTCTGGTTCCAACATAAAGCCGTATCCATGTATAAAAAAGTGGCGGAATCTCAGGTAATCCCTTAATTGATCTGCCAATGATTCACTTACAATACCTTGATTTATGGCCGCCATAAGAAGTTCCTTGTGCCAGCTATCTGATAGTGCAATATGAATCCCATGATGCTTCAAGATATGTTTCAGGATATTTTCAACCCCTCCGTAAAGATTGTGTAAATATGTAGAGATACCAGCATAGTCAAGTTCTTCCTTTAATTCCCGTAATAGACCTTTAGATAACAGCTCAATTGTTCGCTCCATAGATTGTTTTTCAGCAAGCTGGTATTCCTCATATTCACCCATAAATATGTCTCCCGTACTTGCGGATGATCGGAGCAAAGGGATTATTGGAGTCAAGGTCCACCACATCAACCGATTTTGATAGTGCCCAGTCAAGTTTACCTGTCAGTTCGAAAAAACGCTCTCTGGGAATACCCTCAATACCAAGATCTATGTCACTAACTTCGCTTGATTCCAAAAGACTGGAACCAAAAAGATAAACAGAACGGATGCCATATCTTTGTGCCCACTCTTGTATTGCCTTTAGATCTGATGTTGACACCATAATTTTCCTCTAATAATATGATTTTATCAAGGATTTGTAAAGGAAAATTTTTATTCTACCATTTCAGAGACCCAAACAAGCTCATATCCTTTCTCAGTGAGCTTTGGAATCTCGCTTTTTAAGAATTCAATAGTTGACTTTTTGGTGATATGACCAATAGCAATTGCCTCTCCGTCCTTTCTTGCTCTCGAAAGCAGAAGCTCAAACTGCTTTGCCACATATTCCTGATTGTCCTCATTGTCCAAAAAGACCTTTCTTATACCTGTCCTGAGTCCCATCTTCCTTGCTATTTTTGCCGCACAGCTCTTTTCTGTAGTAATACTATCAATAAAGTAAAGCCCTTTTTCCTTTACCTCAGAAAGTGTAGCCTCCATTGTCTTTACATCTGCTGTTGCCTTAGAACCCATATGATTATTTACACCTGAAATATATGGAATTGCTTTTATTGCGGATCTCACATCTTCTCGTATCTCATCTTCTTTCATATTCACTAAGATTGTCCCTTTTAGCTTAGTTGGTTGGTTTGCCTCCATAGGAAGGTGAAGCATTACCTCACCGTTATGCTCCTTGACCACCTCTGCTGTCTTTTTTGAGTAACTAAGGAATGGAAAGATAGCAACTGTAATGGGCCAGCCCTTTTCCACTAATTCTAAAGCTCCTCCAGAAAGTGAATATCCTGCATCATCAAGGATTATGGCAATTCTTTTTGTTTTTCCAACCCTTGGAACATGCTTTTCTGCGGAAACTACCTCAAGTGGTTTAACTGTCTCTTTTTCTTTCCGCTTTTTTTCAATCCGCTCTTCGCTCTTCGCAATCCGCGATTCCTTAAATACTGGGGTCCTAATCTCCCTGATAATCTCCTGATAAGAGTTTATTACCCAGTATAAACTAACCAACCAACCACCTATAATTATAAAAAGCCCGAAAAAGAGCAAAAACCAACCCTTATCTTTTTTCCTTCTCATACAATAAATTTACCATTCAAAAGACAGAGAATACAGAGAAATTCAATGTAAAATTAGCAATGCAAAACTATCAATGCAAATTTTTGAAATGCTAATTGCTAATTTTGCATTTTACATTGAGTTATCTCCTAATAACTCTGTGCCTCTGTGGTGAATATTTGTGTTATTCAAACTCTTCAGACGCTTCTGCTGCCTTTCTGGCTACAATAACCGTCAGTGCCTGAATCACCTTTGGGTCGTGTTGTTTTCCGGCATTCTTTCTTAGCTCATCTAAGGCTACCTCTGGAGTTATCTTTCTTCTGTATGGCCTTTCTGAGGTCATAGCACAAAAGGCATCGCAGGCAGCGATTATTCTTGCTCCAAGGGGAATCTCGTTTCCTTTGAGCTTATCAGGATACCCTGTGCCATTAAACCTTTCGTGGTGGTTTCTTATATATGAAAGCCCATTAGAGAGAAAAGAGACTGGCGAGGTTATATACTCAGACCTTATGGCATGGCTTTTTATCAGCTCAAACTCCTCATCATTCAGGATATCAGGTTTATTGAACATAGACTCAGGAATCCCAACCCTGCCCACATCATAGATAAGGGCAGCCTTCTCTATAATCTCTGCCTCTTTTTCCAAAAGACCAAACTCTCCAGCCACTTTTGCTGAAAGCTCTGCCACCCTCTCTGAATGCCCGCGAATATAAGGATCCTGGGACTCCCTTACCTTAACCATAGCTATCAGCATTCGGTAGTAGTTTTCTTCAAGGTTCTGAATGAGAAAGTCGCTCTCTTTGAACTCCCTGTGAAAGAAATCCTCTTTTAATTTTAACTCATCTCTCAGCCTTCTTATGGCAAAATTAGCCTTTTTCTCTGCATCCTTATGCAACCTCTCCTTTTCCTTTTGTGTCGCAGCCAAACCGCCTACAGCAAGCCCCAATATAGTGCTTCGCAAAAACCATAAGATTATAGCCTCAGATGGAGCCATCATAGAATGTATTGGGGAATCTATCAGCAAAAACTTCTCTAAGAAAACTGCTACGGTATAAGCAGAAAAGGAGAAAATAAGCGTTTTATATGGAGAGGCATCAAGAAAGATGGCACAAGATATAGGCAGAAGATAGAGAAGAAAGAGATGGCTTTCTATTCCACCTGTGTAAACAACCAGGCATGTGATGATGAAGAGGTCTAAAAGGATAAGAGGAAAAGATAAGTCTTTTTTGGGTTTGATGAGGCTAAGTAAGAGGTTTGAGCCAAGAACCAAAGAAAATAGAACCAGCCAGAGACCAAGATATGATCTCACCTCTGGAACAAAAACAAGGGCTGAAACCAAAAGAAGGGAATAGAATAAAATCCCCATCCACCGTATTTTTACAATTTTTCTTGTTTTATCCATCTGTTAATAGTGTATGGTTTATGGTTTATGGTTTATAGTTTATGGTTTATGGTTTATGGTTTATAGTTTATAGACTATCAACTATAAACTATCAACTATAGACTATACATCACCACCCCAGAGAAGGGCTTGGGAAAAAAGTAGGTTGCCTTTCCTGGCATATAAAGAGAGGCTCTTGCTACATCCATCACACCTTGAAACCCTGGTGGTCTGAGCAAAAACCCACAATAGAATTCGCCGCTTTCCACACGAGAGAAGACCTCTCTGGCATCTTTGGTATATGCCACATCCTTCTCTTCTTCCTGACTATCAAAGATTACATTATGAAGTATCGCCACATCAACTTTTTTCAAAGGCTCAGTAAGATTAATCTCCTCTCCTTGTTTTAGGGTTAATATGTATGCCCCGTCCTTTTTTACCATACCAAAAATGCCTATGCCTTTTCTTTCTGAAAGAATGTTGAGAAGCTCCTCCTTTTTCACCTTCTCTCTTGAAAAGTCAGCAAGTCTCTCCTCTAATAAAGTATCTTTGAGGAGTCTATGTGCCGAAAGAATAATAAACCCTCCCATATCCTTTTCTAAAAGCATAGCCATCACGGGCTTTTTCAAGGCAAGGGCTGTCTCGTATCTATGATGTCCATCAGCAATAAATAGCTGTTTCTTTGAAAGCTCACGAGAAAGCTTCTCCATATCCTCTTTAATCTGCCATAGCCTGCAAAATAGCCCCTTTTTATATTCAAACTGGATTTTGGGCGGACCAGATGGAGTAAGCCATCTTCCAATCTTTTTCTCTTCATCGCAGTAGACAAGAAATATGGGGCAGAAGTTTGTCTGGGTTTTCTTCAATAGCTCCAATTGATCCTTCTTTGGTGCGGCAAGTGTTCTTTCGTGAGGAAGAATCGTTTTTGCATAATATGGCTCAGCCTCAATAGACGCAATAATACCTGACATTACCCCTTTTTCCCATTCCTGTTGATAGAGATAGAAAGAGGGGCTTTCCTCCTCTATCAAAACACCCTCTTTCTTCCATTTTGTCTGGAATTCCGCGGCACGCGTATATCTATTATTCTCCTCTGTATCCTCTGGATAACCCTTTCCAAGTATGAGCCTGATGACATTACATTGGTGAGCCTGATAGAAAGCCTCTTGCTCTACACAAGAGATTATATCATAAGGAGGAGCCACAACAGAAGAGATATCAACCTTCTCCTGATTATAAAAAACGCCTCTAAACGGATGTATCTTTGCCATAGTAAATCGCGAATCTCGAGTCGTTGATCGCGAATTTATTTTTTTTCAATTTGCGATTCGCAATCCGCGATTCCAAATTTCTTATCATATCACTTCCCGTATCAGCCTGAATGCCTCTGCGGCACTCTTTGCCACAACAAGACCATTCTTCTCGGAATATGTTTTTACAGCCTTAATAGACCTTGGATGTGGAAAGGGTCTCAATTCACTCTTGTATGCTTTCATAGCAGCTAATTTCTTTTTTAGTGTCTCTGAGATGTCAACATAGACATTTGGAAGGAATACAGCCTCAGGTAAGGGTGCATTCCACTCAGTAGACGAGGGTGTTTCATAGAGGAGAACCCTCTTTATCTGCCAGGAAATCCCGGGTCTTGTGGCAACCATTGTTGACTCAAAGACAAGTTTATGATCTTTGTTCACATCTCCCCAGTGATGCGTGTATAAAATATCTGGTTTTACCTCTTTAATACAACTCTCAATAGCACCGTTTAACTCTGTATGAGCTATGGTATCAAGCTGCATATCAGGCAAGTCAAGGAAGAAGACCTCCTTTACCCCTAAAATTTTAGCCGACTCCTTTGCCTCTTTCTTTTTCTGATGGGTTATTTCAGCCAGCTTTTTTTCTCCTAAGTCTCTATACTGCTGACTGCATCCCTCAGTCACTATGCAAACAAAGGTTTCATCGCCAGCCTCTTTATGTCTGGCAAGGGTTCCGCCTACGCCATAGACCTCATCATCTGGATGAGCCGCCACAACCAACACTCGCATATTAAAGTATTTTATGGAAAAAGAGTCTGTCTGTCAAGGGTTTTTGTAACTAAACACTCACAAAAATATCTGATAAAGGAAAAGGTCTTGACAAAATATTGCTTCCAGAGTATATTTCAAGATATTTCTTTTAAGTAGCAAGAAATATAAGGTTCTGGCAGAGCCAGAACAAAAAAGAAAATTCCTATACTATTACTATTACTATCAAGATATTTTTTTGCAAGGAGCAAAAAAATATTTTGAGTTTGTTGATGACTATAGCACTTATTTAACCAACTCTATGACCGGATGGATCTCTTGACCCCTTGAACCCTTTTAAGCACATAAATTTACTTCAGATGGGTAAATATACCCAAACAAATCAGGCTTACCAAAAATTGTGTTCGTTTATGGTTCTGAGGTTCAAGGTTAGAGAATAAGAGGATTAACCGTGAACCTTGAACCCTTTAACCCCTGAACCTGAGTAGTTACTTTTTTGTAAACCAATTTCTTTTCGGTATAGTTACAAAGTTTTTAAAAGAGAAAAAGATGAAGATTGAAGAAGTAAAAGGAATACGGTATTGCCCAAATTGTGAAAATAGGGGAAGGCACAGAGAAAATAAGCCTTCCTTAATCTCCTTGATATTAACATTACTTTTTGCCATCCCTCTTATCATTACGCGGATGTTAGGGGTTTCAGGAAGAAGGAGGAGATACTCCGGGGGCTTTTGGGGATTTGGTAATGGCTTTGGTGGAGGTAGAGGATTTTCTGGTGGATTCGGTGGCTTTGGTGGAGGTTCCTCTGAAGGAGGGGAAACCTCAGGAAGTTGGTAAATGTTAAACTGGCTTTATAACCTTTTACTTCTCTTTTCAGCTATCCCATTTTTGCTCAAAAACTTCAGTCTGCAAAGGCTTGGTCTCTCTATTCCAAAGGTAAAGCCTGACATCTGGCTACATATTGCCTCTATGGGAGAAATGGTCGGGGTTAAGCCGTTCCTTGATGAGGCAAGAAAATCAAACCTTTCCTTTGTCATCTCCTGTATGACCAAGACAGGTTATCAGACAGCAAAAGGGTTTAGAGAAGAGACATTCTATCTCCCCTTAGACTTCGGCTTCCTTATAAAAAGAACCATCAAAAAGCTTGAGCCAAAAATGCTTATCATCTCTGAGACAGAGCTTTGGCCCAATCTGATAAGGTCTGCTAAAAAAATGGGCTGTTCGGTCGTCCTGATAAACGGAAGAATAACAGAAAAAAGCTACCGAAGGTATCAGCTACTCTCATCTTTGACAAAGGAGGTTCTCTCTTCTTTTGACCTTTTCCTTATGCAGTCGAGCCAAAATGCCGAGAGGATAAAAAAACTTGGCGCTTCTCCTGATAGGGTAAAGATCTCCGGAAATACAAAGTTTGATTGGTTGGCTTATGATCTCCCTTCTCTCAATATTGATTTTAGAGGTCTTCCTGTGGTAACATTCGGCTCTATCAGGGAGATGGAAGAGGAGGCTATCGTTTCTTGTTTTTCTAAGCTACGGCAAGCGAATCCGCAAGTAATTGGCATTATTGCCCCAAGGCACCTTGAAAGGGTAAAGGCAATCTCTGAAAGGCTGGTAGAAAAAAAGATTCCCTTTGTCAAAAGAACAGAGATGCCAACAGAAATAGACCCAGGCTCTGTCCTCATTTTAGATACAATAGGTGAACTCAGGTCAGCCTATAAGTCTTCATCCCTTTCCTTTGTTGGAGGAACATTGGCAGACTATGGTGGTCACAACCTTCTTGAGCCAGCCTTATTTGAAATACCTGTTCTCTTTGGCACTTATACCTCTCATTTTAAGGATGTAGCTATGGCGATGAAGAAGGAGAAAGCGGCAATTGAGGTGAGCAATGAAAAGGGGTTAGCAAAAAAGATGGTCTGGTTACTTTCTAATGAAGAAGAGCGACTTTTAATGGGAAAGAGAGCAAAAGAAGTGGCTCAAAAGTTTGTTGGTGCCTCAGCTCGGGTGTATCTTGAGATTAGTAAATATTTGTAACTATTCAGTTTAAGAAACCTCAGATTTTAGTAACACTTTACTCATCTGAAGAAGAAATTAACCGCAGAGCTCGCAGAGGGCACAGAGAAATAAAAACTTAAAATTTTGTAAATTCTCTGCGTTCTCAGCGTGCTCTGCGGTAAACAATTATCTTCTGCTTCACTTGGGTAAATGGTTACAGATTTTACGGGCTTTCTGCAAAATTTGCAAAAGTTCAGTATTTATTCTATTGTCTTTGGCTAACTAAGGTATCTACTACTGAAGGGTCAGCTAAGGTGCTGGTATCACCAATGTTAGAGATATCACCTTCAGCAATTTTACGGAGGATTCTCCGCATTATCTTACCTGAACGCGTCTTTGGCAAGGTATCCGTAAACTGTATCTTATCTGGTGTGGCAATGGGACTGATCTCTTTACGCACACGGCCAACCAAAGTTTTCTTTAAGGTATCCGATGGCTCAATTCCCTTCTTTAAGGTGACAAAGCAGTAAATGCCCTGTCCTTTAATATCATGGGGGAAACCTACTACTGCTGCTTCTGCTACACTGCCTGAAGAGACTAATGCACTTTCTATCTCAGCAGTAGCCAAACGGTGCCCAGAAACATTAAACACATCATCAATCCTTCCCATTAACCAATAAAAACCATCCCCATCTATTCGACAACCATCACCAGTGAGATATTTACCAGGGAAGACTGAAAAATAAACCTTTTTGATTAGCTCATTCTTTGGGTCACCAAATACCCCACGAATCATTCCTGGCCAGGGCATGGTAATCATTAGAGAACCGCCTTCGTTGACACCGACAACAGTGCCATCCTGTCTTAAAATCTCAGGGACAACACCAAAGAACGGCTTTGAAGCAGAACCCGGTTTTGTTGGAGTAGCACCTGCAAGCGGTGTAATCAGTATGCCACCGGTCTCGGTCTGCCACCATGTATCTACCAGCGGACATCGTTCTTTACCAATAACTTTGTAGTACCACATCCATGCCTCAGGATTGATTGGTTCACCTACTGTTCCAAGGACACGCAGACTGGAAAGGTCGTGTTTATTATTGTGGAACATCCGTTAAATATCGAGATATGCCTCGGTGTAAAAGCAGATCCGGGAAGTAGGAAGCGAAAGAGAGGGAGTATTTTATCTGTAACTGCTTGATATTAAAGGAGTTATGTAAACTGTTTAGTTATTAATGTAAACTGTTTAGTTATTAATGCAGAGGTTAATTAGAAAAGTCTTAGTCTTGAGTCTCTTATTGTCTGGAGTTTAATGTTCTTGAGTCTTTGTAATTAGTGTCCAGATTTATGCGGTTAACTATAGTTGCCTTTATACCCCTTTTCTTGCCATAGCCTTGACCACATCAGAGATAGAGAGTATTCCAGCCGGAAAGAGTTTGGTCTTTTCGCCAACCTTCACCTCTTGCTGGACAATAAGCCTATGGATGCTGTATATACCCATAAGCCTGACCGCCTCCCTTAAATTATCCTCTCTGTTGACAGTTATAGCCGGAGAGGTCATTATCTCCTTGACCGTTATCTTCTCTAAGTCGCCCTCCATATTACCGCTTACCACCCTGACCATATCAGCCTCAGAGAGAACACCAACTAATTCTCCATCAACAGAGGTGACTGCCAAACCACTCACATCATTATCTACCAGCATCTCCACAGCTTCATAGATTGGAGCATCCTCTAAAATGGTAATCACGCCCCTTGTCATTATATCCTTAACCTTTAGTTCCTTCATTGTTTATATCTCCTTAATTATTATTTTCTTGTCGTTCGATCTTTCTTGCTTCATAATTCCTCCTATCTTAATATAGAATCTTTTGAAAAAAATTGATTGAGTTCTTCTATAAATACCTTTTTTGGAGCTGAACTATAAAGTTAAGAATATCATCCTTTAATTTTTCGTGTTTTCGCTCTTTCGAGGTTTCGTGATTATATTTTATTTCTCCAAAGTCTCTAAAAACTAATTTTACTTCAGGTAGCTAAAGTGTTACTATCCGATAAAAAACTTTTTGCCTTCTTTCTTGCCCATTTATCTGCCATCAGAATATCCTCTATATCTGGATTATCGGTCGCAAAATGAGTAGAGAGGACATCTTCTATCAGCTTTGGAATTATAGTAAATGAAATTTCTCCATTCAAGAAAGCCTCAACTGCCACCTCATCTGCAGCGTTCAAGACAGCAGGCATCGTGCCACCCTTTTCTATAGCGAAATATGCCAGAGAAAGACAGGGAAACCTATCTATATCAGGCTTCCTGAATGATAGCTTACCTACCTCTGTTAAGTCAAGTGGCTTTATAAGGTTTTTGCTTCTCTCTGGGTAGGTTAAGGCATAGGCTATGGGAAGCCGCATATCTGGATTGGATAGGCAGGCAATCACTGTGCCATCAGAAAATTCAACAGCAGAATGGAGGATAGCCTCGGGGTGGATAATCACCTCAATATTTTTGGGTTTGAGATTAAATAGTCTGACAGCCTCAATCACCTCCAAGCCTTTATTCATCAAGGTAGCAGAGTCTATAGTGATTCTCTTTCCCATCTTCCATCTTGGGTGAAAGAGAGCTTCATCTCGGGAAATATTCGTTAAGTCAGGTCTATCCAAAAATGGACCACCAGAGGCAGTAAGGATAATTCTTTTGGGATTTTTCCTACCTTGCAGGCACTGAAATATAGCCGAATGCTCACTATCCACAGGGATTATCTCTGCCCCACACTTTTTTGCTTCCTCCATCAAGATCTCCCCTGCCAGAATCATAGCCTCTTTGCTGGCAAGGGCTATCCTCTTTCCTGCTTTTATGGCTGTTAAGGTAGGAAGTAAGGATTCTGCGCCGCTTATGGCGACTAAAACTATATCTGCTTCATTTAAGCCAGCTACAGAAACGGAGGCGGATTCTCCAGTTATTACAGAAATATTTATATCAGCGAGGTTTTTTTTGAGTCGCTCTCCTTCTTGTTCTTCCGCCACTCCGACTATCTTTGGTGAGAATTCCCTTGCCTGAGCTTCAAGGAGCTTTATATTCCTTTTAGCAGAAAGCCCAACCACAGAAAACTCAGGAAGCTCTCGTATCACAGAAAGGGCAGCCAGACCGATTGAACCTGTGGAACCGAGTATAGCTACTTTTTTCACTTAAATTATAACTTTGGGAGACTTAGGAGGAATTCAATGTATACCGAAAAGAAATTGGTTTACAAAAAAGTAACTACTCAGGTTCAGGGGTTAAAGGGTTCAAGGTTCACGGTTAATCCTCTTATTCTCTAACCTTGAACCGTGAACCTCAGAACCATAAACGAACATAATTTTTTGCAAACCTGATTTGTTTGGGTATAAAATTAGCAATGCAAAATTATCATCTTAAAATGATAATTGCTAATTTTGCATTTTGCAATGAGTTATTCTCTGTATCCCTAAAGGTAAATAGCTATTTATCATCCTATAGCCAGCATCTTCTCAATAGACACACTTGCTCTCCGTGCTATCTCTTTGGGTATTTCTATCTGATAAGCCTCTTCTTCAAGTGACCATAAGACCTTTTCTAATGTGGTGAGCTTCATATTTGGGCAAATAGCCAGATCTGCGGCAGGATAAAACTCTTTTTCCGGATTCTCCTTTTTCAGCCTGTAAATGATACCTAACTCTGTGCCGATGATAAACTCCTTCTTATTGCTCTCCTTCACACATTTGAGCATTCCACCTGTTCCGAATATCTCATCTGCCAGGGCTAATGAATCTTTACTGCACTCAGGATGAAGAATAACAACAGCCTCTGGATGCTCCTTTCTTTTTGCGGCAATCACTTCAGGGATTATCCTCATATGGGTTGGACAGAACCCAGGCCAGAGAATAAGCTCCCTTTTTGTCTTCTTTGCTGCATAATCACCAAGCCATTGGTCAGGCACAAAGATTATCTCTTTGCCTTCCTCTATCTGAGAGATAACATTGATAGCATTAGCTGAGGTGCAACAAACATCAGCAAGAGCCTTTATTTCAGCAGATGTATTTACATAAGCAACCACAACCGCATCTGGGTGAGAGGCTTTTAACTTCTTGAGTTCTTCTGGGGTGGCCATATCAGCCAAAGGACAGCCAGCATTCACATCAGGAAGAAGAACCATCTTCTCTGGTGAGAGAATCTTGGCAATTTCAGCCATAAAATGGACGCCACAGAAGACGATAATATCTGCTGTTGTAGATTGAGCCCTCCTTGAAAGGTCAAGGGAATCCCCTAATAAGTCTGCTATATCCTGAACTTCACCTATCTGATAGTTGTGAACCAGAATGATTGCATTCTTCTTTTTCTTAAGCTCTAAAATTTTATCCTTTATCTTCATCGTATGAGTTTTGAGTTATGAGTTTTGAGTTATGAGTTTTGAGTTATGAGTTTTGAGTTATGAGTGATGAGTTATGAGTTTTGAGTTTTGAGTTTTGAGTTTTGAGTTTTGAGTTTTGAGTTTTGAGTTATTTTATTAAACTCTAAACTCTGAACTCTACACTCTGAACTTTTCTGACTATAGAGTTTCAGTGAAACAGCTCCTCGTTCCCCTATGGCAAGCAACACCTGTCTGTTTCACCTTAATAAGAAGTGTATCTTTATCACAGTCATAGAGTATCTCTTTCACATCCTGAAGGTTTCCAGAGGTCGCCCCTTTGTTCCAAAGCTCCTGCCTTGACCGGCTGAAAAACCAGGTCTTTCCTGTTTCAAGGGTCTTTGCCAGAGACTCCTTGTTCATATAGGCAAGCATCAGGACTTCGTTATTATCTACATCCTGAATGATGGCTGGAATCAGACCCTCTTTGTTAAAAGCAAGTTCTTCTATCTGCATATTTCTAAAAGAAGTGATCGGTTATCGGTAATCAGTAATCGGTAAGGGAAACAATTACCGGTAACCGATTACCCGATAACCTGATTACCATTTTCCTATTTTTTCTTCGTCTTCTCTATCATGGAAGGAGAGAGGAGAATGCTTATCGGCACAAGCACAAGCCCAGCAACAATGAAGAGCGGACCAAGAAATAGCCTCCTCAGATAGAGAAGGAGAAACCCTAAAGCATATACCCCAACTGCAATGGCGAATATCTTCTTGTTCATTGGCTATATTATATCAACCACACCTTAAAAATTGCAATCAGATTTTAAATAAGCGTTCAGGTAGTGTAAGAAAAGGAGAGGACAGAGATTATGGAGATAAGGGGATAAAATTTTGAATTAAAAATTAAGAATTAAAAATGAATTATCTCCATATCCCCATTATCTCCTTATCCCCTTTCTTACACCTCTGATACATAGCCTGAACTGTTACCTATCTATTTATCACCCTATCCAAGATATCACCCATCTCCTCTGGAGCATATGGCTTGGGTATAACACCAGCGAAGCCATAACTTTTATAATCAGACATTATTGGGTCATTGGAGTATCCAGATGAGACGACGGCTTTAACCTCAGGGTCAATATTCTTCAGGAATTTAAGGCACTCTAAACCACCCATTCCACCAGAGACAATCAGGTCTAAAATGACGGCATCAAAGGGCTTTCCTCTCTCCTTTTCCTTTCTGTATAGCTCAATAGCCTCTTTGCCATTTGTGGCCAGGGTTGTTTCATAGCCAAGAAATTTGAGGAGTTCGTCTGTAACCTCAAGGACAAGGGGTTCATCATCCATAAGAAGCACCCGTCCACCTTTTCTTGTTACTGGTTCTGGCCTTTCCTGCTCTCTCCTTTCTGAGGCAGGAAGAAAAATGGTGAATGTTGAACCTTCTCCCAGCTCTGAGGTTACCTCTAATCTACCACCGTGCTTTTTGATGACTGAAAAGGCTACAGAGAGTCCCAGGCCACTCCCCCTCTGCTTTGTCGTAAAGTATGGGTCAAATATTTTGCTGATATGCTCTTTGGAGATGCCAATCCCTGAGTCTTTTATGGAGAATTTGATAAATCTATCGCCGTTTTCTTTTTTGTTTTCTGCCAAAACCTCTATTACACCGCCACCTGGCATAGCATCACTGGCATTTAGGATTAGATTGGTGATTACTTGAGATATCTGGCCAGGGTCGCATTCAGTCTGCCAGAGGTTATCTGGTATATGAAAAGAGCAGACAGAGGCAGAGCCAGTTAAAGCAAAGCCTGCTATATCCCGTATCAGCCCTGAGATACATATTATTTTCTTTATAGGTTCTCCACCCTTAGCAAAGGTGAGCAATTGCTGGGTCAGGTCCTTTGCCCGTAAGATTGCCTTTTCTCCACCCGCTAACATCCTGTTCACCCTATCCTCTTTGGTGTGCATCTTGGCTAAGGCAATGTTGTTCAAAACCGCTGTCAGAATATTGTTGAAGTCATGGGCTATGCCACCGGCAAGGAGACCGATAGATTCAAGCCTTGAGACCTCTGTTCTCTTCAACTCTTCCTCCATCCTTCTCTTTTCAGTAATATCTGTCAAGAAAATAAGGGTGGCAGGTTGCCCTTGCCAGGTAATCAAGACACCATAAATCTCTGTCCATCTTACCTTGCCATCCTTTGTCTGCCACCTGAAGGTATAGAAAGGAACATCTTCTCCTGAAAGCCTTCTTTTGTGATGCTCACCTACCAAGCTTCTGTCATCTGAATACACAAAATCAAGGAAATGCTTAGTGAGAAGCTCTTCGTCTGAATAAGCGGAAAGCTCCTTTGCCTTTGGGTTGAAGAAGACTATCCTTTCGTTCTGGATTACTAATATAGCTTCACTGGCATTATCTACAACTAATCTATACTTCTCCTCTTGTTGTCTCAGAGCATCTTCTGCCTTCTTTTTAGCCGTAATATCACGGGTGACACCAAAGATGCTTGTAGGCTTGTTATCCTTATCGCGGAGGAATGTTGTCCTGTTCTCTGTCCAGATTATTGAGCCATCTTTGCAGGGCTGTTCCACCTCAATGGTTCGCCATCTTCGTAGGTCTTTCTTTTCTTGCTTCTCAATCTCCATCTCCTCAGCCAGGACCTTCATGGCTACTTGATAAGATTCAGGGGTAAGGGTATCTTTTATTGTCTGGTTCATCACTTCTTCAACCGTATAGCCCCTCAGCCTCTCAATATAAGGGCTGATATAGGTAAATCTGAGGTTCAGGTCGCGTATCCAGATGACATCAGCTACATTTTCAACCAGGAAGCGATACTTCTCCTCTTGTTGCTTCAGGGCATCCTCTGCCTCCAGACGCTTGGCAATATCCTCCTTCAGGAACTCTATATACTTCTCCCAGAGCCTTTTAGTAATATCTGACTGGGTGATTATGCCGCAAATCTCTTCTTTCTCATTGACAATAACCAATCTGCGAATCCTCTCCATGTCCATTCTCTTTGTCGTCTCATAGACAGAAACATTTATGGTTATGGTCTTCGTAGGCTGGCTCATCACACTGCTTATTTTCAACCTTTTTATCTGCTTTCTTTTATGAAAGAGCCGTGTTACATCCCTCTCAGTCAATATGCCGATAGGCTTTTTACACTCCTCTACAACGATACAACTGATAGAAAGCTCAACCATTATTTTTATAGCTTCAGAAAGCAGGGTTTCTTTCTGGCAGGTGACTACATTGCGGGTAATCAGTCTGGAGATATCCTTCAATTCAAGAAGGTATTCCGCAGAAAGGTTTTGGATAATGTCAGAAATGGTTACAACACCAGCAATACTGCCACTGGCTTCTACAACCACAAGGTGCCGTATCTTATGCTTCTCAAACATCTCATGTGCCTGATAGATGTTCATATCAAGCACAGCAGAGAGGATGGGGCTGGTCATCACCTCACCTATCCTTCTCTCTAAGGAAAGCCCATCGTGAAGCACACGGACAGCATCCTTTTCTGTAAATATGCCAAGGGGCTTTTTATCCTGGGAGATGATTAGACAGCT
Organism: bacterium; assembly: GCA_043798435.1. Taxonomy (GTDB): domain Bacteria; phylum UBA9089; class UBA9088; order UBA9088; family JAGUXG01; genus JAGUXG01. Next base: position 32,059 of record JAZDOR010000047.1, read on the forward strand.
TATCTCCTCCTTTCCCATAAGCTGGATGGCATCAGAAATGGTCGTCTCCGGAGGCACAGAGACAACATTTGTTACGAGGATATCTTTAAGCAGTCTTTCAGCCATTTTTTTTGGTAAGTGTTCAAGTAGTATAAAATAAGGAGAAATGGGGAAAGGGGAGAATTGAAGAAATAGGACGCAGATTAACGCTGATTTACAAGATAGGAATTAAATAAGAATCTGCGCTAATCCTAAAAAATCCTGAAAATCTGCGTTCTAATTCTTCCCCATCTTCTCCTTTTCTCCTTTCTTACGCATCTTAAAATATAGCCAGGAACGGTTACAATTTAAGCCATCATTGACAGACGAAAATTGCCCTCAGACCCTTTTATGTTCTTTTGTACCCGCAGGATGAGGTCCTCGGGCTGAAAGGGCTTGGTAATATAATCATCCGCACCCTCTTTCTTGGCTCTATTCCTGTCCTCTTGCTCAGCCTTGGCTGTAATAATAGCTATAGGAATATTGCTTGTCTTCTTGCAGGCTTTAAGCCTCTGACAGACCTGCCAACCATCCATCACAGGCATCATAATGTCAAGGAGAATGAGATGAGGCATCTGCTGATAAGCCTTGTCTATCCCCTCCTTTCCATCATAAGCCTCAATGACATCATAGCCCTCTGACTCAAGAAGAGCCTTTAAGATATCAACAATGTCATGGTCATCATCCACAATCAAAATCTTCTTTGCCATTTTTTTTTAGACACAGATTACACTGATGAAGAACCAATAAAGAATAAATATTTTGACACAGATTACACTGATGGACACTGATAAAGAGATATTATAAATATAAAGAAAGATATTTAATCAGTGAGTATCTGTGTTAATCAGTGTCTAAAATATTTCTTCATTTATAATCAGTGTCTGATATTTTATCATATCTCTTTCTCTTTGTCAATCTCCTTGTTTTTGGAAATAGTAAAGGTAAATGTGCTTCCCTCGCCTGATTTTGAGGAGACCCAGATTCTACCTCCGAGGGCTTTGACTAATTCAGAGACGATAGCAAGCCCTAAACCTGTTCCACTATATTTGCGGGTGCTTGTGTAGTCTGCCTGATAGAACCTTTCAAAGATTTTCTCCTGCTCCTCCCTGGCTATGCCAATCCCTGTATCAGAGACGGAGAGCTCTATCTCTTTCTCTGTTTCCTTTGCCCCAATGGTTACATCTCCTCCAGAAGGCGTGAACTTGACGGCATTATCAAGGAGCCTGTAAAAGATATCGCTTATCTTTTGGGAATCAGAGATTACAGTCGATAATCTTTGGGGAAGGTCAAGCTCTATGTTCAGCCCTTTATGATACACCAGCAAGCCAAAGCTCCTTGTCACTTCATCAATCACCTTCTTTAGATAGACCTTCTCTGCTTTAACCTCATAAACCTTGCCACTCTCAATAGCAGCCAGATTGAGAATATCTGTAATGATGGAGTTTAGCTTAAACCCCTTCTCCTCTATCTTCTTTATACCCTCTTTCTGACTCTTAGTCAGCCTTCCGAGAGTCTCTCTCTTCAAAAGCCCGAGCTGAGCAATGATGAAGGTAAGGGGAGTCTTCAGCTCATGGGAGACGATATTCAGGAAGTCAGACTTGGCTACATTTGCCTTTTCTAATTCTTTTGCCCTGGCCTTTAGAGAAGTATGCAGTCTTGAATTCTCCAAAGAGATCGCCAGCTCTTTGGCTATGGTATCTAAGAAACTTATCTCATCATAGGTATAGCCACCGTCTCCCTTCTTCTCTCCGAGGTTCAATAACCCCATCAGCTCATCTCTATGAATTAAAGGTGTGACAAGCATGGCATTTGTCTTCTTAAAATCGCTTTGTATCTCTGTTTTTGAGCCAGAGAAGTCAGGGTCTTTATCTAACTCCTCATAGAATATCACTTGACGTTTTTTAGAAAGCCACTGAATAAGTGGGGCATCTGCTGATATAAACACATTTTCCTCGCCCTGGCCTACCAAGTATTTGAGGATATAACTATTGTTCACAGGAAGCATACAGGAGATAAACTCTGGATGCAGGGTCTCTTTAATCTGGTTCATGAGATATGGAATAAGCATGTCCGGGTCATAATTTGTGGCAATTTCATGGGTAATCTTCTTAGAGAGAGAGAATAGCTCCTGAGTCTGGCGATAGAAGAGCCTGTCAACGATGAGCTGAACCCTCTCCCTGAGAAGATTGAAGATGAAGACGAAGATGACAATAGTTATAACCCTGGCCAGGGTTGCTTGAAGATGCAAGGTATTCTCAAAGAGAAAGATGGAGGAAAACCATATAGCTGTAACTAAGGCAGTGAGCATAGTGTAGGCAAGACCTGGCCTGATTAACACATTGATGTCCATCAATCGATAGCGGACAATGGCAAGGGCTGTCATACACACAAAGGAAAGTTCAGCAATATTACCAATGGGAAATACCATTTGTTTCCCGGAAGCTAAGAGGAAGTTTGATATACCGCCAGCTATAGATATAGATAGACCCATTAAGAGGTATTTCAGTTGGTTCTTCTCTAAGTAGGATGTCGCTATTCTAAACCTTTTAATAAGCAGAAAGGCACCCATTAGGGTCAAGCCATAAAAGAATAAGAGGAAGAGCAAGGGCATAGGTGGATTACAAAAGACTGGAAAGTATCCCTTCTTTAGAGGTATAACATCCTTTATAAGCAACCCGGATAAAGACAAGAGGCCAAAGATGAAACTTATAATGTAGCCTATAGGAATCAGCCTTTTAATTCTTGTTTTGGATTCATTTAAGAAGCTCACCACAAAATGGAAGAAGGTGGAAGGGATGAAGATAACACCTATGAGGAGTACCCTTGCCCAGACTAAGGCAAAATGAGGCTCTTTGGCAAAACAGAGCCCAAAGTCCATAAGGTTCCAGATAGAGGTACAGATTACCCAATAACAGAAGGTTCTGTTTGCCTCTTTACTACTATCCCTGCTCAGGACAAAGATGCCCAGGAATAGATTGAGCAGGGCAATCACAAGAAGGGTCAATCCATAGAACATCTAATCTCCTCCACCCTGTTTTTTATCCTATTTAATGTATCGGGGCTGAGTCTCATTAAAGACCTGATAGCAATCAGTTCTATTATTCTTCTAATCAAAGGAATCTTCAATTCAACCTGGTGAATCAAAGAAAGACTTGTCTTGCCAGATTGGTCGCTGAATTTATACTCTGCTTTCAGTCCCTTTACCAGCCCTGAAAGTTGCTCGGTGACCATTCTTTTGTTAATTCTATCAATGAGGATGGAGGTCTTCAATTTAACCTTCATTTTCCATTCAATCAATAGCCTATCTTCCTCCTGGCTGATTATCGTCATATTCCTGTGGGAAGGAAGAAACTCTGGCCACCTGGCTACATCTGTTACTATCTTGAAGACCTCATCAACAGGTTTATCAATTAAGATTCTATTTTCCAGATGAATCATCTAAAACCTATAGCTTCCAGTGACACCAAGGGCATCTCCATTCTTCTCATACTCCACGCCATTCAAGGTCTCCTTGCCAGATAAATTCACATAAGCAAAATCAAGGACAAGATTTCCTTTTCTATAACCTGTTCCAAGGGTGAGGAATCTGCAATCTACATCAATCAGCTTAGTGATATCTACGCCATCTGCAGGTACAGGGGATGGTGAGAAATAGAACCCGGCTCTCAATGACCAAACCTCATATGGTCTGTATTCAAAACCCATCCTGAATCTGTCTGTATTGCTCCAGTTAAGACTTTTGTCTCTATCCTGAAGGAACTTAGTCGTGCCACTCCCGGTATCCCGCTCAAAGTCTATATCCTCCTCCATACTGCTCCAGTATGTCCTTGCCAAATCACAGACTATGGTTATCTTTGGGGTCAGTCTGTAAGCTGTTCCAAGATCTAAGGTAGCTGGGTAAGAAAAATTTTGGGTGTAGTTGCTCTTTTCAGTTCCTGTCGCTGCTCCTAACATCTGACCTTGAAGACTCCCCTCTCCCTCTCCTTCTAATGAAAGGAGACTGCCGCTCCTGGCCACACCTCCGATAGAGAGCTTATCTGATGGTTTAAGCAAAAAGCCTACTACCCCTTCAAGACCTGTTCCATCACCAGAGACCTTATTAACAAAGTCATAGTTATAGAAAGACGCAGTAGCAGTAGAATAGCTCTTCTTTGCCTCTACCTCAAATTTGCTATAGAGGAGATTGAGACCTGCACCAATAGAGAGGTCATCTGTTACCTCCTTGGCCAGAGATATATTCCCCACAGATACAGATAACTGGGTATGGTATGAAGCATTTATATCAGCACCCATAGCATCCTTCATCCCATCCTTCCAGTCTATGGCATTCCCATTCGGAGTGTAGAGACCTCCAGCCAAAGTCCATCCGCTCCGTTTCTGCCACCCACCAAGAGAAGGAAGGATAGCAGATGTCTCTATCTCCTTTTTGGCAAACCTTGTTGGCTCACCAGGATAGCCAGGAAGAAAACCGCCCATATCAGGTCCATAGAGACGAAAAAAGAGTGTTTTATAGTCATCACCATTAGCCACAGAATTCCCATCCTCACCCTTTAGCGATACATACTCTAAATACCCACCTGCCCCTTTCTCAGAAACCTGGGAAAGCCCTGCGGGATTCCAGTATATAGCTGTCCAGTCATCAGCTAAGCCAACGAATGCCCCGCCCATTCCAATAGCCCTTGCTCCCAATCCACCAAACTCATAACCTCCACCAAGCACAAGACCTGGCAGACCCAACACCATTAACAAAACTAAACCTTTCTTCATTTTCAAATACCTCCTTTTTATAATCAACATATCCTTTTACCCAACCCCTCAATCAAGACCTTCTCTTGTATTTACTCAAAATTTTGGGGAATTAACCAAAAAATTAGACACTGATCTACTATAGATGAACACTGAAGAGATATTTAGACACTGATTTGCACAGATGAACACTGATTAAAATAAAGGAAGAAATCTGTGTGAATCAGTGTAAATCTGTGTCAAAAAAATTTTAGTCCTCCTCAAAATTATGAGCAATTACCTTCTCTTCATCTTCTTTCACCTCCTTTTTATAGGCAACAGCCCAAACACCTCTTTTCTGTAATCAATATATTCCTGGCCCAATTTTTCAATCAATGCCTTCTCTTCGAGGTGTATCCGAATCAAAATAGAGGCAAGATATATTGTCCAGACAAAGATAAGGGCATAATAAGAGTTTGGAATAAGGCAGAGCCCATTTGCCTCAAGGAAGAGACAGAGCAGGTTAGGATGACGGACATATCCGTAAGGTCCCTCTTTTATCAGCCTGTGATCCTCCCTTATGCGAATATCTACGCTCCAGTATCTTCCAAGTGTCCTAATCACCCATTCCCGACCAATTATTCCAGCAAGATAGAGGATTAGACCAGAAAGACTGACGAATAGATTCATTCTTCTTTGAACAAGAAAAAACTCCACCAGGCTAAAGATTACCATCGCCACATAAAGCCAGAACTGGAGAGAAAAGATTGGCTTGAAATAGACAGTGCCTCCTTCTCTATTCCGCTTAGTCCTATTCTGAAAGATGCGCAGCCCTAAGGATACGACCAAAAAGGCTATATAAAATAGTGTAAAATTCATCTCCTCCTTCTGAAACACTTTACGGTATTGTCAAACATTAACCACAGAGTCCACAGAGAAAAACGTAACTACTCATAAAATTTAGAATTGTGGAAAAACCACAGAAAAATAAAATAAATTTTGCCACAGATGACACAGATTAACACTTATTCTTTTGACACAGATTAACACAGATTACACTGATAAGAATTAAAAAATTATCTGTGAGTATCTGTGTAAATCAGTGTCTAAATATCTCTTCTGTGTTCA
>JAZDOR010000075.1:0-7020 GCA_043798435.1 bacterium
CAAGGGATTGGTCTGCCCTTTTTTAAGCCAAAAACTACTTATGTAACCGTTCACCTCCATAGCATTTCTATAAATACACCCCATAAACAAAAAATTCCTTGCTATCATTGACTTCCTTTTGGTAAATTTAATATCTAAAAAACAAAAAACAACCATTAAAAACAATCATTCCGAACAGTATTGGGACAGAGGGTGAAAACCATAGAAGCAGGATGGAAAAAGGCAGGTTTATACATAACTAAAGAGAAAGCCCTATTCTATAACACAAGGAATGATAGAGGGGATAAACTATCCCAGGGACTATACTTCATAAGCCTCAAAGCAGGAAAGTATTCTGGAAGACAAAGATTGGTAGTTCAGAGATAACCAATCAGACTTTTTCTCACACAGAGAACACGAAGGACACAAAGGAAGAATTTAATGAGTAAGTATCAATTTACAATCTTTCTTTCATTATTCTTTGAGGCTTTGTGTCTTTGTGTGAGTTATATTTTTTCTCACACAAAGCCTTAAAGAATATAAACTACGAAATACGCGAAAATACGCGAAAATGAATCAGAATTTTTCGCGTCTTTCGTGCCTTTCGTAGTTATCTCTTATATTTTATTTCTCCAAAGTCTCCAAAGTCTCTGTGGCTAAACATTTACCTTAGACTCAATACCTCTGTTCCCCTGCCTGTTATGGCAATCATCTTCTCCGTATGAGCAGAAAGGCTTCTATCCTTTGTGACCACTGTCCATCCATCAGAGAGAACCTCTACCTCGCAGTCTCCTATATTTATCATTGGCTCTATACAAAAGACCATTCCCTCTTTTATCCTGGTTTTACCATCGCTTCCTTTTCCGACAAAGTTTGGAATCTCTGGTTCTTCGTGAAGCTCCTTTCCGCTGCCATGGCCACAATAGTCACGCACAACAGAAAAACCCGCTTTTTCAACAAACTCCTGAATGGCAGAGGATATGTCCCTGACCCTGTTGCCTTTTTTTGCTACCCTTATTCCTATCTCAAGAGCCTTTCTTGCTGTATTTATAAGAACCTTTGCCTCAGTTGTTACCTTTTCAACCTCAAAGCTCTCAGCCTCATCTGCATAGTAGCCTTTGTATAGAATGCCAATATCCACCTTCAGGAGGTCTTTCTTTTTAAGTTTTCTATCTCCTGGAATTCCGTGGATTACCTCCTCATTTACTGATGTGCAGATAGAGGCTGGGAAATTCCTGTAGCCAAGAAAGGCAGGTGTTGCTCCTTGCTTTGTAATCTCGCAGTGGGCAAGTTTATTGAGGTAAGAGGTTGTGGTGCCGGAAAATACAGCTCGCTTTAGTTTATCAAAGACATTAGCCAAGATTCGCTCACTCTCTCTAATCTTGGCTATCTCAGCCTCTGATTTCAGGATAATCATTTGTAACTACTCAGGTATTCAGAATTCAGAATACAGGAGTCAGAATTTAATATTCTTAATTCTGGATTCTGAATTCTGAATTCTATCTCATAAAAGTGCAGAAGTTATCCTACGGTTAATTTCATTCTCAGTTCCTACACCACTTATAATTTTAAGCAATCCTCTTTCTTTATAGAAATTGAGGACTGGTGCTGTCTCTTTTATATATACCTCTATCCTGTATCTGACCTTATCCTCTCGGTCATCTATTCTTTGATATAAACCGCCTCCACACTTATCGCAGATACCCTCCTTTTTTGGTGGAGAAAATTCAATATGATACATCATCTGGCAGTCCGAGCAAAGCCTTCTTCCTGTATTCCTTTCAATGATTACCGCATCTGGCACATCTATATTAATTACCGCATCAATCTCTATATTCAGGTCTCTTAATAGCTCCGAAAGCCCTTCTGCCTGATTTATTGTCCTTGGAAATCCATCAAGGATAAATCCTTTCTTTGTATCTTCTGCAGAGAACCTTTCTTTTATCAACTTTAATATAAGCTCATCTGGAACAAGCCCTCCTTTTTCCATATAAGATAAGGCAGCCTTTCCAAGCTCTGTCTGGTATTTCACATTCTCCCTGAGAATATCGCCTGTGGAAACCTGTGGAATTCCAAAGGTTTCACTCAACCTTCTGGCCTGCGTCCCTTTTCCAGCACCCGGTGGTCCAAATAGAATTAGTTTCATAACTTAAAACGTAACACTGAAGATTCAATGCAAAATTATCAATGTAAAATTAGCAATGCAAAATGAAGTAGATTTAATTTTGAAATGCTAATTGCTAATTTTGCATTTTACATTTTGCATTTACTTAAAACCTTCCTCTCAGTTTTGCCTTTTTCATAAACCCTTCGTAATGGTGCATCATCAGATGGGATTCAACCTGGCGAAGCGTATCCAATGCCACTCCAACCACAATCATAATTGATGTTCCGCCAAAAAAGAACGGCGAGTGCAAAAAAGATAGAGCAATCGTTGGAATAACAGCAGCCAAAGCCAGAAATGTTGCCCCAACAAAGGTGATTCTATTGAGAATCTTATGTATATAGTCTGCTGTATTTCTCCCTGGTCTTATCCCAGGAACAAACCCCCCTGATTTTCTCAAGTTATCAGCTACATCATTTGGATTAAAAATTATAGAGATGTAGAAATAGACAAAGAAAATAGTCATACCTGCATAAAGAATGTTTGAGAAAGCGTCCTGTATCCATCTTGGAATAGAAAGAAGAAGGTTGTTATACCAATCCCCTCCCAAAAACCCTCCAATCATTGCTGGAAATGTAATTAAAGATGAGGCAAAGATGATGGGAATTACACCAGCCATATTTATCTGGAGTGGAAGATGGCTCATCTGTCCACCATAGACCTTTCTGCCCACGATTCTTTTGGCATATTGAACAGTTATCTTTCTATGACCTTGAATCATAATTATAACCCCAGCTATAATGAGAAGGACTAATGCCAGCAAGACCGCACATTTTAGGATATTCAGCTCACCTGAAAATAGGTCCTGGATAACAGAGCTTATACCCGCTGGCACACTGACAACAATATTGGCAAAGATTAACAAAGATGCCCCGTTTCCAAGCCCTTTTTCAGTTATCTGCTCACCAAGCCACATCACAAACATAGCCCCTGTGGTCATTGTTAAAACAGTCATTATCCGAAATCCCCAGCCAGGGTCTGTAACTATAGGCATTCTGTACTCTGTCATCTCTAAGCCAATAGCCATACCAAAGGCTTGAATCAAAGCAATAAGAACAGTAAGGTATCTGGTGTATTGGCTTATCTTTCTTGTCCCCTCTGCACCCTCCTTATGAATCTTCTCTAAGGACGGAATGATGTGGGTCATCAGGGACATAATGATTGAGGCAGAGATATAGGGCATAATCCCCAGGGCAAAGATAGAGAGCCTTTCTAAAGCACCGCCTGTAAAGAGATTAAAAAGCCCAGCCACAGCCATACTCCTCTGTACCTCTTTAAAGAACTCCTGAAAGGCAACAGCATTTATACCTGGGGTGGGGATGAAAGAGCCAAGCCTATAGACAGAAATGAGTCCTATCGTAAAAAGGACTCTATTCCTCAGCTCGTGTATCTTAAATGGTCTTGATATTCCTTCCCATGGATTCATTTTAGTTTACCTCCTATATATACCCAAACAAATCAGGTTTGCAAAAATTGTGTTCGTTTATGGTTCTGAGGTTCAAAGTTCAAGGTTAGAGAATAAGAGGATTAACCGTGAACCTTGAACCCTTTAACCCCTGAACCTGAGTAGTTACTTTTTTGTAAACCAATCTCTTTTCGGTATAGTTCAGCGGTCAGCTAATAAAAATACCTGATACCTGAATGCTAATTTAGCGTAGTATAACCCATTTGCTACATTTTGTCCAGCCTCATTTTCGTAAGTGTTCAGCGGTCAGCTAATAAAAATACCTGAACCTTGCGCCTGATACCTGAACGCTTACTATTGAAGCCTTCTTCCAATTAGAGCTCCTATTATTCCACAGAGAAAGAATATTCCTGTCTTTACTGGACCAAAGACGATAATCAACAAGCCTATTAAAAGCCCAATGATAAGCCCTACTGCAGGACCTGGATTGCTCCTCATCCATTCTTCCATCCGAGCCAAAAAGTTATTCAATTAAAAAGCCCTCCTTCTCTTTATCCCTTTTATGGATACCTTCTTTTTATAATTCTTAATAGAGAGAACCTCTTCTAAAAGATAGGATAGATTTTCATTTATCTTACTGCCCAAAAGATCCATCTTCTGATTTGCTCCAGCCATAATCCCTACCCTGACCGAGAGTTTACCCCTTTTTATAGAGATATTTGGAGTAGCAGAATAGACACCTTCAAGATTGACCATCCCCTCTATCAAATCAGAGATAGCCTTCTTTGTTATCAGGACATTTCCATACTTACTTTCTATCTCTATTGCCTTTTCCTCAGTAAAGTATCTCTTATCAAAAAAGAAGCAAAGAAAGGCAATAATTATTGAGCCTATCCCTATTCCCAGCCCATTTGTGCCTTCAAGAAAGAGGAAGAACTTGGATGGCGATATAGCCCCAAACCCTATCATTATTAAAACCCATCCTCCTCCAATCAAAAGAAAGGTAGCCAATATTATTGAGAACCTTAATAAAAACTTCACTTTACCTTCTTCTCCTCTTTTTGTTTGATAAGTTCAATCCCTTCAATAAAAACATTCACCTCAATAACCTTAAGCCCGGTCATCTGTTCAACAGCAGATTTCACTTCTTTCTGAACATCTAAGGCAACATCTGATATCTTTGCCCCATACTTCACTATTATAGAGATATCTATTGCCACCTCTTCCTCTCCCATCTCTACCCTTATGCCCTTTGTAAGTTGTGTGCCTGTCAGGAGCTTGACCATCCCATCCGCTATTCCTGCACTCATTCCAACTACACCCTCTACCTTAACCGCTGCCGTAGCAGCGATTGTGCCGATAACCCCATCGCTTACCTTTATCTCACCTAATTTCTCCATACCTCCCCCTTCTACAGTAAGATGCAATCTTTTATTATCTTTAGCCTTCATAAGCACTTTTTACCATATTTCGTAGACAAAAGTCAATATTTTTATAGCTTCCTATCTACTCATAAACAATACTAATCCTCATATCCTGGCCTGTTTTTTTGTGAAGCCTGCGAAAGTCTCTCGCAATATCTACCTCAGGGGAATAGAGCAGGGTCATCAGCTTCTTATTGCCTTGTTTGGTAACCTCAATAGTAGTATTTGGATAGCGTAAGAATGGCTGGTTTTCCTCTTTCAACTGATGATTTGCTAATCTTACACCAAAAAGGGTTCCCCTCGGTGACTTAAGCCTTGCATCGTGAACCTCTTCTACATGATAGACCCTCTCTTTCAGCCCAAAAACATTTGTAGTAATCTTGACCTCTTTTCCGGTAAGCTCTCTCTTTAGAATCTCTGCATTCCCTTCCCGTATCCTTCTTCTGGCTTCTTTAATCTCCTCTTCTGTCATCTTTCTTACTCCTATTAACCGTTCAGCCTATCTATCAAAGAGTGTAAGAAGGGGGATAAGGAGATACAGGGGATATGGAGATTATTCATTTTTAATTCTTAATTTTTAATTCAAAATTTTATCCCCTTATCTCCATAATCTCCACATCCCCTTTTCTTACACCACCTGAACGCTTACTACTCCTATCTTTATTTTACCATATTTTACCATTAGCGAGGTGAAATTCGCAATTACTTTCTAAATCTTAAATGTTCTTGGGAGCTTTCTCTTGTGGCAAGAACCTTTAATCAGATATTCTAACTTAGATAAAATTTCTGCCTTTATGTTTTTAGCCCTTTTTTCCTCCATAGCGGATATAGCAGAATCCAGCTCATTATAGGTGATACCCATCTCTCCTTCATCAGTCTGGCCAGGCCATAGACCGGCACTCGGAGGTCTTTCAATTATCTCTTTGGGAATGCCAAGCTCTTTAGCCAGTTCCCTTACCTCCCGTTTCAATAAGCCGCCTATAGGTAAAATATCTACACCTCCATCCCCATACTTAGTGAAGTAACCAGTCATAATCTCTGATTTATTGCCTGTTCCTGCAACTAAGTAATTGAGATTGTTGGCAAAGTAATAGAGGGTAAGCATCCGCAGTCGCGGCTTCAAATTTGCCTGAGCCAATCTATCACCCTTGCCAAGAACCTCTATCAACTTATCGTAGATAGGGGTTAAATCTATCTTTTCGCATTTGACCCCCAGGTTTTTTATGACTATATTTGCGTAATAAAGGTCATCTTCGTCGCTGTGGCAAGGCATTATTAGCCCCAAAACTTCCTCTTCCAAAGCCTTCTTTGCCAAAGCTGCCACAGTAGCTGAGTCAATCCCACCACTTATTCCAATGACTACCCCTGCACACCCCGCAGATTTAACCTCCTTCTTAATCCATCTGCGTATCTTATCGGAAAGCTCCATCTTTTTCCTCCCTTTTCATAACACCTTTTGCCCCTGACAAAATTTTTTCTCTGGTCAAAGATTATAGTGGTATTTAGCTAAGTTTGTCAAAACCTCTTTATTCTCAGCCAGCAGAACCGATTGAGTTAAAAGGTAAGCGTTCAGCCGTCAGCAGTCAGATAAAAGTAAGGAGATCATAAAATGGGTTGATATTTTTTACCTTGCCAAAAGTAATTTTTATTTATAAGGTATATTATCCACGATATTTGCATCTGCGGAGCAGTTAACGGAGGTAAAAATATTATGTTTAAAAATTGGTTCTACTGGCTTTTGTGTGGATACATATCTAACTTTCCACAATGGAACAGGATAGCAATCCTGTAATTCTCAAAGTTTCTAAATCCCCTTGCTGCTGATTCATCTGTTGAATTTTGCTGTTTATCCCCTCGGCTACAGCATTAGTTATTCTATGCTTAAGATAGGTCAGGATGTTGTCAATGTGTCTCTTTATCATCTTTTTTAGCCTCTGCTATAGGTTTAAGTCGTGAATGTGTTGCCCACCAGTACCATTTCTTAAAGAAGTTTCTTGCAGCCTTCTCATAAATATACTTCCATAGCCTTGAAAACATCTCTTTTATTG
>JAZDOR010000076.1:0-10593 GCA_043798435.1 bacterium
CAATAAAAGAATAGACCATGAATATATCAGGAGAAAAGATGATTGGAAAGTGGGATTATCTTTCATTCCAATCTCCCCTATTTTTTTACCTAATCATCCCCGCTCAAATAAAATTGTCTATGCGAAAACAAAACCCAACCAGAAGATACAGCTATCTCAGATTACAGATGAAGGAGGCTGGATATATAGCCCTGACATAGGGGATATTAGGATAAATTGTAGTCATAAAGATAGCAAAGGGGTTCCATATTATGAATGGTAAAAAAGGAGGTAAAAATGAACAAGATTAGATTATTGATCTTATTGGCAATATTGGGGTATTCAAGCCAAGTAATGGCTCAAGAAGAGTCAATCACCAAAGGTGTAGGGTGGCTAAAAGGTACTCAGAATACCTCTGGTTCCTGGGGGGAGGAGGAGATGATTGCCTCTTGTGTGATTGATACTGCTATTGTATTGGACACTTTTTATCACCTCAATGAGACTGATGTAAGCTACACCAAGGGTATTAAATGGCTGGGGACACAAAGCGTATTCTCCTGCTTGCTTCTTGCAAGGAAGATAAAGACCTTGGTTGAATCAGGAACGGATACCTCAAGGCTCGTCAATCTTCTACTTGCCTATCAAAGAGAAGACGGTGCATTTGGTGGATATGGAATAGAAAATTTAGACACCTTCCTCACCCTATCTAGCCTGAAATCTGCCAATTATTCTAATACATCAGTGATTCAACCTGCCTTGGGTTATCTTTTGGCTAATCAAAACACAGATGGAGGCTTTGGATTAGCTGGAAAGCTCTCTTTGGCTGATGAGTCTACAAAGCAGAGCAATGTTTATATCACATCCTTAGCCCTACTTACCCTAATCCAATACCGCAAGGATTACTACCTTGAAGAGGCAATAACAAAGGCATCAGATTGGCTTATAACCCAAGCTCCAGAATCCTTATGGGAGAAAGCACTTATGTATTCAGCAATAATGAGACAAGATTTGTTGGATTATATCCTTAATTCCCAACAACCCGATGGCTCCTGGGATAATGATGCCTATGCCACTGCCTTATGTTTGAGGGCAATCAAGGATAGTATGCCACAAGAAGCATTTTTGGATTTGGAGGCTAAATACATAACCTATACTCCCAAAACACCCTCTGCAGGGGATTTATTGACCCTCAAAGCTTCTGTATTCAATTCAGGAGATACTGAGATAGAGGGTGCAGAGGCTCAGTTTTATGATGGTACATCTACAATAGGACCCCTGCTCTTTATCCCAAGATTAGCAGCAAAGGAATATGCTACAGTTACCACAGGTCTATCCCTTTCCTCTGGAACCCATAGTATATCTGCTGTTATAGACCCAAGAAACATCATCCCAGAGAAAAATGAGACCAATAATACCCTATCCACACTTCTTTTTGTCTCTGAAGCCGTAGTATCTCCCCCTGACCTTATGATCATTAGCCTCTTAGCCTCCAATCTAACCCCAGTTAGAGGAGAAGATATACTCATCTCAGCAAGGATAAAGAATAGAGGAGAAGGCACAGCCACAAATGTTTTGGTTTGCTTCTTATCTAATGGCAAGCAGATTGGCGATGATTTTATATTTGGCAGTCTAACCAAAAACCAGGAGACAGTGGCAGAGATTAGGGTCTCTTTTGATACAGGCACCCATAATATCACTGTTGCTCTTGACCCTTATAACACCATTTCAGAGCAAGATGAAGCCAACAACTATGCCACTATTACCATAATTGCCACAGAGGTTAGAGAATTACCTGATATTTTCATAAATAAGATAACCTATCAACCTTCATCACCCTCTGCTACTGATACCGTGGAGTTTAAGATAATCATCCAAAATTTAGGCAAAGGGGATTGCAGGAATCCAGGATTAGAGATTCTTATCAACAACCTTCTCAGCGAATCCTTTATTATCCCCCAGCTCTTACCACTTGGCAGTTTCACCCTTATTCTTACTACCAACCTGAATGCAGGCACAAATACCCTGATGATAATCGCAGACCCATATTCTGAGATAGCAGAATTAAATGAGCTAAACAATACAGCCTCTCTTGTAGTCTATATCTTACCAGCTATTTTGCCTCCACCTGACTTAGCCGTGATAGAGTTGTATTCAAGCTCTGCTACCCTCACAACCACAGACCTGGCTACCTTCACGGCTACCATAAAGAACATTGGCTCAACTACTGCCTATCATCCTACAGCTATATGGAGGGTATGTGAAACCCAGCTCTGGCATAACCTAACTACAACCTTTGCTCTCTCTGACCTTCCTCCCTCTTCTACCCTTGTTTGCCATCTTCTCTCCTCAATTCCCTGGGAAGGCACTATAAATGTAGTCTTGAGCATAGACCCTGAAAATTCCATTGAAGAACTGGATGAGACTAATAACATTGGCACAACAACAGTAATAGTCTATCCACCAATTGTTGGTCTGGCTGATTTAGAACCTGCTCTAAAGATTACACCTGTTTCTCCAAAGGCAGGAGAATCAGGGACTATCACACTAACTTTAGTGAATAAAGGAGAAAGTACTGCCTATAACTTTATAGCCTCTTTGTTGCTTCAGGGTAAGGGGATAAATATGAGCCGTGAGTTTTGCATAGAGAGCCTTTTGCCTTTCAGCACCTACACTATATCTTTACCTTACAACCTCTATGCAGGTAGTTACACACTGCTCTGTGAGGTTGATATTCATCATACAGTCTTAGAAGAAAATGAGACAAACAATGTAGCAGAGCTTCAATTTATAGTTAGCCCACAACCTCCATCAGCCTTGCCTGACCTAACGATAAGGACTGAGGATATTACCATATCACCTGTTTTACCAACTACAGCCCAGACTATCACCATAACTGCTATAATAAAAAACATAGGTGATACAGAGGCAAAAGATATTTCTGTCAGGTTATACGATGGTGAGCCTAAATGGAAGAAGAAACTGGGAGAGACTACCATTGGCTCTATCACTCAAGGAGGAACAGCCTCAGTCTGGTATGAGACACTATTATTCCCTGGTACACATAGCCTCTATCTCCTCATTGATGAAGGGAACATAATTGCAGAGCAGAACGAGACTAATAACTCTGCTTCTAAGACGGTCTATATCCAGGAGGGACCCCCTGACCTTATTATCACCAACATTCTCTTCTCTCCCATATATCCTACAGATAAAGACACAATCAAGATAACCATAGATCTCTTAAATCAAGGGGATGAGCCTTGCAAGAACATCTTTATCAAGGTTCTCCTTGACTCAGAGGAGATAAAAGAGCTGGCAATACCACAACTTAATGGCTCAGAGACAAAATTCCTTTACTTTACTACCGGTCCTATCTCAGAAGGAAGCTATACCTTCACTATTATAGCTGACCCGGACAACCTCATTCAAGAACAAGATGAAACCAACAACACCTTGACCACAACACTAATGGTAAGAACCTACCTCAGGCAACCACCAAAGGTTATCACTGTTCCCTGGGTCTCAGGAAATCTTACTACTCCCCATGATGCAATAATTGGTAGCACAACCACACTTAAAGGAACTGCCCATGACCCGGATGGAGACCAGACAATGCTCTTCTACAAATGGGAGTTTGGTGATGGCATAGAGAGCGACTGGATAGAGCTACAAGACCCATACATCCTTGAGGCAACCCATATCTACACAGGAGAAATGGCTGATGGCACACCATATTCTCCAGGCAAATACTTCACAGCCTACCTCTATGTCAAAGACCAGGATTCTCTTATAGCCAGGGATACATACTTTATAGCCATAAGGGAGAAAACCCAGGATGTTGAGGTGAACATGGCTATTGACAATATGCTTTGGTGGCTCCATAAGACACAGAGCCGATATACATCAGATGAGATAGACTATGGCTATTGGCCTGGCATTAATGTCTCCTGGACTGCTGCTTCAGTTGAAGCCTTTGAACTGATGGGACACCTTCCTGAGGGTGACAGCTCAGAGGACCCATACATAGAGACAACACAAAGGGGTCTAAACTATCTATTCAACAATTTCTATACCTATAGCATCAGCCAGGATTCTACATACTGCCCCTTTGGAAACCCTGATGTAAATGGCAATGGAATAGGTCTTGTCTGCTGGGATTACAGAGAGATTTATGACACAGGTATGGCTTTGATGGCTATCTCAAGTAGTGGTGCACCCAATAGGATAGCCTTAACTGGAAGCCCAAATGTGAAAGGACGCACCTACAAGGAGATTGCTCAGGATATGGTTGACTGCTTGGCCTGGGGGCAGACAGATCCTTATGCAGGAGGCTATGAAGGTGGATGGAGGTATAGCCTGAATTATGGTCAATCAGACAACTCTGTATCTCAATGGCCAGTCATAGGTATGGAATCAGCAGAGAGAAACTTTGGTGAATCTGGACTCAAGGTGCCTGAGTTTGTCAGACCTGAACTATTAAAATGGCTATCCTACAGTCAGAATGCAAATGGAGGGTTTGGTTATGACTCTCCAGATAACTGGTTAAACACAGCCAAGACAGGTGCAGGTTGTGCCATGCTTTCCTGGTGTGGTATTCCAGAAAGCGATGACAGATTCCAGAGGGCTATCAGTTTCCTGAATAATGACTGGTATAATGCCGATTCCAGCTATACCAACTTTGGTGACTATTACGCGATGTATGCCATTATGAAAGGGATGAGGCTACCAAATCCTGATATAGAAATGATTGGGACTCATAGCTGGTATTCTGAGTATAGCAGGTTTATTATAGATGAGCTGAATAAGCAAGAAGGAGGGTATGTGCTGGATACCTCATGGATGGCAGGTTACATAAACCCGACATTAGCCACTGCCTGGGCTGTAGCTATTTTAGTGCAAACCCCTGTTACCCCTTCACCTGTAGCTGATGCAGGTGCTGATATAGATAAGTATCCACCATTGATACCAGTCAATTTTGATGCCAGTGGTTCTTATCACCGCGACCCAACAAGAAGGATAATCCTCTATGAATGGGACTTTTCCTCTGATGGAGTCTATGATGTAGGTAGCCCACAACCCTTAGCTACCCATACCTACCCTGCTTATGATAGCCAGGGTAATCCGACTCTTATCCCTGATAAGATAGACTGGGCAAAGACATCTAAGGATTATCAAGTGAGACTTAGGGTATCAGACGATAATACCCCTTCCCTTTCAGACACTGATGAGTGTCTAATCAAAATAACCTCACCACCATGGCCACCTGTGGCTAATGCTGGTGGTCCATATCAAGGCACCAAAAACTGTAACCTGATCTTAGATGGCTCTGCCTCTTATGACCCAAATGGAAGGATGTATCCTGAGCCTGACCATCCCTGGTATGGATATATCACTTCCTGGCTATGGGATTTAGACAATGATGGCAAATACGATGATGCACAAGGAGAGAAGATAGAATGGAAAGTTCCAGGTTCAGGGATATATCCGATAGGGATAAAGGTAGCCAACAACTTTGGTTACACTGATCTGGATAATACCTTTGTGAATGTTGAAAACCATCCTCCAATTGCCGATGCCAATGGCCCTTATATAATGACCCCTGAGGGAGAGGTTATCCTTGATGGCAGTGCCTCGCAAGACCCAGACGGAGATCTGCTATGGTTCACCTGGGACTTTGACTCAGATGGCGTATACGATACACCAGCGATGCTGGGTCCAATATCTACCCATACCTATACATTAAGAAAGCAATATGTGGCTACATTAAAGGTATCTGATGGAGAGGCTTATAGCCTATCCACAGCTACAGTATACCCTCTGCCAGAGATCCTCTCTTCTGTGGCAACTGATAAACTCTTCTATTCTGCAAATGAAATAATCACCATAATCTCCAAGGCAAAGAGCGCCATTTTGAATATTATTCTTTATGACCTGCCATTAGAAATAGAGGTCTGCCATGATAGATTGACCAGGAGAATCCCAATCCTTTCATATCAATCATTATGGTCTTCTAAATCTTACTGGAACACCGCAGCCCATACACCAGGAGATTATTTGGTAACCCAAACCATTTCTTATGGCACACAGAGCATTTCTATAGCAACCTGCACATTTACTATTGTCTCGGATACAGTTGGGATTTCTGGAAAGATTGATGTTACCCCAAAAGAGGTAAAGACTTATGGAAGCCTTACCTTTAATTATACTGTTAGTAATACAGGGAATACTGATCTTTCTAACCTTGGCTTAAACATCCTAATTATTGACCCAGACACTCAAGAACTAAAACATACAATAACTGATGTAGCCACCATAACCAAATCTGCCTCTTACACCAACACAAAGGTCTGGGATAGTGTTACCTTAAAAGAACCAAAGACATATCTTGCCATATTACAGGCAGGCACAAAATCCTTAAACTCTGATACATTCAAGGTCTTGCCTTATGGTTTCCTGTATGGCACCGTAACCGAGGATACCAACTTACCTGCATTTAGTTTTGCTATCTTCTCTGATGGACCACAGAGATATTGTGGCTGCCAAAGACCCTTTGTAAAGGAGGGTAGTGTTCATTCCAATAAAAAGGCAACTATATCCTCAAGGAGGGGATTGATTGTTGAACTCTCCTTTATCAATGACTCACCGATAATTGGGAAAGGAAAAGGTATTCCAAATCCAGAATATCAAGGAGCAATACCATTTCCAAAGATAGACCTTGACTACTACAGAAACAAGGCAAAGGACGCAGGAAGGTATTACACCACAACCAAGAATGTCCAGCTTCCCAATAATGACGGAGTAACTATGGTTGAGACAGACCGAGGAACAATCAGGTTTTGTGGGAATAAAAAAGGGGATGGAACACTCATTATTATTGGAGCAGATATAGAGTTTGCTGGCTGTTCTCAATTCTCTGGTCTAATCTATGTAGCAGAGAATCCAGGCTGTGGTAATGGTGGGTCAGTAAAGATAGCTGGAAATGTAAAGATAAATGGTCAGATAATCGCAGAGAATAGGGTTGTTGTATGTGGTAGCTCTTTAGTTTACTACAAACCATCAATCATCCGTCTTCCAATAATTCCCATTTCTGGTGCGAGTATCTTTGTAATTAGAAATGATAGCATAGTTGCCACTCAAACTACATCTGCCTTTGGCACATACACCATTCCTGACCTTCTCATAGGAACATGCACAGTTCTCTGTGAAGCAAAGGGTTATAACCACAAGATAAGGGATGCTGAGATATTCCCTCAAACAGGCACAGAGGTAAACTTTAGCCTTATTCCATCTTCTGCTATCTGGGGAAAGGTCTTCTATCCCCCTCCATCCCAATATCCTGACCCACCTATACCAGGTGCCTTAGTAGAGGCCTTTAGGGATAGCATCCTTGCTGGAACAGATACCACAAATTGTCTGGGAAGATACAAAATCCCAGATCTCCTATCTGGCTCATACACAGTAAAGGCATCAAAGATAGGTTACACAGAAAGAACTAAAGAGGCAATCCTCCTTCCCTTCCGGGGATTAAAACTTGACTTTCCCCTTATTCCAATAAACTCTGAATATGCTAAGGTTTATGGAAGTATAACCGACAAAAACACAGGAGAGATAATTGAGGATGCCCTGGTTCTGGTTTATAATCCCCAATACTATCTCTTTGATTACTGCTGTTGTGATGGCTATGAAATATCCTCTATCCCGGCTCAAAGATACACCATAGTTGCCTCAAAAGAAGGGTATTGCCCAGCTTCAAGGAATATAACCCTACAGGGAGGTCAGGAGTTAAATGTTGATCTGGCACTTAGACCATCAAACAAGTCTTCCTCAGTACAGGAGATACGAGACACATTAGAAGACAGAAATATAATTGCCGCCTCCCTGATAGCAACCTGGCAAGGGGATTATCCTCTCTACTATGAACCAGGAACACCTACAGTCTTGAAAAGAAACGAGAACAATCAGATTAAGCTGGAAATCTTTCTATTTGGGCTCCTGGGAGGAGAGATACAAGGCTCAGAAGATATATCTATTGAGGATGTAAAGACAGAGAGAGGGAATGGAAAGACCTGCTTTGTGCTCTCAGAAGATAGGGATGAGATAGAGCTTACAATGAAACTTCCTGAGGAAGAAACAAGGCTCAGTCTCAGGCTATGGGATACCTTAGGAAGAATCCAAGAGGTAGAGATTGAGTTCCCACAGTCTATTCCAAATGCAAGTGAGCTACTCCAATCCTATCCAAATCCAGCTAACAATGGATGCTACATTCCATTCAAGCTCTCAGTAGAGAGCAATGTCACCGTAGAGACATACAACATCCTTGGTCAAAGGGTTAAGACTATAGAGGCAGGACCAAGAAAAGCTGGCTCATATACCCAAAAGAACAGGGCCATATTCTGGGACCTGACAAACGACTATGAACAGAAGGTAGCAGATGGGTTATACTTCATAAAGTTCTCTGCAGACGATTTTTCTGCTACAAAGGCTTTGGTAGTGAGATAACACCCAATTTTATTATTGACAAACCAAATCCTCATCTTTAATAATCTCCTTAATGAATGGCGGGGTGAAACAGGTTTTGAGAGGCTGTTGTTGATGTTGCGGTTTCCTGAAGGAGATATCCCACCAACTATAATACCTTGTCCTTGTTCTATCCTGTCCGAACAATAAAAACAGGACCAAGGAAAGCAATCTTTTACAAAGCAGAAGAATAGGTAAGCGTTCAGGTAGTGTAAGCAAAGGAGATATGGAGATTATGGAGATAAGGGGATAAAATTTTGAATTAAAAATTAAGAATTAAAAATGAATAATCTCCATATCCCCATTATCTCCTTATCCCCCTTCTTACACTTTTGATGTATAGCCTGAACAGTTACAAGAATAGAGCCTTGTTCTAAGACATAACAAATGATTCTGGACAGAAGGTAGCAAATAGGGTTATACTTCTATCAAATTGAATGCAGGAAACTTTTCTGCAACAAAGGCTATGGTGGTGAGATGAAAATATTTGACAAGTAGATTTGAAGTAGATAAAATAATACAAAAAATGAAACTTATAGAACATAGAACCTAATAATAACAGGAGGTAAAGAATGAAGAAAGCAAGATTACCGATAATTCCAACAGGGCTGCAGGGTTTGGACAATGTTATTTTGGAGGGTGGATTACCACAATACTCTCTTAATATTGTCTGTGGGCCACCAGGCTCAGGTAAGACCATTTTCTGCTATCAGATGCTCTTTTCTAATGTAGGTAATCAGAATAAGGCTGTCTGTTTCTCTACCATCTCTGAGCCGCCAATCAAGACACTAAGATACCTTCAGCAGTTCAGCTTCTTTGAACCAGAGAAGTTTAAGGAGCATATTAAGCTTAGGGATTTAAGCACAGCCCTTAAAGATGTGCAGGAAGGAAAGGGGATAGAGGTGGTCATTAACTTTATCAGAGAGGAGATAGAGAAAGAACAGGCATCCTTTGTGCTGATTGACTCCTTTAAGGCTATAAGCTCAATCATTGGTGGTCAGGATGCTATGCGTCGGCTTATCTATGGCCTGGCTGCAGAGCTTTCTGTCCTTCAATGCACAGCCTTTTTAATAGGAGAGTATACAGAGAATGAGGCACTTATTGACCCTGTCTTTAACATTGCTGATGGCATAATTGTTCTCTCCTCTGATAGAAAGGGATACTTACGAAGGAATTATATTGAGGTTCTGAAGATGCGTGGCACAGACTATTTTGCCGGAAGACACAGGTTTCTTATAGACTCATCCGGGGTAAATGTCTATCCGAGGTTAAGGCCTATGGAGGTTCCTATTCCTCCTGAAGCCTGCGAGAGAAAGAGGATAAAGACAGGCATTTCCGGGCTTGACAAGATGACGCAGGGGGGTCTATATCTTGGCTCTGCCACCCTGCTTGCTGGCCAGTCTGGCACTGGAAAGACCATTTTCTCTCTCAAGTTTTTGGATGAAGGGGCAAGGCTGAACCAGAAGGGTCTCTATGTCTCTTTTGAAGAAACACCTCCCAATCTCTTCTCTCTGGCTAAAACCACAGGGGTTGAGCTTGATAGGTTGATTAGAGAAGAAAGGGTTATCTTGCGCCACTTCTCGCCTGTAGAGCTTTCTGTAGATAAGTTTCATTATCAGCTAATCTCTCTTATCAAGGAGAATAAGGTAGAGAGGGTGGTGATTGACTCCATATCAGACATCTCTATAACCATTGCTGACCCGGTAAACCTGAGGAACTACCTCCTCTCTTTAGTTACCCAGCTCTCAGAGCTCGGGGTAACATTGCTCCTTGCATCTGAGATACCAGAAGAGAGGTTTGGTATAACGCAGACCCAGCTTTCAGTGGTGATTGATGCCATTATCACCCTGAGGTATAAAGAAGCCGATGAGATGATTAAGAGGGTAATCTCTGTTATCAAGATGCGTGGCTCAAACCACGATAAGAGAATCCGAGAGTATGAGATAACTGATAATGGGCTGGTGATAAAAGAATAAATAAGAATTCAGAATTCAGGAGTCAGGAGTCAGAATGAAAGAACCTGCATCTATTCTTAATTCTTAATTCTGTATTCTGTATTCTGTATTCTGTATTCTGTTTTTATGATGGGTTGGTGAT
>JAZDOR010000223.1:0-12936 GCA_043798435.1 bacterium
ACATAGCTCTTCGCACTCTACAATAAAATGAAGTAATCGCTCTGCCAAATCGTCGCCTGTTTTCTTCTCTGTCTCTCTTTCCATTGATAATTGCTAATTTTGCAATGCTAATTTTGCAATGAAAATATTATCTATTTTCCACACAAAACCCGGTAGAACCCAAAAGGATAATCTTATCTTAGCTTACAGCTTACAGCTTACAGCTTATAGCTTATAGCTTATAGCTTATAGCTTATAGCTTATAGCTTATAGCTTATAGCTTATAGCTTATAGCTTATAGCTATCTGATGTCTATCTAAAATTTTTGCTAAATCACATTCAATAAACCCTCAATGTTACCTCTGTGCTTAGACCCCTATCATCCATACACTTGATTATATGCCTTCCAGCCACAGGGGGGTAGAAGAGCTTCTCCTTTGGTGAGATGGAAGCAAAAAACTCTCCATTTATGAACCAATAGAGCTTCTTTACATCTGATGAAACAGAGGCGTCAAAGGCAATCTTCTGATGGGCTTTATCTACCCAGTCTCTCAAGTAATACTCACAGTTGACAGAGGGTGAGGTGATTATAGGTGGTTTTTTGGCAATAAGGTTTGGGCAGTCTGGATTATGGGATGGTATCTTGACAATAGGATACCCCTCCCTCTCCATCCAGGTAGAAATTTTAGGATACCACTCAACAAACAGCTCTTTGTGGTAACTCCTCGTATCTTTGCAATAAGGACATAGCCTGTAGCCTCTTTTATCCTCTATATCAAATACTTTATGTATCTGACAGACAGCAGATGAAGAGAG
Source organism: bacterium (assembly GCA_043798435.1). Taxonomy (GTDB): domain Bacteria; phylum UBA9089; class UBA9088; order UBA9088; family JAGUXG01; genus JAGUXG01. Next base: position 796 of record JAZDOR010000223.1, read on the forward strand.
ACCATAGATAAAAAGCTCCTCTTTGGTCTTGGGGCAGTCTTGCGAGGGAGGTTGTCCACTCAATGTGCAAACTTGACGAATGCCAACCCTCTCAGGTTTCTCAAACCACTCGCCCTTTCCTCCTCCAATGGAATTAAAGAGGGTAAAAAGTAAGGGTGCGGCTACCTCTGCCCCAACCAAACCCTCTGCCTCTCTGCCATTAAAGTTTCCTATCCAGACTCCAATTGTCCAATCAGGGTTATAGCCAATAGCCCAGGCATCCCTATGACTATAGGATGTGCCAGTCTTCCAGGCTACCTTAGGTAGATTTAAGGAAAACTCCCAGCAGGAGGGCAAATCAGGTCTTCTAATCTCTGACAATATCTCACTGATGATATAGGCAGATTCAGGAGAAAGTAGCCTCTTTTTTTCACCCATCTCTTCATCCTCAAGGAGCAAATATTTCTGATAAAGACCGAAATTAGCCAAAGTAGAATAGAGATTGGTTAATTCAAGGAGGCTAACCTCGCAACCACCCAAAATAAGAGGCAAGCCATAAAGCTCCTCAGGCTTATTGAGTGTGGTCACACCTCCATCTTTTAGAAAGCAGTAGAGCCTGCCTTTAATCTTGGCACAGAGATTGACAGCAGGAACATTCAGTGATTCTTTCAAGGCATCCTCGAAAGTTACGGCACCGTGGTATTTGCCATCATAGTTTTCTGGAATATAACCCGAGTAGTCAACAGGTATATCAAAAAGCAGGCTTTTTGGTGAAAGTAATCCCTCATCTAAGGCAATAGTATAGATAAATGGCTTTAAGGTAGAGCCTGGGGAGCGACCTGCCAAAGCACCGTTCACCTCTCCAGCCCTGGCTTTATCAAAGAAATTGACAGAGCCGACCATTGCTCTCACCTTTCTGGTTTTGTTCTCAATCACAACAATAGCACCGTTTGAAATGCCTTCGGCAAGTAAGGGACTAAGGTGTTCAGCTAAAGTTTTTTCACAAAGTTTCTGCATGTCAAAATCAATGGTTGTCCGTATTAATGGCTTATTGCCAAATTTTCTTCTCACCAAATCCCCAAGATGCGGAGCAATGAAGGGGATATTTTTCTTGTTTTCTAAGGGTTGGGCAAAGAGAATTTTTGAGTATTTATCTTTTTTGATAAATCCAGATTTTAGAAGCCTTTCTGCCACCCTTTTCTGATTGCAGAGAGCTGCTTTTGGGTTTCTATCGGGTCTCAATCTCTCAGGTGAGTTGGGTAAGCCAACAAGAAATACCGCCTCAGCAGAGCTCAAGGCAGAGGGGGATTTTCCAAAGTAGAAATAGGAGGCAGAGGCTATACCCTCAAGGTTTCCGCCATAAGGTGCGAGATTGAAGTAGAGTTCCAGGAGTTCACTTTTACTATATCTCAGCTCAAGCTGTTCAGCCCTGAAGCACTCAATTGCCTTTGATACGAATGTCCGCTTCTTTGGCTCTGTCATTCTGGCTACCTGCATCGTGATGGTTGAGCCACCACATATAATCCTTCGGTGTTTGATATTAGTGATTGCCGCCCGAATTATTGAAAAGGGGTTTATCCCGAAATGCCAATAAAACCACCTGTCCTCATAAGCTACCACAGCCTTGACTAAAAACGGTGATACCTCCTTTAGCCTGCACCTCATCCTCCACCTGCCATCTTCTGCACAGAATATTCGCAGAAGTTCTCCATCTCTTGAAACTATAGCCGTAGAAGGGGATCTGGCAAGCCCAGAAGGAAGAGGGTAGAGGAGGAGAAAGAGGAAGAAGGCTAAAGATAGGAGAGTTACAATGACAATATGCTTTTTCATTATAATCAACTTGCCAATCCTGGGTAAGCGTTCAGGGGGGTGATAAAAATAATTATTCACCTTTAGGGCTCGCTGAGTTCGCAGAGACTATCTTTTATAAAAAATTCATATTCTCAGCGTTCTCTGTGCTCTCTGCGGTGAACGGTTACCAATCCTGGTCGGAGAGGACAGGGGATATGGTAAGCTGTTAACCCCGTAAAGATTACTGTTTACTGTTTTTGGCTCTTCTCCAAACTTAGTAGTAAAAGGCAAAGGATTACAAGTTGTCTTTGACAAAATGTAGTTTTACTAACTTTAGCAATTACAGAAGTTTTTCTGCTCTTAGTCTCTTAAAAGTCTCTTGCAAATCCTTGTTATTTATTCTAATTCATAATGATTTTAACAGGGACTTTAACGAGACTTATATGAGACTTTTAATCCTTTGTCAATGAAGGACTGATTACCTTATTACAAAATTTCCGTTACAGATTGTTTTGGATTTTCAAAAAGGAAATTCCTGCATGATTCAATTATACAATCTTGAATCTGTTTGTTTCAATCTGCAATCTAAAATCCGCAATTCAAAACATCCCCTTTTCATTGGGTCTCTTCAATCTCGAATCTCGAATTGCGAATCTCGAATTTATCTACTTCCTATCTTCAGATCCGCAATCCGCAATCCGCAATTCCCGATTTAAACATCCCCTTTTCATTGGGTCGTGACAAAACCGTTATCCGTGTCCGTTATCCGTGACCGTTATTTCTCTTGATCTTCACGGACACGCTAAACGGACACGTCCTCACGATTCCTTTATGGCAACCCCTCTATTTTCAAAGAGCTAAGACACCCTTTTCCGTAGGGGTCTAATCTTACTCAATGAAGCCAATTTTCTACCTCTAATCTTTTTATTCGACGAAAGTGTCTCTCGTTGTCTGTAATCAAAATCAGGTTATTGACTATTGCAGAAGCAGCGACTAAAATATCGGCATCCTCTATCAATTCACCCTTTTTCTTCAATTCTAAATAGACATCTGAGGCTTTATCCATGATTTCTACTGCGAGAATAATAATCTCTGCTTTTTCTGCCATTTCATAGAAGAGTTTTAATTTCTTTTTACTCTTTATCTCTTTTAATCCCCGCAGAATTTCGTAATAGGTTATAACACTTATGGTTAATTTGTCATACTCGTCAAGATATTTGGCTACTTTATTGACTACCCTTGAGTTATCTTTCAAGAAAGCAGTCAGTATGTTTGTATCAAAAATAGACTTCTTCATAGCGATATCCCTCTTTCACCAAATAGGGAACATCTTTTGGTGGCCTCATCAAATATTGCTTCTTCTTCTGCGTTAAAATCTTTAAGTAAACCCGCATACTTCATTATATCCGCCTTATTTCTCTTTTTTTTACCTACCATTTCCCCTACAAATTCTTCCTTAAAAAAGTGCACCAGTTTAACCACTTTTAGAAGTTCGGACTCTTTCAATCCCTGTATCTCCTGCCAAAGCTGGGTTTCATATTTAGATTTTACAGCCATTTCTTTCACCTCCTAATCAAATTAAATCCATAGATTACAGATTGCTTTGGATTTTCAAAAGGAAATTCCTGCATGATTCAATTATACAATCTTGAATCTGTTTGTTTCAATCTGCAATCTAAAATCCGCAATTCAAAACATCCCCTTTTCATTGGGTCATTCATTCCAACTAAATAGCACACGGATGACGCTGATGAGGCGGATTAAACGCAGATTCAGACACAAATTCTTTTATGTTTTAATCCGTGAAGATCCGTCCAATCCGCGTTATCCGCGTGCTATTATCTCTCTTTCATCGCAATCCCCTTTTCATTGGGTCGTGACAAAACCGTTATCCGTGTCCGTTATCCGTGACCGTTATTTCAAATTTTAGTTTTCCGTTTTCTCACGGACACGCTAAACGGACACGTCCTCACGATCTCTTTCCCGCAATCCCCTTTTCCTTATACCCCGAAGGGCCTGATTGTCTTCGAAGGACGAAAAATGAAGTATTTAGAATGGACGAAGGAAAAGTTTCAATACCCCGAAGGGCCTGATTGTCTTCGAAGATTACTATTTGACTTGGGCGGCAAGATACTTTGTTTATGCGTTTCAATACCCCGAAGGGCCGTAATTATTTACTGAGAGTGAAGCATAAAACACATAAGCTATAAGAGAATTCATTTTAATTCTTTCTTTAACTAACCAGGGGATAATGCTTTAAGTCTCCTACCTAATTGTTCACTTGCTATCTTTACTCAAAATTCTATCTCTTCCTGCCTATCTATTATTCTCATTGTAATCGCCTTATCATTGGCTCTTGGTATTCAACTTTAGTCACAACTCTATCCATTCGGTAATCTCATCAAGGATCTGGGAAAGTTCTGGCTCTTTGGAAGCAGTCACTTCGTTGCCAATATGCTTATGTTCAGGAAAAGTAGATAATTGACGGGCAGAAGAATCCTTTGCATTATCATATCGGAAGATAAGTTTATCTTCTTTTTGATAATGATAGCTGTATTTGTAAACTTCAATCTTCTCTCTTACATCTGCAAACTCACGAAGGTGTAAGACGGAACCATCAATAAAATAGATAGCCCCTTTGATGAACCCTATATATCTTGAACGTTCATCAAATGTTATAACAGCAGATTGGACAGCCTTGCAGGAATTGATGAGGTCTTCTACTTTGCGGAAGTAATTTTTTATGTGCAAATTTCTATCTCCCTAAGTCTGACGAGATCATCCTTTAGCCTCTTTAAGGTCTCAATCTCTCCAGCCCATTCAATAAAATCGAGGCTATCTTTTAATTCTCCATTCTCTACTTTTTGATAAAATTCTTCTGACTTCATTCCATATTTGGTCTCAACCCCCCTCAGCCTTTTCTCTGTTCGGGTTATCCCTATTTCGATACTCCTGGATTCAATATCGAAAGCAGACCTTATAAGCGGAAGTATATCCTCCTTAGACCTTAATAACACTTCAGACATAACTTCACCTCCTTTTTACAAAAATTATAGCATCCTTCCTCTATTTTTGCAATCAAATGCGATCTTTGCTCCGTGCTCCTCCGCAATCCCCTTTTCATTGGGTCTCTTCAATCTCGAATCTCGAATTGCGAATCTCGAATCTATCTACTTCCTATCTTTAGATCCGCAATCCGCAATCCGCAATTCCCGATTTAAACATCCCCTTTTCATTGGGTCTCGTGGTTCAACAAACAGAAAACAGAAAACAGCTGTCAATGGTCATTGGTCGCAATCCCCTTTTCATTGGGTCTCGTGGTTCAACGCAGAGATTATGCTCGTATGGATTTTCGAATCAGTAGTCGCAATCCCCTTTTCATTGGGTCTCGTGGTTCAACTCACCCTCTGGCAAGCCCTCTATTTTCAAAGAACAAGGTATTCTATATTAAACAGGAGCAATCTTTGCTTTGATCCACCCCAAAGGAAGGTGTCCGTCTACTAATTTTCTGGTTCTAATCTGTTTGGGTTTGAACATCTTCAGGTTTACGGTTGTGGAGTTGAACCCTGAACCCCATCCAAGGCGAAGGAGGAACTCACCCTTATCAAGCTGGAGGAATCTCTCATAGTTGCTTGCTACCTCTGTCTCCTTAAAGTAATCCCTCTCCCTATCAATCACCTGCTGATAGAAATCAGAGCAGGCATTGATGAATATCTCTGTATTTAACCTTCTGCCCATATCCCTGTTTTTCCTGAACAGATCATCATCAATCAGAAGCTCTGTCTCAAAACTTGTCTTAGGGGAGACCACCTCTTTGATTACCTGCATACCCATATCCTTAAGCCTGTCCCCATCGTTCCTGAAGGTCTCTATCTCTTCAATTGCTGTGGAGTCTTTCTCAAGAGAGGCATCCCGTATCTTTATGGCTCTAAATGGATCAGAGGATGGATTCAAGAAACCCCTATTATCAAGACACCCTAAGATATTCCCCTCCAGTCGGTCAGAGAATCCCTCCCCTGTCTTTCCTGAGAGAAGATGGAAGATTACGGCTGTCCGCAAGGCACCTTTTAAGGAACTTCCAGGGATGTATGGTTGATTGAGGCTACGGATGAAGAGTCCAATCAGTAGCTGGTTCTGGAACTCAACAAGTTTATCCTTATATAGACGGCTAACCTCTGGAGAGACACCCACTGAGAATTGACTGTATCTTGAAAGGTCAACCCTATTTCGGATAAACCCTCTAAAACCAAGGATATCCTTTTCTAAAAGGCCAAGGATCTCTTCTCTTTCTGTATCTTCAAGGCTTATAAGGAGTTCTGCCAGGTCTATCTTATAAAGGCGGTCTTCAGAGATCATATACTCATAAGGCTCAATCACCACACCTGAGCCAATATGAATGGGGGTCAACACCTCGCCATAAAGCCTATATCTCTTCATTTATTCTTACTCCTATAGGGAAGGCATAGCCATACTGCTTAATCCCTGCCTCTTTATAGTGAATATCGCTGACCAGGCCACCATACCAATCATTGATTGGGGACCCTTTAAGTTTGAAGATGGAGCCGGCTGAAAACATCAATAATGGCTTCTTGAATGGACTGATGAGCTGTGAAGAGGCATGCTCTTCACCTAACTTTCCATACTTCACAATAGTTCTGTAATACCCTTCTATGGAGTCATTCTTTTGAGGCACATAAGAAGAAAGGGTGACAAAGGCATTGGGTTTGTCTGCAACTGGAAGGGCAAGAGCATTCCTTACATCCACAAGCGACACCCTTCCCTTGCCTGTTGATTTATCCTTACCATACCCATTCATGGCTATACATCCAAAGAGTTCTCTAATATCCTCAAGGGTCAGGTCTCTGGTTTTAATAAAGATAGCCAGCCTTGCCTCTGGTTGATAAAAGCCCTCTTTGGTCTCATAGAGCCTTCCCTTTTTTGCCTGACCAGTGAGCCGATCTATGGATGTGCGAAGAATGGTCTCTTCTTTTTCATTCTCCTCTTTCTCTATGCAAGCATTTTTATCTCGCAAGGTCAATTCCTGCAAGCTTAATTGAGGACATTTTTCTAAAGAGAGGGTGCATCTTTTATCCCTTAAATCAAAGGTCTTGGGGCATATCTCCATCTTGAGACACTTTTCTGCCAATAGCCGTTGGCTCAGATTATCCTTCACCATCTCCCAAACAGGAACAGATAGCCATCTTCTCTGAAACAGCCCTCTGATGACTGCCATACCCTTCACTTTATCTGGATAGTATCTCTCAGATAGAGCCTTTAACTCTTTATAGGAGATTTGTCTAAGGGAAGGCATAGGGAGAAATCCATCAGGAAAGCCATTAGATACCAAGAGAGGAGGAATCGGGTTGTCAAGCAATCCCATAAGAGCAGACTCTCCCTTTGTGTATCTGTAAGCCCAGCAGAGATGGCCAAAAATGGTGTCTGCCTGAAAAGGGGTTGCCACTGATGAGAGGAGCTTGAGTCTTACCCTAAACTCATTCATTTTTTTACCTTTACAGTCTCAGTCTTAATATCCTCAAAGGCTATTTTGCCATATCCCCTGCTTCCTGAGCCACCAAGGCAGTCCTGCTCAAGGAGTATAAGTTCCTTTTTAATCGTCTCAAACAGGCCTTGATCTATCGTTCCCTCATCTCCATCATCAAAGACCCTGAAGACCATTTCAAAGTCAAAGGCTATCCCGGCTGGGACACGCTCACAGGTTCTTGGGTTGGCACGGGCTGTGAGACGGTTAATGGTATTTTCAGTCTTCTCTTCAGCATAGAGTCTTCCTGTGGTCCTTCGCAGTTGCTCAAGGAGGCCATAAGAGCATTGAGGTTCCTTCTCGCAGATTTGACCAAGCCCCTTTCTTTCTTTAAGGAATGGGCATTTCTCATTTTTATCCTCTTTGGAACAGACTTCAGCTACTTCCAGATTGGGGCATTCCTCCTCCTGGTTCTCTTTTATGGCTTTAGGACAGTCTTTGGCACCTTCCAGATTGGCATCCCTGAATATAAGCCTGGTTGGTCCAAGCTCTGCCTCATCAGAAGATGTGCCAAATGCCCGACAGATTATGCACTCTTTGTTGCTGCACCAGGAATGCACCTCACCCTTCTCTTCTATCTTCCCTAACTTCCACTCCAAAAGGGAGCGCAGTTTGCCCTTTAAGGAAGAGCCAGGGATATAGGGAAGATGGGTGATGGGGTGCTTGATGATGGGATTGTCCATCCCTCCAATCTCAATGGTCTCAGTTGTCCCACCGATATGAAGACCAGTAAGACACCTGATCTTTCCCTTGATAACCTGATATTCCTTAAGATACATCTCTTTGTTCATCGTCTTCCACCTCCTTCTCCATAGAAATAGCCTACCACAGCCTCAAAGACCAGGATGAAGCCATTAAAGTCCTTTTCCTGCTCAATATTTTCTATGCAGGTATCTATGAACCTCTTAAATTCGCCAGGAATCCTATTTGTACCATAGGAATAGGCAGTCTTGGACTTGATCATCTTGATCAATGGCCTTATCTTTTCAAACTCCTCTGCCTTGACCCGTGCCTCCAATGCCTTTGCATCGTGATAGAATCTACGCAATTGGGCAGGGTTTAAGTGGCGGTTCTTAAACTCCCTTGCCAAATCCAAGGCATCTGTGGTCAACAGCTCCTCTTTGATAATCCCCTTCTCATCGTAAAAGAAACTCTTCTTTTCCATACCTTTTGACCTCCTTTAAGATATTTTCCCTCCTCTATTTTTGTATAGTGTCCAGAAGAGAGGAATCTTTAAGTTTTCCATTAGTTCAACATCTACCTTGCCTACTTGATATAGCCTTAAAAGTTCTTTATAAACTTCTCGGTCTTCTTTTTTGATTTCGCCATTTTTCCATTCCACTATTTTCCTTCCCACATCATAGGCCATTAGGGAATGATACATCAACCCATTTATTTCCCCTTTTTCCTGATACTCTAAGAACAACAGATGATACTTGAGTAAGCGGTAGAGGAAGGCAGCAGAAAACCTTTTGTTAATATTCAGTTGTGTATCTAAGAAGCAAGCAAAATCCTTTAGCTTATCAAAGAGCTTCCATTTGATGGTTGTCCCAAATAGGGTTAGCCTATCCTTGCCTTCTTTCTTTGACCTTTCTAAGAGTTCACTGGCAAGGCTCGCTGCCTTGGAAATGGGACACTTGGGTTTTACTATGGCTATCCCTGCTGAGAGGGTAATGTTGGGGTTATGGCAGGTGAATCTTTCAAACTCTCTATGGAGACACTCAGAAAACTTGATTATTGCCTCCCAGGGTCCTACCAGGACCAGATCATCACCACCAGAATAGACCGTGTATATCTTGGAGAATTCTTTATTCTCTTCTAAGATACGCCACATCCAGCCTGAGAAGAAGAGGTCTATCATCCTGGAGATGGTTAGGTATCGGGATATGGTCAGCCGATTTTCTAAGCCCTCACTGAAGATCAAGCCGAGATTGTCAACATCTGCCTTTAGGACACCTAACAATTGGTCCCCTTTATAATTACTATTATCAGGTATTGAGGATTCGGCTGCAATGCAGTTGAAGGTATAGAGATGTTTCTTGTCAGGTTCTTTGCTCATATACTCTTGATGTTCGCACCCCTTCTCTTTGCATATCTTACAGAGGGGTTCATCTTTATTAAACTTTGCAAAAGAGGGGACATAGTTTGCCAGAAACCTGAAGGTGAAGCCTGATGTGGCAGGTAGTTTATCATCCTCCCTCTCCCTAATCCTCTGGATTAGAAGGTAATCCTGGGAGTCTATCTGAGAAAGAGGGATGGCATAGTAGCCATCAAAGAAGAGGATCTTTCTTTCATCCCTTTTGAGGGTATTTCTTTCATCCTCTTTATTGTCTTTTCCAATGGCAATATACTCTGCATCAATCAAGTCTCTACCAATCAGCTTGTCTTGGTAACATCTTTTACAAAAGACCAACTCTGGTGCTTCTTGCTTTTTATTCCAGTGCCTCTCCTCATCTGGATCAGGCAACTCTTCAGGAAACCTTCTGCAGGAATGGCAGTCACCCTTTTTTCCATCCTTATAGGCTTCATACATCTTCTCTCTTATAAACTTGGGTCTATCCCAGCCATCATTTATCTTCAGGATGTTGTAAAACTTCCTCTGCTTTGCCTCCTCTAATGAGTCCATCAATTCTATTAACCTATTACGATAGTTGCATTCCCTGGGTAAAGAATCTTCTCTTTCTTCCTTTCTATAGAAGTCATCACCATTAAGTTCAACATTCCAGACCAGGCTGAGTGATAGCTCTCCTGAGAACTCCTCAAGAAACCAGCGAGAGAGATACTTAGATAGCTCCTCTAATTTCTCCTTTGTCTTTTTTGTGTTTGGTGCCAGGATGATGAATTTTCCACCAGTTGAGGTCAGATTACAGCTTATGGGCAGACCAAGTTCCTGTAATATCTTTAGGACAACTACCTCCATCAGGGTTGAAAGGTAGAATGATCTTGCCCTGAGACGCTTAGCCACCCCTCCCTCTCCAGTGATGGAGGAAATCTGGTAGAGATAGTTTTGAATCCCAGAGAGGTCACCACCCACCAATAGAAACTTTTTGTCATCATCTTTTTTTATCTCATCAATACGCAAAGAGTCATTCTCTTGATGAAATATGTAGAGGCAGGCGGCAATGGCACTGGTGGATTTGAGGTGGTCAAAGAGGGATACATCTGCAATCTCTGGATGGGTGTGACAGGGAAGGCACCAGAGATACTTCTCCAGGATAGCATAGAGGGTGTTATAAAACCTATCAAAGTCAGGATGAGTAAATATGATAGAGGCTATCTCATCAAACATACTCCCTGCCAAATCAGCTATATCATCCCTATCAAGTTTTTCCTCCTCAATAGGAAAAGAGGATAGGGAGTTGAGTTCTGTAGCCTTATAAGCATAGGTCTTCTTGCTAATTGGTTCATCTAACTTAATCTTGTTAAAGATGGAGCGAAGTGGAACTGTTGGTCCCCCCGGTGGATAGGTCGTCATCCTTTCGTCTTCTTGGAGCCTTTCTTTTGTGGAATAGGAATCTGCCTTATGGACAATCCAGCCAGCGGTACCTGAACCTTTGTGGTGGTATTTTAGTGCCTTTTTTAGTATATCTTTATCTATCCATTCATCCTTAAGCAATCTGGATATATTATTCCACTTTGAGAACTTACCATCAGGGGAGAATTGCCCTTCACCAAAGAATAGATCGGCTGCAATCTGAGGATGTCCTCCTTTCAGCTTAGGTGAGATCCTTTGTAAAACCTTCCCCACATCATGCAACAACGCCGCCAAAATCACTGTTTGATATTCCTGTTCAGTCATTTTACTTTCCATCTTTAATTCGGTTTAACTATAGCACTTAAATTATAAAACCTCAATCATTATTTTGCTTCATCATATCATGTAACAAGGTAGCCAGAATTACTGTTTGATATTCTTTCCTTTTCAGTCATTAGTCCCCTTTTTTTTGAGCTTCCTGATTTTATTTATTCTCCAGGGTTGCAATAAGTCTTTCTATCTTTTCCTTGAACCTCACGAAAATCGTCGGTATCTGTTCAATGCCAGGTAACATCCGATCCCATTCCAATTGGAATCCGTAGCCATGATGAACAACATGACGAAACTTTCTGAATGGAGCTAAATCAGTAAACAGCTCATGGTTGATCAGGAGAGGCAGACCTTCCCGTGGTGATTCGGAAACACCTTTTACAAGTTCTATATGCCAATTATCTCCGACAGGTATGGCAATATTATAATATCGATAGAGTCGATAGAGTCGCTTCAGGATGTTTTCTACTCCATTATACCATTGGGCAAGAAAGGCAGCCGCAGCAGTTCTTTCTCTGACAGTAGGCTCACGATCACCAATATCCTTTTTTAAGGAGAGCAGCTCATTGATTGTCTCATCTATCAGTCCCGATTCGATACCAATCTCTTCTTTAAGATCATCAATGTTCATATAATACCCTCCCTTTTTTGGCAATATATCGGGTGAAACGAGTTGTTGGTTGAAGTGGAACTATGTCAACAGACATTCCAATCTCTTCTTCTATGCGGGCGCCTAACTTAAAGAGCTCCCAGCCATCAACACCATCACAAGCAATATCCATATCGCGGGCAGTCTCGGGTGATTCCACAGCACTTCCGAAAAGGATCAGTTTTTTTGCCCCAAACTTATGGGCAATACTCATACAACGATCAATCTGCGAACTATCTATGGACATCACATTCCAAATCCGCACTAAAAATGATATATACTCACAAACAACAGATTTCCAAATTTTCAAAAAACATTTAAGTATTTTTTATAAAAAGCCGATATATAGATATATACTGATTTATTTGAGTATAATCT
>JAZDOR010000125.1:0-4646 GCA_043798435.1 bacterium
TAAGTGTTTAGTATTCTGAACATAGAAGGTTTTGGGTGTCAGGTTTCAGGTGTCAGGTGTCAGGGAAATTACTCTAAACCCGAAACCCAATACCCGATACCCATTTCTTTATTCACAATATTCACAATGCTAAACGATTACAAATTATCTATTGACAGAAATAAAGAGAGGATGATAAAATAATGGCTATGAAATCAATAATTGTTGCTGGAAAGGAGAGGTGCGGAAGGACATTATTGTCAGTGGGAATAGCTCTAAATCTACAAGATATTTCCTATTTTAAGCCTCTTTTTATAAAGAAGATTTGGGGGAAAGGGGACAAGGATGAAGATGTTAAGATAATGAAGAAGGTTTTGGATCTTCCATTTTCTGAAACAGAGATTTGCCCGGGCATAGAGCAGGATATGACAAATAATAAGATACAAGAAGGTTTTGAGAAAGTGAGCAAAGGCAAAAAACTTACCATTGTTGAATCAGACATATTTTATGGCTATAAGAAAGGGTTCTCTGCTCTACACATTGCTCATCTATTGGGCGGGAAAATCATCCTCTTGATAGAGAAAAGGGATGGATGGGAGGATGAGGCAGAATTCTTTTCGGAGAGATTGAACAATACCCTTCTGGGGATAGTTCTAAATAAAGGAGAAGATTCTGATCTAAAAAAAGAAGGGCTTTTAGGGGTGATTCCTTATGAAGGTAGTCTATCTACCCTCTCTGCCAACCAGATTGCAGAAGAGCTTTATGCGACCATTCTTGCTGGGGACGATGGCTTAGGAAAGACAATTGAGAATATTTTAGTTGGAGCTATGACCGTAGAACATGCCACCAAGTATTTTTTGCAGACGCAAAATAAGTGTGTCATCACAGGTGGAGATAGAGAAGATATTATCATAGCGGCATTATCTACTTCAACCTCCTGTGTAGTTATTACTGGAGATATTGTGCCTTCAATCAGCGTGATTGAAAAGGCAGAGAGAAAAAGAATTCCCCTTCTTTCTGTCTCATGGGATACATTTACCACAGCAGAAAAGATTGAAGCAATTGTTCCAAAGATAAGACCAGAGAATAAAGAGATGCTCGCAAAGATAAAGGAGATGACAAAGCCTGTAACAGCCCAAATATCCTCCCTTTTAAGCCTTTCATAATTCTTTAATTGCTTGTAACTATTCAGCTATCCAGATGTGTAAGATAAGGAGAAATTAGGATTGTGGAAAGGGGAGAATTGGAGAAATAGGACGCAGATTAACGCTGATTTACAAGATAGGAATTAAATAAGAATCTGCGCTAATCCTGAAAAATCCTGAAAATCTGCGTTCTAATTCTTCCCCATTTTTCCCCCTTTCTCCTTTTTTACACCTGAACAGTTACAATTGCTCACTAAAATGAAAGTAGTTATACTTTGTGGAGGAAAAGGGGTCAGGCTCAAAGAGGAGACAGAGACAAAACCAAAGCCTATGGTAGAGATAGGGGGCATGCCTATCCTGTGGCATATTATGAAGATATATGCCCATTTTAAGTTTTCTGATTTTATTTTAGCCATTGGATACAAAAAGAACCTGATAAAAAATTTTTTTCTCAATTACGAGGCAATGGCACAAGATTTCACCATAGAATTGGGTAATCTTGGCAAGATAGAGCTTCATAACAAACACAAAGAGGCAGGATGGAGAATTACCTTGGTTGATACAGGGGAGGATACCTTGAAAGGAGCAAGGATAAAACAGCTTGAAAGGTATATACCAGATGAGACCTTTATGCTCACTTATGGAGATGGTGTCGCAGACATAGATTTAGCCCAGCTTCTTTCTTTCCACAATTCCCATAAAAAGATGGCGACAATTACAGCCGTAAGACCTCCCTCTCGATTTGGAGAGATAAAAGCAAAGGATGGAAAAGTGGTCTCTTTTTCAGAAAAGCCACAGGTCTCAGAGGGGCTTATAAATGGAGGCTTCTTTGTTTTCAATAGAAAGATTTTTGACTCACTTACGGAAAGACCAGATTGCGACCTTGAAAAAGATGCTTTAGAAAAATTAGCTGCCTCAGGTGAGCTTATGGTCTATGAACATTCTCTTAACTGGGAATGCATGGACACATTAAGGGATATGGAGCATCTGAATATATTGTGGAGAGAAAATAGGGCTTTCTGGAAGGTCTGGTCAAGTTAATTGGACGCAGATCTTCGCAGATTATCAGGATTAATTTTTGAGTCAATTCTCTATGTTTAAAATCTTGAAAATCTGCGTTCATCTGCGTCCCAAAAAGGAAATTTCTATACTATAAATTTAAGATCCGCGGTAGCTCAACGGTAGAGTGGGTGGCTGTTAACCACTAGGTTGCTGGTTCGAATCCAGCCCGCGGAGCCATTCTTCATTCTATCTATATTTGACAAGCAAGTTTTTGTGAGTGGAACAAAGATTTTCGTCAATTGTTTCTCATAAATCTCTTCGCCACGCCTCTTAATGTGAGTTGTATGGGTATGATAGATGTAAGCAAAAAGAAAGAGACAGAAAGGAAGGCAAAGGCTCAGGCTGTCGTTAAGCTGAAAAAAGAGCTGATAGACAGGATTAAAGAGGGTAGGATAGAAAAAGGGGATGTTTTTGAGCAAGCAAAGGTGGCTGGAATATTAGCGGCAAAGAAGACACCAGAGCTTATTCCCCTCTGCCATCCTTTGAGGATAACCGGGATAGATATATCCTTCTCCTTTATTGATGAAGGAATAAGGGTTCTCTCTGAGGTCTCTGGCACAGAAAGGACAGGAATGGAGATGGAGACATTGGTTGCTTGTGCTGTCTCTGCCCTCACCATTTACGATATGTGTAAGATGTATGATAAGACCATTGAGATAACGGATATTATGCTTCTTGAGAAAAGTGGAGGAAAGAGTGGAGATTTCCGTAGGCATATTGACGATAAGCGATAGGTGTTCAAAGGGCGAGAGAGAGGATCAGAGTGGTAAGTTTATCATTGATTATTTGCCCAAGATAAATGGAAAAGCTGTAAGATATAAGATAATCCCTGATGACCCAGAGGAGATAGGAAAACACTTGATAGATTGGGCAGATAATGATAGATGCGAGCTAATTCTGACCACTGGAGGGACAGGCCTGGCTCCCAGAGATTTTACACCCGCTGCCACAAAGAGGGTGCTTGATAAGGAGGCACCAGGTATCTCTGAAATGCTCAGAGCAGGGGGTGCCAAATTTACTAAGATGAGCTATCTTTCACAGGGCGCCGCTGGGGTGAGAAAAGAGAGTTTTATTGTCAACCTACCTGGAAGTCTGAAAGGGGTGAAGGAGGGATTAGATATAATCAGCCCAACTTTAAGCCATATCTTAGAGATAATCAAAGGCAGGGACCCACACTAATACCAAGTCACATTCAAACGCTAATTAAAATTGGCTTCGTTACGGCTTATCCTTGCCACCTTGTTATCGTTTTGATTGCAACTTGGTACAAGAACCTATCCGAAAAACCCGTAATGCAGGCTTTCAGTCTGTATGCCGACAAGATGTTGGCGTTACCATTTAAGACTTTTCGGATTAAACATAAAGCCCAAAGTCTTCTATCAGCCTCATATCTTCTTCTTTTGGTCTACCGAGGGTTGTCAGGTAGTTTCCAATCATAACGCTATTTGCACCAGCATAATACATCCAGCCTTGCAGGTCTCTCAGTGTTACCTCTCTGCCACCACCTATTTTTATATCCCTCTTTGGATGGATGAATCTAAATAAAGCTACTATCCGCAATGCCTCAAAAGGCGACAATCTTTCCCGCTCTCCTAAGGGTGTGCCAGGAACAGGGTTCAGGAAGTTCAGGGGGATAGAATCCACCTCAAGCTCTCTGAGCTTAAAAGCAAGCTCAATCCTATCCTGCCAGCTTTCTCCAACACCAAATATTCCACCTGAGCAGACTTCTAAGCCTGCTTGTTTTGCTATCTCAATACTCTCTATTCTCTCTTTATAAGTATGGCTTCTAACAATCTGGGCAAAGAAGGTTTCCCCTGCCTCAAGGTTATGGTGATACCTTACTAAACCTACGGATTTGAGCTGGCTGGCATAATTCTCAGTAAGCCTTCCGAGAGAGGCACAGGGTGAGATATCGGTTTTTATAGCCTCTATCATCTTACACACCCTCTCTATCTCATTCTGGCTAAGCCCTCTGCCGCTGGTTACAATTCCAAAGTGCTTTGCACCAGAAAACTTAGCTGAATGAGCAGATTCAGCGACCTTTTCTCTATCTATAAGCGGATATTGGGGTATCTCTGTCTTATAATGGGCTGATTGGGCACAGAACTTACAGTCCTCTGGGCATCTGCCACTCTTGGCATTGATGATACTGCAGGTGTCAATCATTTTGCCCTTAAATCTCTCCCTGATAAGATTTGCCCAGAATAAAAGCTCAAAGAATGGAGAAGCTACCAGATAAATGGCATCCTCCATCCCAATATCTGCCTCTATACACACCCCAGACGCTATTTCTTCCAATCTTTTATCTTTCATTTTTAGGCAATTACTCAAAATCTTGAGGAAATATTTAGCCACAGATGAACACTGAAGAGATATTTAGACACTGATTTACACAGATACTCACAGATAATTTTTTAATTCTTATCAGTGTAATCTGTGTTAATCCAAAGTCAAAAGAAT
>JAZDOR010000133.1:0-2091 GCA_043798435.1 bacterium
TAAGCTTAAAGACTGGTTCCTTGAGTCTGTCAAAGTCCATAATTTCTGGGAGGATCTTTTCAGCATCGGCTACCATGGAGCGAAACTTATAAATTTTAAAGGGTTGGCCATTATGGCCACATCTCATCTGCGTATAGAAAACCGGTCCCCGGCTTGTTAACTTTATCAGGATTGGAATAATGATAAAAAGGGGCGAAGAAGCTATCAACGCGAGTGTTGAAGCAATAATGTCCATACATCTCTTGGCTATTCTATAGAAAGGCGAAACATTGCCTGTGTTTAAATCGATAGCCGGCATAATCCAGCCATTGCTTCTCCCGATCCTGCCAGTGCATCGTACATAAGCTTTTGGAGAGAACATAAATTTTATGCCATTCCTTCTAAAATTCAGCATGGTATCAACGAGAGTATGGTAAGACAGGGGGGCTGTGATAAACACTTCGTTAGGCGTTGTTTCTCTAATAACCGTTACAATTCCTTCTACTGGATTGTCGCAGCAAAGCGGCTTCTCTATAAGCTCCCCATCCTCTTTAAATATCCCATAACTTCCGTTCAGGTTATAGTAGGCAAAGGAATGTAGCTTATGCTTGTAGGAATCCCTAATCTCTTTGGCAAGGTCTTTGGCACCTTCTTCTTCAGCAATCAGCAAAACCCGGTGATCTTTATTGGGTAAGCTCATCATGCCTGTTTGGTGCCTTCAGCCGAACTTCGCTTGTGTCCTTAGGTTCAATACCAATAAATACCATATAAGCTTTATCCTTAAATATCAGGTATTTTTGAGGAAGTTATCAAATAAAAAAGCAAGTTTAATGCCAATGAAGGATATTCTATGTTATGAAGGCAGGCAGGGTTTTAAAAGGGCTGAACTGCTTGTTGTATAGCTAAAAAGATCAGAATTTTCAGAAAATGGCTTGAATTTGTATAGTTATGTCTTTATTAAGTGTGTCTATTGGATACAATTTAGCAACAAAATGTACCTATTTGGATACAACCAATACTTATTTTAGATGTTGAACGATCATCCCGGCTACATTCTCTATTTTTATGTCTTTACTATTCACAGAAACAGATGTAGATATAAAGAGATGTGCATCGTCATATGTGTGCATTCCCCTGAAATGTGTCTTACCAAAGATACGATCCTTGTTTGTTGAACCCTTTAAGTCAAATCCATAATTAGGCAAAAGGTATATATCAGGTCCATTATCTCTATAGTTGCCATGAAAAATTTCTTCTTTGAGATAAACATCTTTTATGACCTTCTGCCCCTCAAATGAGATCTCTAAGAATTTTTCTTTCAACTCTTCTATCAGTCCCTTATAATCTGATTGTTTTACTGTTCCTCTTTTATATATTCCTTCCAGATGAATGTAAATCCTTGATGGGTCAAGACAGAATGCTTTCGTGTCAGGAGTTATTCCCTTGAGTCCTTCTGAAGCATCCAGTTTTAAATAACCAGTTTCAATTAACCATCTATTCAGATAGACTTCTGTCTTTATCGGTGTAAAACCGTGGTCTGAACAGGTCAGAAAAACGGCGCCATCTTTTGCTGCCGTTTTCGCCATGGTGCCGATAAAACTATCAAGTTCCCTATAATATTTCTCAAAGATGTCAAAATACTTTCCTCCCTGTGCGGAATCATAAAAGAAGTGATGAAGGCGGTCTGTCTCGGTAATTGTGCCTATAAATAACTGCCAGTCCTCATTGCCATAGAGATATTCGATAGCCTTTTTTCTCTTCTCAAAGGTGTCAAAGAGATCTTGAAAAAATGCTTCTGGATTTTCAGTGGCAAGCTTGGCATTTACGTCAATCCTATAACCCATTCCGTTGAGGTAGTTGAAGACCCTTTCGGGATAGGTCGCCTTTTTGAGGTCTATGGCGACGAAGCCACTAACCATTATGCCGTTCATTTGCCTTGCCGGATAGGTCTGCGGGATATTGAAGGCAACCGTTTTTATATCTTCTTTCTCCCATAACGGCTGCTCTTTAAGGGAGTTAAAATTAGGGAATAGGTATTCGTAACTTTGCCTGTCTATTTCCATAAAGCCGAAAATAGCGTGTTCGCCTGGATTCTTACCTGTCATGAAGCTG
>JAZDOR010000148.1:0-9322 GCA_043798435.1 bacterium
AAAGGGAATTATTCACCGCAGAGAACGCAGAGTTCGCTGAGATAATTATGGATAAGGTTAAATTCAAAGTAGATATTTTATTTCTCTGTGCCCTCTGCGACCTCTGCGGTTAATCTTTTCTTCAGATGAGTAAAGTGTTACGATAATTTATAGGTCTTTTAGATCTATTCTTTCAGAAAGAATGCATCTAAAAAAAGAGGGAAAATGGTCTTGACAAACCCGTCCACCTTAAATTGATTGTTCCTTTTCAATTTTAGATAGAGTAATGAAGTTTTTTGACTTTTTCAAGTTTGTGATAATTTCTACTGACAAAATCAAAGAAATATGTTATACTTAAAAAAGTTAAGGAGGTGCAGAAATGCAAAAATTAGTAGTTTTGGGATTGGTTATGATGGGGCTTGGGATTTCAGAGGGTTTTGGAGCTATAGTGAATGGAGGAGACAGTGGTATCCTTGTGGCAAGTGTTCCAAACAACCCTGAGTCTGCGGCAGATATGCCAGGGGATGTCATCGGCTGGTATCAGCCAGGCACCCTGACCTGCACCAGCAATATAACAGAGGTGCAGACAGCGACAACCATTGTAAGGATTGTGCCGCAGACAATCTATACAAAAAAGAATGGAACATTTACAGTCAATATTGAGATTGTAGATGTGAAGGATTTGACAGGTCTTCATCTCTATCTCTTCTATCAACCCTCAAAAGTAAGCATTGCTTCTAATGGAACACCATCTTTAGGTTCTCTTCTAAAACAAGGTGGTTGGAGTGGTTATACTGACATTTATCGAGATAAGGGGTATATAGAACTAAGTTATATAGCAACCTCAGGTGATGCAGATGGAACAGGAACAGTAGTAGAGAATATTATTTTTGAAACATTGGCTGATAACCCAACGAGTGACTTGATGTTTGGAAGCACAACCCTTCTTGCCACAGGAAACTACATAGAAATACCGGTTGCCCTTCTTAATGGTCATATCTATTCATATCAATTAGACCATTTTAACCTCCTTGCTCCAAAGGATGTGATTGCGGCAAGACCATTTACAACAACAGTAACTGCCAAGGACCAGGAGGAAAAAGTATTTTCCGATTATAAGGGAACGATTGTTATTACCTCTAATCCAGGAACAATTAGCTACACCCTGAGCAATTTCATAGGAGGAAAGGCAGTAGCTACAATCACGAGGTATGCTGTAGGCACAATGACCATCAAGGCGAAGGATATAGAGACCAGCATTGCTACAGAGACTGGTTCAATCATAGTTAGATACCTCTGCGACTTCGGGGGCAGCCTTCAATCAGAAAATCCAAACAATACTATAGCGTTTGAAGACCTTGTCTGGTTTGCCAAATACTGGCGATCACAAGACCCAAAGGGTGATATTGGTGGACAGAACCAATCTGGAAATCCTCCATATATCCAATCGCAACCAGATGGTGCGGTTGAGTTTTGGGACTTGGTTATCTTTGCTAAAATGTGGAGATGGTTCCATGGAGGGAAGGGATTGGCAGAGACTGGTGGTTTTGCTGATATAGGACTTTCTGCCACAAAGATTGAGGTAGGAAAGGATGCGGAATTTGTTCTTGGAATAGATGTAAAAGAGGCAAAGAATCTTCTCGGTGCCAATATTACCTTAAGCTACGACCCAGAAAAGATAGCCCTACTTTCTGCTGAGAGTGGCAATCTTTTTGGTCAAGATGAAGGATTTGGCTCTGATTTGGAAAAAGGGGAGATAAGTCTTGCCTCTTTTGATATAGACAAAGGAGTCTCAGCATCAGGCAATATGCTCAATCTAAGATTTAAGTCACTGGTTGAAGACCCAGAAAGCAAGATACGGGTGAATCTTTCTTATGCCTTGACAGGGAATGATATTGAGATAAAAGACAGATCTTTTGAGGTCTGTGTAGAACCAGCAGGCCCAGCATACTCTGCCCTATTCCAATCAGTGCCAAACCCAGCCAGAGAGGGTGTCTGGATTCCATATCAATTAGCAGAGGGAGCAGAGGTTGAGATAAAGGTCTACAATATCCTTGGTCAGGTGGTAAAGAATATAGATATTGGCTATAAACCAAAAAGGTTTTATAAAGCATTAGAACAAAACAGTGCTGCTCGCTGGGACCTCACTAATAACTCAAACCAGAAGGTAGCAAATGGCCTCTACTTTTACCAACTGAAGGCAGGAAAGTTCTCTGATACCAAGGCTATGGCTATCTCAAGATAAGAGAAGTTGCTTTTTATAAGCAAATTCTGTATAATCCTCTCTATGAGAAACATCCTTTTAGCCCTGCTCTTGGGCTCAAGTCTCTTTGCTACATCCATCCAGATAAAGCCGGAAACCGTTTGTATTAGAAAAGGCGGAACATTCACCGTAGATGTAATTGTAGGGAGCGTAGAAGATTTAGGAGGAGCTAATCTTATCCTAAACTTTGACCCAAATAAAATAAAGGTAATAGCTACCCCTACAGTAGGTTCATTACTGACAGAGATGGGTTGGATGGAGCCTGAAATAGGGGATGGCTATGTAAAAGTAAGTGGGGTGAGGTTTCCCCCTACTGGAACAAGTGGAACAGGCAGCATAGCTGAAGATATTATCTTTGAGGCAAAGGCTGGTGACCCAACCAGTTATCTTACCTTTGATTTAATCCAACTCATCCACTTTCCAGATTATGAGACAATTACCGTTGATTATATAGGCTCTTCCTCAATCTTTGCTTATCCTCTTAGCCATTTTAACCTTATTGCTTCATCTACAGCTATAGCAGGTCTTCCCTTTAATCTTATAATTGCTCCTATAGATATTGAAGGAAGCCCATCTTTAGCCTACCAAGGCACAGTCAATCTCACGGTAGATAATGGAAGCATTTCCCCTGCCTCTATATCTGGTTTTTCTGAAGGCTCATTAACCACCAATATAACCCTGACAAAGTCTGGAACAACGACTATCACCGCCAAAAATTTAATGGGAACTCAAACTGGCACAGCCACAGTCTATGTTATTCCTGGCTCTCCAACAGCCTTCAGCCTTCAGCCGCAAGCCGCAAGCCTCACTTCCGATGATTCTTTAGCCTTTACTACCTTTATCAAAGATAGCAATGGCAACACCTGGACTGTAGCTTCTGCCTTTATTGAGAATGACCCCATCGGCACAATGACAGCCAATACCTATTATCCTGGCAAGGTAGGCACATGGACAATCACAGCTACCTACACCACTTTTTCTGCCACAGCCACAATCTATGTTACCCAGGGAAGCTCCATAGCCTTCAGCCTTCAGCCGCAAGCCGCAAGCCTTACTATTGATGATTCTCTTGCCTTCATTGCCTTTGTCAGGGATAATGATGGCAACACCCAGACAGTAACAGGCTCCGTCACATTCACCACAAATGGAGGCACAATGACAGCTAATGTCTATTATCCAGGAAAAGCAGGCACATGGACGATAACAGCTACCTACACCACATTTATGGCTCAAGCCATAGTCGTAGTCTGTGGCAGATTAGCTTCTCTGGCGATAGGGGTAATTGGTGATCAGATTACAAATGTCAGTTTTCCTATAACCATTTCTGCCTCAGATAACAAGGGGGAGCCAATATGGACAGGGGCAACCTTGACAGACACATCAGGAACCATTCATCCAATCTTAATAACTGTGCCTGGCACATATACAGGTTATGTGACCATAGCTAAACCCGGGACTACATCTATTACTGTCTTATCCGGAACGATCTCAGCAACAAGCAATCCCTTCTTTGTTGAAAATGTTTTTCTGCCAACAGGTCTTGATGATATAAGGGTCTGGCCTAATCCCTACCGGAGCGATAGGTCTTCTGACCAATTCATTGTCTTTGAGCTTCCATCGGGTTGTCATCTCTGTATCTACACCATTTCAGGCAGACTGATACGAGAGTTTGAGAAGACTGCAGGTAGAGTCAAGTGGATGCTGGATAATCAGGATGGAGAGCCTGTCTCATCTGGAATGTATATCTACCTGATAGAGCAGGCAGGCAGAAAGGTTACAGGAGAGGTTGGGGTGATAAAGTAGTGTATAGTTTAGAGTTTAGAGTTTAGAGTTGAATAATAACTCAAAACTCAAAACTCATAACTCATAACTCATAACTCATAACTCATAACTCAAAAGAGTTTAGAGTAAAGGTTGGGATATGGTAAAATGAAGGCAATAGTTATTTTTCTCTCAATAGCTGGAGTCTTGTCTGCAGGAGAGGGAAGACATTCTGGAGACTTTCTCAAGATTGGTGTTGGTGCGAGGGCAACTTCTATGGGTGGTGCAAATGTTGCTTCAGGCGAAGATATAGAAGCACTCTTTCTGAACCCAGCAGGTCTTTCTAATTTATCAAACCTTCAATTCCTTGCAGGTCATACCCTCTGGATAGCTGATACGCAGCAAAACTTTGTTGCTGGAAGCATTCCTCTAAAAGACCTCATCATCTCCTTTGGACTGAACTATTTAGACTCGCCAAAGATAAAGGAGACAACCAAAGAATCCCCAGATGGGACAGGAAGGCTCTATTCAGCCAGTAATCTCTGTGCTACTGTTGGTCTGGCAACGAGGGTTTCAAAAAGTCTATCTTGCGGAGGAAGCCTCAATCTTCTCACCGAAACAATTGACGATGTTAAAGCAGATGGGGCTTTCTTGAACCTTGGCCTGATAAACCAGCCTAAAAAATCAAAGATACGATATGGGCTTGTTCTCACAGGGCTTACCTTAAAGAGCTTATCCTTCATCAATGAGAATAGCCGCTTACCTTTGGGGATAAGAACAGGCGTGGCTTACATAGAAAACAAGGTTCCGGTAACTTTTGAGGCAGACCTCTCTTATCTGGAAGATGAAGGGTTTTCCTGCGCTGCTGGCAGCGAGTATATCCTTGGCAATACCATATCCTTTCGGGCAGGATACTCTACCAGACTGACTGATATTGGCTCTGGCGTATCCTTTGGATTTGGCTTTAGAAAGGATGAGGTGGAGATAAGATATTCTTTCCTACCTTCAGAGATAAATGCAACCCACCGTGGCTTGATTCTCATTGGGGAAAAGGAGAAAAAACCTCGCAAAAAACCGGGCAAATTCTTTCTTGACCTATAAGGAATAAAAGTGTAGGAAAATCAGTTACCAATAATTATAGTTATCGGGCAATCTGGTGACTGGTGCCTAATCTCAAAGTCCCACTTCAGATGAGCAAAGTGTTACAATTTAAGTAACTATTTACCCAAGTGAAGTAGAAGACAATTGTTCACCGCAGAGCACGCTGAGAACGCAGAGAATTTACAAATTTTTTAAGTTTTTATTTCTCTGCGACCTCTGCGACCTCTGCGGTTAATCTCTTCTTCAGATGAGCAAAGTGTTACAATTTAATTTAGGAGGAGAGTATAAAAAGGATAATTTTGATAGGTTTGGTTTTTTTGGGGATGGTTTTGGGAATGAAAATATGGATGGGAACAGCTTTTGCTGATGAGCCTCAGTTAACCCTTGCTCCACTCAACCCGGAGTTTGAGGAATATATCTGTCAAATTCAGATTAAGGGAAAACCTTCCTTGGTCACCAAGGAGGGATATTATTTAGGTCTTGTTCCATCTCCAGTGGATATGAGCCACACAAAAGGGCTTAGGGTCTTTCCACAAAAGTTACTATCCTATCCATCCTCTTATGACCTTAGAACCTCAGGAAGGCTGCCCCCTGTTAAGGCTCAGGGTAATTGCGGCTCGTGTTGGGCATTTGCTACTTATGGCTCCCTTGAGTCCTGGCTATTAAGCCAGTCTTCACCTGAGACATGGAATTTCTCTGAGAACAACCTCAAGAACACACACGGTTTTGACCTGGCACACGATGAGGGTGGCAACCTGCTTATGAGCACAGCCTATTTTGCCCGCTGGTCAGGTCCGATAGCTGAAACAGATGACCCTTACAATCCATATAGTGGAAGCAGCCCATCAGGCTTAAAAGAAAAGAAGCACCTTGAGACTGTCCTTATGATCCCTGACCGAGCCTCTTCCCTGGATAACAATAACATCAAGCAAGCGGTGATGGATTATGGGGCGATGTCTACCTCAATGTACTGGGATAGTTCATATTACAATTCAAATTATTATGCTTATTATTATAATGGAATACAGTCCGGCAATCATGCGGTAGATATAGTAGGCTGGAATGATAACTTCGACAAAAACAAGTTTAAGACTACCCCTTCTAATAATGGTGCATGGATTGTCAGGAACTCATGGGGTACCGACTGGGGAGAGAGTGGCTACTTCTATATCTCCTATTATGATAAGAATATAGGTAAATATAATGCCTCCTTCATTAATGCCCAAGAGCCTGCCTCCACCAATTACCAGTATGACCCTTTGGGGTTGGTAAACTATTTAGGAGGTGGCTATACTTGGGCGGCCAACATCTTTCTGCCTGCAAAGAGTGGTGAAGAGTTGACCTCAGTTGGTCTTTATGCTGCTACGGCCAATACTACCTATACGATATACATCTATAATACCTTCAGTGGTGGTAGTTTTTCGGGCTTGCTGGGTAGTAAAACTGGTTCTCTTGCCTGTCCTGGTTATCATACCGTCCACCTTGACTCCTCCATCAAGCTCACCTGCGGGGATAACTTTGCTATAGCGATCAAGTTTACCACCCCAGGATTTAACAAGCCCATCCCTATAGAATATCCAGAGAGTGGGTACTCATCTGCGGCTACAGCTACTGCTGGGCAGAGCTATATCAGCTCTAATGGTACCAACTGGACAGATATCACAACCTTATATAGCAACACTAATGTGTGCATCAAAGGGATAGCTCATCTGCCAACAACAGCTACCATATTTCTTTACAAATCCAGTGATAAGAACTCAGTGGCAAAAGGAGGAACCATCACCTACACGATAACCTACACAAACAAAGGCAACGGCATAGCAACGGATGTCAATATTGTTGAGGTATTGCCAGAACATACAGTGTTAAAAGATTTCGGGGATCAGGGGTCAGGGGTCAGATATTGGTATAGCAATAGTTGGCAACCTAACTTTAGTGAATTTGCCACAAAGATTAAATGGCTCATCCCACAGGTTACCCCATCAGCCTCAGGCACAGTCAGCTTTACTTGCGAGGTGAGGTAAATTTAGATGGAGACAAAGGTAAAAAATACGAGTTTAAGGCTTGTAGAGGGTGATATAACTGGGCTTTCAGTAGATGCGATTGTCAATGCCGCAGGTCCATCTTTGGTAATGGGAGGAGGGGTAGCTGGTGCTATTCTGAAGAAGGGCGGCAGGGAGATTCAAGAGGAGTGCGATAAAATTGGTGGCACACCTACTGGAACAGCGGTAATTACAGGCGCAGGAAACCTTTCAGCAAGGTATGTAATTCACGCTGTTGGTCCAAGAGCTGGAGAGGGACAGGAAGATGAGAAGCTAAAATCTGCAACCCTATTCGCATTAAGGCTTGCGGATGAGTATAAACTGAAGTCTATTGCCTTTCCTGCCATATCTGCCGGGATATTTGGCTATCCGATACATAAATCTGCTCAGGTTATGATCTCTGCCTGTTTAGGGTATATAAACCAGAACCAGACCAGCATCTCAGAGATAATCTTCTGCCTCTTTGGAAAATCAGCCATGTCTTCCTTTCGTAATGAGCTATACCAAGAATATAGTTAGTTGCATAAACCTTCGCACGAATCATCTCAATCAGAATCCAGAATTCAGGAGTCAGAATTCAGAATGTTTAATTAAATTGTGCGAAACTTTATGGAAGATACTATAAATGTAAGCGTAAGGAGTTTAGAGAGTTGAAGAAAAAACTCTTTAACTCCCCAACTCTTAACTCTTTGCGGCATTCTCACCAGCAACATAGCCACTTGAGAATGCCGATTGAAGATTGTAACCGCCGGTATTGCCATCAATATCAATCACTTCACCGCAAAAGTAAAGCCCCTGTATCTTCTTTGATTCCATTGTCTTGGGATTGATCTCATTGAGGGCTACTCCCCCACTTGTCACAATTGCCTCTTCAATAGGTCTTGGTCGCTTGACCCGCATTTTGAAATCAGAAAGCAGTTCAATCAATCTTTGTCTTTCTGTCTTATCTATCTCGCCACACCTCTTCTCTTCAGCTATTTTTAAGAGCTTTATAAATACCGGTATCGCTTTATTCGGAAGCAAGTGCTTCAGTATGTTCTTAAATTGCATCTTACCATATTCATCAAATTCTCGTAGGAGTCTCTTTTCCAACATCTCCTTTGTCAAGGCAGGCTTAAAATTTATTGAGAGTGTAACCCTTTCTGATTTAAGTTTTTGGACAATATTATGGCTCATTGTAAGAATGACTGGTCCAGAGACGCCAAAATGAGTAAATAACATCTCTCCAAACATCTT
Source organism: bacterium (assembly GCA_043798435.1). GTDB lineage: Bacteria > UBA9089 > UBA9088 > UBA9088 > JAGUXG01 > JAGUXG01. The sequence continues at coordinate 8,383 of JAZDOR010000148.1, forward strand.
AACAAACTCTTTACCGTTTGAAAATCCAGAGAGACTAACATTCTTCAGGCTCAAACCAGCCATTTCCTTGACATAAGATTCTTCTATTTCAAGTGGAACAAGACCAGGAGCAGGAGGAATAATCCTATGCCCCAATTCTTCGGCAAGTTTGTAACCATCACCACTTGAGCCTGTCACAGGATACGACATCCCGCCAGTAGCGATAATGACTGCGTCACCATAAATAATTTCACCCTCTCCCATTACACCCACAATCTTATTATTACCCAGCATAACCTTGCTCAAATCCGCGATCCGCGATCCGCGATCCGCAATTTCCTTCACAACCTTGCTCACCCGAAAATTGGTTCTAATTGAGACCTTATTACTTTTAAGATAATTTACAAGGCAGGTTACTATCTCCCCTGCCTCATTAGATTTGGGAAAAACCCGATTTCCCCTTTCAACAACTGTGTCCACACCACCTTGATTAAAGAATTCTATTAAATCCTGATTGAAGAATCTGGTAAAGCAGCCATAGAGAAATCTTCCGTTTTTGCCATAATTCTGAATGAACTCATCTAATTCAGCCATATTGGTGATATTGCATCGCCCCTTTCCAGTAATCCTCAGTTTATTTCCAAGATTTTTTGTTCTCTCAAGCAAGGTTACACAAGCTCCACATTCTGCAGCCCGGTAAGCAGCCATCATACCCGATGGACCACCACCAATAACAATTACTCTTTTCATATTTGTAACACTTTACTCATCTGAAGTAAAGACTAACCACAGAGACACGGAGACATAGAGAATTCAATGTAAAATTAGCAATTATCAATGCAAAATTATCATTGTAAAATGCTAATTGCTAATTTTGCATTTTGCAATGAATTCTCTCCGTGACCTCTGTGCCTCCGTGGTTTATATTCTTTTCTTGCACTTCAATTGGGTAAATAGTTAC
>JAZDOR010000183.1:0-2451 GCA_043798435.1 bacterium
TGATTATTTTTGAATAATTCAATGCAAAATGTAAAATTAGCAATTAGCATTTCAAAATTATTTTTCTTTCGCTGTAATGATACTTTTGGCAATGATTGCACATAGCTCTACAATAAAATGAAGTAATCGCTCTGCCAAATCATCGCCTGTTTTCTTCTCTGTCTCTCTTTCCATTGATAATTGCTAATTTTGCAATGCTAATTTTGCAATGAAAATATTATCTATTTTCCACACAAAACCCGGTAGAACCAAAAAATCTTACAATTCTACTAATAAAGATGCACCCAAAAGTGCTGCCTCTTGGGCGAATTTAGCCACCTTTATCTGGACACCTTTCATAGCGACAGGTAAGGCAATCAAAGGCACCTGGGCTTTTACCATTTCAAATATCCGGGGTGCGGACTTTATTACACCGCCTCCAAGAATAACCACATCCGGGCCTAATGTGGTGATAAGATTGGCTATAGCCAGGCTCAAGGCTCTTCCTGCCCTTTCTAAGGAAAGATTTGCCCATCTCTTTCCTTCCTCTGCTGCTTTGGTAACCTCATCCACATCAGCTACTTTATGGCGAGTGTGCCTCATAATTGCCCAACCACCAGAATATGCCTCAAGACACCCTCTTCTTCCACACATACAAGCGGGTCCTTTGGGATCTATGGTTATATGACCAATCTCTACACCACTCCAGGTTGCACCGTGAATCAAATTGCCATCAATAAGCATTCCACTTCCAATCCCTGTTCCAACAAATATACCAAGGACATTCTTCTTTCCAGCACCTGCACCAAACCTTGCTTCAGCTAAGGTGGCACAATTAACATCATTATCAACAAAAACAGGTTTTCCAAACCTCTCTTCCATCGCCTTCCTTAGAGGAAACCCGTTCCAACCAGGAAGATTAGGGCTTGAGATTACCTCTCCCTTTTCTATATCAATAAACCCAGCCACTCCAACGCCTATGTCTTCAATCTCTTCTCCTTTGGTTAACTCATTGAGCAGGGTTTCAATCAACAAGAGACCATCTTTTCCTGATGGAGGTGTAGGTGCTTTTGCCTTTTTGAGTATCGTATCCCCTAAAACAAGGCCAGCCTGAATCTTTGTGCCACCAATATCTATGCCAATCTTTTTCATAAATGTGTAAGATGAATAGAATACAGAATTCAGGAGTCAGGAATTAGAATTCAGGAGTCAGAATTCAGGAGTCAGAATATTCTTAATTCTGTATTCTGTATTCTGTATTCTGGATTCTGTATTCTGTATTCTGTATTCTCTCCCGTTTCTTCTCTGGTGAGGGAAAGGAAGACATCCTCTAAGGACGCCTCTTCTGATTTTAGTTCTTTCATGACCAGGCCAGACCCTACAGCAAAATGGAAAAGCTCTTCTGCCAAATCAGCCGATGTGCTTATTTTATATCTCTCTTCACCCTCGCTCGAAGAGAGTTTTTCAATCTTTTCCGCTCCAGGAAGTTTTTCAATCTTCTGGAAGATTTCGCTTCCTTTAAGGGTGATATAGAAATTTCTTGTTTTTATCATAGATGAGAGCTTCTCTGGTGTTCCACAGCCGACAATCTTTCCTTTGTTGATAATAATTACCCTGTTGCAGGTAGATTGGGCTTCAGGCAGGATATGGGTTGAAAGGATGATGGTCTTCTCCTTGCCAATCTCTTTGATGAGCGAACGAATCTCTGTAATTTGAATGGGGTCAAGCCCTGCTGTTGGCTCATCTAAGATGAGTATCTGGGGGTCATGGAGAAGGACAGAGGCTAAACCCACCCTCTGACGAAAGCCTCTTGAAAGCTCACCAATGGGTCGCCTTCCGACATTGGATAGACCGCAGGTCTCCATCGCTTCTTTTGTCTTGTTCTTGCTTACCCCTCTCACCTCTGCCACAAAGGATAGGAAATCACTCACCTCCATTTCACAGTAAAGGGGAGCATTCTCTGGAAGGTAACCGAGCCTTCTTTTTACCTCTAAAGGCTCTTTTTTGACATTATACCCGGCAATCTCAACCTCTCCGTCATCTTGGGCAATGTATGTGGTGAGGATACGCATAGTTGTCGTCTTGCCTGCGGCATTTGGACCAAGAAACCCCAAAACCTCACCCTTTGCCACCTCAAAGGAAATTCCATCAAGAGCCCTAATGCCTGAAAAAGCCTTTTTGAGATTGCTTACCTTAATCATCTTTTAATTATAGATTTTGTCTCTTTTTCTTGTCAAAATAATTCTTGGTAAATGTTACAGCCAAATGAAAATGTCGGGACGGTTCACTTTTGTTTGAAAGATTACGGTTAAAAGAAATTAGAAATTTGAAATTAGCAGAGGGAGCAGAATCTTTTCTTCCCAATTTCTAATTTCCAATTTCCAAAAGAAATCATAGGAAAAAGGCTGAAAATGGTAACACTTTACTCATCTGAAGAAAAGATTAACCTTTAGGGGCGCAGAGGGCACAGAG
>JAZDOR010000199.1:0-3298 GCA_043798435.1 bacterium
AATCATTGCAAATTGCAAAATTAGCATTTAGCATTTCAAATTTGAAATTTGCATTTTACAATGCTAAATTTGCAATGACTTGAATTCCTCTATTTCAAGGAGGTGTAGTATGAAAAAGATTGGTTTGTTAGTTTTGTTTCCCTCTCTTATCTTTGCTTCAGAGTGGGGAATAGGCGTGAACTATCCAGGCCTGGGCATAAAGTATAGCTTAGACAAAAAGAATACTGTTGAGCTTAGAACCCAGTTTGGAGAGGATGTCTTTGTTTTAGGACCAAGGCTCTATCACAGCATCTGCTTCTTGGGAAAGACTGTTGTTTATGGGGGTGGTGAGGTAGATTACCTTACCTTTAAGGGTGCGGTTACAAAGGGTTCGGGCTTTGTCTTTCTGGGCTTTGCTGGCTTAGAATATCCTGTGAACCAAAATGTGGGGCTAAGTGTGGATTTTGGTCCAGCCTTTATTGGTCTCAAAGACAAGGATAGCAAGGAGAGTGAATCCGGGATAGACCTGGTGGTGAACATCGGGCTAACCTATTACTTCAAAGGGGGTGAAAAATAATGAAGAGAATAGTCACATTTTTTCTAATAGCCGGGCTTTTGCCGAGCTTTGTTTCTGCAGAGTTTGGTCTTGGCTTACCAGGTGTAATCAAGAAGAGGGTAGAGAGGCTTGACCAGAGGGTTTCTGAGATGAAACCCCAACCTAAAAGCTGGGGACAAGCCATACCCATTGAGACAGAGAATGCTGGAAATGCTTCTTCTCCACAAGTAGCCCTGGATACTGCTGGTAATGCTATCGCTGTCTGGCATCAGTCTGATGGCACAAGGGATAACATCTGGGCAAATAGATATAGCCAAAGCACAGGAACCTGGAGCACAGCCACTGTCATTGGGACAAACACTGGAAATGCTTATTTTCCACAAGTAGCCCTGGACACCTCTGGTAATGGCATTGCTGTTTGGAATCAGTATGATGGCACAAGGGATAACATCTGGGCAAACAGGTATGTATCAGGTACAGGCTGGGGCTCAGCCACACCCATTGAGACAGATAATGCTGGAAATGCTTATTATCCACAAGTAGCCCTGGACACCTCTGGTAATGGCATTGCTGTTTGGAATCAGTATGATGGCACAAGGGATAGCATCTGGGCAAATAGGTATGTATCAGGTACAGGCTGGGGATCAGCCACACTCATTGAGGGAGACACTGGAAATGCTGAATATCCACAAGTAGCTCTGGATACCTCTGGTAATGGTATTGCTGTCTGGTATCAATATGATGGCACACGCTATAACATCTGGTATAGGTAATCAGTTATCGGTTATCGGTAATATAGGAAGAAGGTTATCGGTTATCGGTTATCGGTAAATAGGGCATAGAGACAAAAAGAGGGGTCAGGCTCAAAAGGCTTGACCCTTTTTTTATAACTATTCCAGCCAACTGTAACATCCAATAAAAATTGCTTGACAAAGGTTAACATACAGGCTAACATTATGTGGTGAAAAGGGTTGTTACCTTTTATAAAACTGCTGATGGTAAATATCCGATACAAGATTTTCTTGATTCTTTACCTGGAAAGGTTGTGCAAAAGGTAATATGGGTGCTCAGTTTATTGGAAGATTTAGATGTTGTCCCGTCTTCATATTTTAAGAAACTTATTGGAGAAATATGGGAATGTAGAATCCAATTTGGTTCAAATACTTATCGTATATTCTGTTTCTTTGTAGATAATTCTGTGGTTGTGCTAACACATGGATTCGTAAAAAAGAGCCAGAAAATACCTAAGTCTGAAATAAAAAGGGCAGAAGATTATAGGAAAGACTTTTTAAGAAGGAGGACAAAACATGAGTGATCTAAAAAGATATATAAGTGAAAAGAAAAAGAAAGATAGGGAATTTGCTGAAGGATTTGATGAAGGGTACGAACAGTTCAAAATTGGAGCGATGCTTCGGGAGGCACGTAAGTCAGTAGGATTAACCCAGGAAGAGCTTGCTTTTCGGCTTAAGACTAAGAAAACTGTAATTTCAAGAATTGAGAATCATGCAGAAGATATCAAGTTGTCAACATTAGAGCGAGTTGCTACGGCGATAGGAAAACGACTGCAAGTTAACATCACTTAATGAAAAAATTTGTCCATCTGCATTGCCACTGGAGAATATAGCCTCCTGGATGGAGCCATAAAGGTTGATGAGCTTATCAAAAGGGCAAGTCATCTTAGTATGCCAGCCATAGCCCTGACAGACCACTGCTAACCTCTTTGGTGCTATCAAGTTCTATCAGCACTGCATCTCTTTTGGGGTAAAACCTATTATTGGCTGTGAGGTCTATATTGCTTTGAATAAAAAATGTTTGACGAAATAAAAGACTATGGGTATAATGGATAAATCAATGAGGAAAAGGTGTTATGTTGAGAGAGAGGAATAAACAGGCTTTGATGTAAACCCTTTTATGTATAGGATAGAGATTGAATGGGATGATGAAAGTATTGAGCATATCTGGTTTCATCAAGTAGAACCTAAAGAGGTTGAAGAGGTTTTAAGAGGCAAACATCTCTTTCAAAGAGGAAAAAGGGGTTCATGCTATGGGCTTGGTCAAACTGAAGGAGGAAGATACCTTTTCATAGTGCTTTCTAAAAGACCGTCTGGCAGATTTAAGGTAGTTACAGCAAGAGAGATGACCGAGACTGAACAGAGGAGATTCAAGAGTAAGGTAGGAAGATGAAGGATATACCAAAGTTTGAGTCATTAAAGGAAGAGAGAAAGTTTTGGGAAAAGCAGAGTCCATTTGAGGCTCTAAATGAGAAAGGCTGGAAGGTGGCAGAGGAAGGAGCAGTAGCTGTAAAATCAGTATACACAGCCTCTGTAGGAGAAAAAGGGGCATCTGTCTTGTTGCCAAAAGACCTACTTTCTGAGATGGATATAAAGATTGGAGGAAGGGTTAAGGCATGGAAAGAAGGAAATCGCTTAATGGTAGAGGCTATTTAAGGAGAAGGTGTTGTGTTGAGAGAGAGAGAGAGAGAGTAATCGTGAATCGTTAATTGCGAATCGTGAATTGAAAGAGAAGAAAGGCGTCTTTGTCGCATAATCTGTGCGATGGGGACGCTTTTTTTATTTTATAATCTTTAGGTTAAACAGCCGCAAATGGGGGTGATGAATATAGAGGCAGACCTGTTAGATAGAGGCAACTATTTACTCAAGTGAAATGTAAGATGGAGGAACGAGAAATCATTGCAAATTGCAAAATTAGCATTTAGCATTTCAAATTTGAAATTTGCATTTTACAATGCTAAATTTGCAATGA
>JAZDOR010000005.1:0-4203 GCA_043798435.1 bacterium
TCGTTTGATTTTGAGATAGCTAAAATAACAGTTGTGCCAAATCCTGTCTGATTGATAAGATTGCTCTGAATAACCAAAGCAGGACGCACACCCTTTTGTTCATGTCCTCTTGCCGGATTAAAATCTACCAGCCAGACTTCGCCTCGATTAGGAAAGGTATGCTCAATCATAGTCTAATACCTCCCTCTGAGCAGGCAAGGCTGATTCAGCATCAGAAAGGTCAGATTCATCTTTTGTATAGCAGAACTCAGCCACTTTTCTTCTCAATTCATTTCTGCTGAATTCCTCTAAAGCCCTTTCAATAAATTGACTCCGATTCATCTTCCTGTCAGCGAATACCTGATTATAGATATTAGGAGAGAGCGAAACAGTAAACCTCACTTTTTCTTTACTCTTTAATCCAATAGCCATTTGTTAACACCTCCTCTTACAAAATTGGTGACCATTTCATAATATAATTTATCATATAAATTTTACTCCTGTCAAGAATAAGCTGGTCATCAATCATCTTACCTCCACTGTAAAGCTGACTGTGCCCATCTCACCCGGGGTAACCTCAGGGATAACCCACTTTATCTTTGTGGCAGACTCACTAAGGTCTATCTGCCAACCTTCGTTATACCAATATCTAATCCCTAATCCCTCATCCCTCATCCCTTTTAGCACGCAGTGCTCCGGCAACACCTCAATGATACTCACATCCGTCACTGTCCCTTCGCCTTCGTTGGTGTAGGTGATGGTATAGGTCAGTGTCCCTCCTTTGGCAATATACTTCTTATCGCAGGTCTTCTTCAGGGTGATGCAGGAGATGCCGGTTGCTGTGAAGGATTGAGTCAGGTTTGTATCTTTGATGGTTATCTGGGCTGATTTTGGTGTGAAGGTGTAGCCTGGATGGGATGTGTTGAGGGTATAAGTGCCGGGTGAAAGGAAGAACTCATAATAGCCATCAGCCTTTGTGGTGTAGGTAGCAGAGAAATCACCGGAGAGAACCACCTTTACCCCTTCTATTCTCATCCCGGTAGATGTCTGAATATAACCTTTGAGAAGGTAGGCTGCCTTTCCCAATATCTTGATGGCAGTTCTGCCTTCCACTCTCCCTAAGTATTGGAGAATCAAGGTGCTATCTACTACAGCAGCATTATAGTCATACTCCGGTTTTAATGGCTTTTCATCCATCCATATCCTTTCTGGATGGCCTCCTGACCAATTGAGTATCTTAAAGACAGGATTGAATCTAACAAATTGTGTGCCGTCAAGGATAAATTCAACCGCACCATCTTGAAGCCTCATCACATAGCACCCCTCAGATTCAATGTATCCATCACAATTCAAGTCTCCCAGATCATCTGTAACCTCAGAACCTGTGGTAAACTCTAAAGCATCAGGATGACGATAATCCTCAACATAGGGAACTACTACTTGATTGTCATTCATCGTATCAGGCTTTATCTGAAGAAGGAAGGTATAGGTGAGTGAACCAAAGGGGTCAAAAGGAGGCATTGGCCGCCAGTACATATTCAGATCACCCTGGTAGGATCTATGTGCCCATCTTCCCTGATAATACGCCCTTCCTGTCTGATAATGGAAGGCAATCAGACTATCCATCTTGACATCGATTATCTTTATCAAAGTATCAGTAGCAAAGTGGGGTGTCAGATAGGTTGGATGCCTGTCATTACTGTGAAAGAGACAGAAGGAACTCTCTTTCTCAGAGAGATATCTCACTCCTCCCCAGGCTTTCCAGAAGAAGTCTTCATCCTTTGGGTCAGCATGCTGGTCAGCAGCGGTGAAGCAACAGACACCATTGACATATGGACCCAAACGATGCTCAGCAGGTATTTGATCATGCTTCTCCCTCATATAGATCTGGCCTGTAGGGTAAATGGTGTATCTTCGGGTGACTTTGGTCTCATACTCAGGACCCCCAAAGGAACCCTTAAGCTCCATAATCACCCTTGTTGGCGAGGACTCTATCATCTCAATAGTTCCCTTCCAAATGCCATCACCTATAAGATCCTGAGAATAGGAGCTTATGTTTGTCGTCTCATCCGGGTCGTGCTCAAGGTCATATGTGCTCCATATCCTGGCACCCTGTGCCCCATGTTCACCAGGATAGGTCAACACATTAACATCGCTATCAAAGATGAGCTTGAAATATGAAGGGGTAATGATCTCCTGAGTATCTGCCACCTTTTCTGTCTTCAGCTTAAATATCCTTCGGCGATACTCTCTTACCGAATCCTTGACCTGATTATTCCCTTCGTTAAATTCTTCAATGGTATTATCCGGGTCTATACAGACACTTATCTCAGCCTCATTACAAACATTCTCCCATAAGATTTGAAGGGTAGTCACTGAGCCCGGGTATAATAAGGCGATGGTCTGGTCTTCTATCTTATGCTCTCCTTCAAAGAAAGAGACATCTATGTTCTCTGCCTTCCAATTTCCTTTATTATATACCCTCACCGTAACTGTTGCCTTCTCTTCAGGTAGAAGATCCTCAGGATGAAAGCGGAAATCCTTCACACCAAGGTCTGGCTTTATATATGCTGGTTCAAGGAGTATGACAGCCTCATAGTTCATCAGGCTGATTGAGGAGATGGGACCAATGATAGTTCCATCAGACTGAAGGGAATAATACTCCCCATCTAAGTTGTGGTATGTGGCGGTCTCTGTGCCTGCTGGTCCAGCCCAGCAAGTCCTTGGTTTGACTAAGATTAAAGCCGTATCATACCTTCTAACATAGACCTTGTAGGGCTTTCCATCATAAGGGTCATCTCCTTCAGCAAAGATAGTCCAGGTTCCCTTTGGTCTTCCAATATCGGTCTCTATCGCCTTGATCCATCCCTCCTTTGTCAATCCGTTACAGTAGCCATAGCTGAAGTAGTCGTAAGATGGGTTTTGAACAAGATAAAAGGTAGCTAAACCGTATATCTTCCTACGATTGTCAGCTGTCCATCCTAAGGGATAATGAATGATATTCGTAAGTTCCCTTGACCTTGTATTCTCAAGGTAATTAGAGTATTTTTCAAACCTTCCCCAATCTATCTCATAAGAGAAGCAAAATCTTTTTATATAATCGGTCTTTTCCTCTATACTGAGGTATTGGGTTGAACCTGCATCCCCTCCAATAAGTTTTTCTCCAACTGCATCCTTGATCTTATCCAGAAGAGAGAGAAGGTCATTGCGGTATTGAGTTTTATCCGGATACTCAAGGACAGCACCACCACTCTTGATAGAAGGAAGCTCTATATTACCCTGCATCCCATCAATATAGACCCCGTCCCAGGTAATGCCATCACCCAGGTCTTTTGCCAGGTCGTCCTTTAGCTGGTCAATATAGTAATCCTGATAGAATGGATTACCCATATTTGCTCGAAGGCGAGCTATTTCCCATCCTCCCTGGGCATCCGGTATCCTGGATTCCTCTCTTTTTCTGGCTGTGGCATTGGGATTGAGTAATTCGGCAAACTCATCATCATCAAGATAGCCATTACCATTCTTGTCGTTGGCTTGGTCCCAGCCGGTTATTGTCCCGGTTATCCAAACTCCTCTCCAATCCTCAAATTCTGTCATATAGACTGATGTATCCCCGGCAAAATGGATGAAGCAGTCCTCAAAATCTTTCCCTGCTCCCTGACAGGCTACATCTAATTCAGCAAAATCGTCATCATAGATTGTATCAGGGGTAGAGACCATCACCCCGATCATATCAGGATTATACCTTCTATAAGCAAGAATATCTCCATTAGAGGTAAACTCAAAGTGCTCTGCCTCCCACTTCTTAAGCAATTCTATCTCCCTTGCTGTCCCTGTCCAGGTTCCAATCCCACCAAAGACCCTGATATGAGGAAGGTGTTGGGATTTTCCACCCTTCAGTATTGAATTATCAGGACCAGGATATTGGCTCCTGCTTGTCCGCTGCCCATCGTGCTGATATTGTGGCCAAGGCACCTCAGCCCAACTTAAAGCCGTCCAGAGCATCAAAACTCCTATTAAAAGCATCATCATTCTATTAGCTCTAAACATTTTCTTCACCTCCATATTTTTTCTCCCTCACAACCTATGGACATCACATTCCAAATCCGCACTAAAAATGATATATACTCACAAACAACAGATTTCCAAATTTTCAAAAAACATTTAAGTATTTTTTATAAAAAGCCGATATATAGATATATACTGATTTATTTGAGTATAATC
>JAZDOR010000061.1:0-20399 GCA_043798435.1 bacterium
AGGGGCAGGAAGGTCTATAGACCAGGAGCTACGAAAGAAGGGAATCATTGTCAAATCTGCTGGAAGGGAGACACTGGCTGAGGAGATGCCAGAGGCTTACAAGGATATAGATGAGGTGGTAGATGTGCTTTATAAGGCTGGTATAGCCAAGAAGATTGTCAGAATGAAGCCCCTTGGGGTGATTAAGGGATGATATGAAAAACAGAAAAATAAAATAAATCTCGCCACAGATACGCTTTGGATTAACACTGATAAATCTATATAAAATCTGGACTTTGGCAAATTTGCAAAAGTCCAGTAATTAGACAAAAATCCTGGTAACACTTTAGCCAGGTGAAGTAAAGATTAGTCAATGAAAAGGGAGCTAAACGATTTTTTGAAGCATCTCTCAGTTGAAAGAGATTCCTCTGCTCATACCATTAGAAACTATAAAATTGACATCATAGGTTGGCTCTCCTTTTTAGAGAAGAAGAAGATAAAATCTGCTGACCATCATAATGTGAGAGAATATTTAGGCATACTCACAGAAAAAGGTCTTTCAAAGAGGACAATTGCCAGAAAGATTGCCTGCCTGCGATCTTTTTATAAGTTCCTATCCATTAGAGGGAGAACAGAAAGAAATCCAATAGAGATAATATCATCTCCAAGGCTTCCCCAGAGGTTGCCACATTTTCTCCAGACCGAAGAGGTAGAGAGGTTGATTGATGCCACCAAGAATGATAAATTTAGTCTTAGAGACCGTGCCATCATTGAGCTTCTATACTCAAGCGGCCTCAGGGTGTCTGAGCTTGCGGGTCTTAATATAGAGGATATTGATTTTGGAATAGGCACTGTCAGGTGTTTTGGAAAGGGAAAAAAGGAGAGGATTACGCCCTTTGGTTCTTTGGCAGGGGAGGCTTTAGAATCCTACTTGAGAGAAGGTAGCAGAGAAAGAAATGTTTTATTTTTGAATAGGTTTGGTAAAAGGATTACAACAAGAGGTGTCTGGATGATACTTGAGAAGGTAAGAAAAAAAGCAGGTCTTTCCCATCTTTCTCCGCACACCTTGAGGCATTCAGTGGCTACCCACCTTTTGGAAAGAGGTGCGGATATAAGGTCTGTCCAGGAATTTTTGGGCCATAAGCGGTTATCTACCACCCAAATCTATACCCATCTTACTACAAAAAGATTGAAAGAGGTCTATGACAAAGCCCATCCGAGGGCATAAAATAGCAATCAACAAAAGTTGATAACTATTACAACAAAGGTAATCGTTTAGGAGCTGGAACAAAATAAGTGTTACAATTTTACGCAGAGATTTTCGTCAAGTGCAAGGAAAGAACGAAGGAGCATAGCCTTGAACTATGTGACTGAGTGAATGACGCAGCAATTGACGAAAAGATCAAGTAAAATGTAGTAGTTATTTTTGCACAGCGACTTAGTTTGAAATCTACTTGACAATTACTAAGGATTCTCTTAAACTATATCAAAATTACTTAGAGGAGGCATAGAAATGAAGAAATTGGGCTTATTTTTATCTCTGGTTATGACGACATCTTTATTGGCAGAACTTGTTGTAGAGCCAAAAAGTGTAAAGATTGATGGAACGATTACTGTAAAGGGAGCGGGATTTTCGCAAAAGGAGAAGATTCTTCTTGACTTTTGTGGTGTTACAAAGACTATTGCATCATCTGAAGCTGGGGATTTTGAGACAATCCTGAAGGTGCATGTCCAGACAGGAGGACATAAAAGCATCGTCGCTACAGGTTCTACCTCAGAAAAGGTGGAGCAGGGCACAACATTTCTTAGTCCGGATGTGGAGATGAGACCAAAGGAAGGCCCTGTTGGAACAAAGGTGAAACTTATAGGAAAGGGGTTCGGAGCAGGGGAGAGAATTCAGGTTGGCCTTGGAAAAAGGAATGTTGTGGCTATAGTTGATAATGCCAGCCCCTTGGGCACATTTTCTGTAGAATTTGTGATAGATGGACAACCAAAGGGTGAGAACCGCTTGTTTGCTATAGGTCACTCCACATATTTTATGGCACAGGCAACATTCCTGATGAAGACAACCACAAAGCTCTCACAAGAGGAAGGAAAGGTTGGGTCAGCACTTTTAATATCTGGAGGCGGCTTTATTTCAGGCGACAAAATAAAGATAGGCTTTGGAAACATAGAGACAGTAACTTTAGCTACAGTTGATTCTACTGGCAACTTTCAAGCCAATTTCAGCGTGCCAAGGTCATTGGGTGGAAAACAAAAAATATTAATAACTGGCCAGCAAGACCCAGCTTCCTATACTGTCTCTTTCAATGTTCTGCCAACATTTACATCCCTTTCTCCAGATAAAGGCTTTGTAGGAAGCCTGATAAATCCAGATATATCTGGTCTTGCAAGCGGAGAGAATCTTCTTATTGGCTTTGGGGATAAACCTGACTACTCTACATTTACAGTAGGAGAGGATGGGAGTTTTGTCACAGGGTTTCCTGTTGATACCCAACCAGGGGGCTTAAAGATAATCACCATAAAAAGCACCCTGTCCAGGATATTTCAAACGATACCTTTTGAGATTAGACCAAATATCTACCTTGTTTCACCAAAAGAGGCTGCACCAGGGAATATTATCCTTGCCAAAGGAAATGGATTTAAAAAGAATGAAAAGATTAGGGTAGATTTTGGCATTACAGAGGGGATTCAGTGGGTTAATGCAGATGATTCTGGAAGCTTTGAGATAGAATTCTGTGCCCCAGATACAGAAGGCAATATGAGGCTTGCAGCCATAGGTTATGAAGCACCACATCGGGCAGCTGTAGCCTATGTGAATATAAAGAAGAAGGGATTAGAGGAAAAACCCTTAGAAGGAGAGAAGAAAGAATGAGTAAAATTTGCGATATTTGTGGAAAAAGACCACTTACAGGAAATAGTGTCTCCCACGCTAACAATAAGACAAAAAAGAGACAGCTTCCAAACCTCCATTCTGCAAAAAGACAAGTTGAAGGACGAACAGTACGCATGAACCTCTGCACAAAATGCCTGAGAGTTGTATAAAAGTCAAGGGTCAAGGAAGCAGAAAAACCAATAAGGAAGTGAGTAAAAATAACTTTCATATATTGCGTAGGATTTTGTTTCGTATTCAAGGCGTGCCAAAGGGCGCATAGCAACGTTATGTAACCTTTGGCACAACGCAGAAGACGGAGCAAAAGACAAGCAAGATGTGGAAGTTATTTTTACTTACTGACTAATACTGTCAAAAGGAATGTTCGTATAAAACTTAAGCGTCTGTACCCTCTGAATTCAATCTTGAAAGGGCAATAGTAATAGCTACCAAAATACCTTCATTTTTGCATCAAAAATAAAGGCTGTCCATATTGGACCGCTTGGCCTTCTTCTACTAAAACCTCAAGAACCTCTCCTTCTCTATCTACCGCAACATCAAAAGGTTCTCCTATTACCGTTATCAAACCTACTATCTGATTGCTTTTTATTCTTTCTTTTGACCTTACCTTGGGGTAGAAGATGCCAACTGTCTCTGCTTTAATCTCCCATACATCTTCTTTCTTTTCGGCGAGAGAGACGGGGAGGGGAAGTTTACTCCTTTTCAGGCTATATTCAAAATCAGTATCTTTTATTTCTAACTCTAAGATGCCTTTCTTTGCCATAAGAAGGGCGAGCTTTTCTATGTGTTCTGCACTCACCTTACTCTCTCCAGATACGCACCAGTCCTTGTATCTATCCTTACTAACTCATCTTGCTCAACAAAAAGTGGCACCTGAACAGCAAGCCCTGTTTCTGTAATAGCGGGTTTTGTTCCACCCTGGGCAGTATCCCCTCGAAACCCTGGTTCTGTCTCTGTTATCTTTTGGACTACAACTACCGGGAGCTTCAGGTCAATAATCTTTTCATCATAGGAGAGTAGAGAAACTCCCATATTATCTATGAGATATTTTGCCCGCTCGCCGACTATATCCTTGTTCAAATTTATCTGCTCATAAGTTTCATTATCCATAAACCAGAATTCATCCCCAGTGCTATAGAGATATTGATATTGCTTTTCATATATCTGAACATGGGTAAAACGCTCTTCTGGCCTGAAGGTATGCTCAGCAATAGCACCTGTCTTCATTTGTTTCAGCTTTACCTTCGCAAAGGCACCGCCCTTTCCAGGCTTGATATGAGCAAAGTCAATAACGGTGCAGATTGCACCATTATATTCTATGTTTGTGCCAGCCCTTAAGTCTCCTGCAGAAATCATAAAAAGATTATAGTTTGGATAAACTACTTTTGACAAGAGATTTTTTGATAGTGTATAGTGTATAGTTGATAGTTGATAGTGTATAGTTGATAGTTGATAGTTGATAGTGTATAGTTGATAGTTGATAGTTGATAGTTGATAGTTGATAGTGTATAGTTGATAGTTGATAGTTGATAGTTGATAGGGATTAGGGAATAGAGAATAGGGATTAGGGAATATTTAAAAAAATGAGAAAGAGAACAAGGGGAAGAGAAACAGCTTTACAACTTCTTTACTGGCAGGGTATAACTGGCGAACCACCAGAAAAGGTGGCAGAATCCTACTTTTCTGAATATCCAGAGGATGAAGAAGTAATAGAATTTGCCACAGTTCTTTTCTATGGAACAATAAAGGAACAGATAGAACTTGATAAAACAATAGTGACTCACCTTGAACACTGGGAGCTTGAACGGCTTGCCCTTCTTGACCACCACATTTTAAGGCTTGCCCTATTTGAGCTCCTGTTTCTTGCCGAAACCCCTCCTGTAGTAGTGATTGATGAAGCAATAGAGCTGACAAAGAGGTTTAGCACGCAGGATTCCTTCCGCTTTGTGAATGGAATATTGGATAAGGTGATAAAGGAGAATACAGAATACAGAATCCAGAATACAGAATACAGAATACAGAATTAAAAATTAAGAATATTCTGACTCCTGAATTCTGACTCCTGAATTCTGACTCCTGACTCCTGTATTCTAATTCCTGACTCCTGAATTCTGACTACTGAATTCTATATGGAATATTGGATAAGGTTATAAAGGAGAATACAGAATACAGAATCCAGAATACAGAATTCAGAATTCAGAATATTCTGACTCCTGAATTCTGACTCCTGTATTCTAATTCCTGACTCCTGTATTCTAATTCCTGACTCCTGTATTCTGACTACTGGATTCTATTTAGTTTGTTATAAACCTGATTTATTTGAGTATAAATAGCTATAGAGAATGAAGTCTGACTTGCATATTCATACCATTTATTCGGATAGCACACTTACCCCTTTTGAGGTAGTGACCTGTGCAAAAAACGCGGGAATCTCTTGTATCAGCATTACAGACCATGAGACGATGGAGGGAATACCCTTTGTTCAAGCCATTGCCTCTGACCTTGTTGTCATATCAGGGATTGAAATAGGATGTGACAGCGGCAAGGAGAGTGAAGAGATTCATATCCTCGGCTACTTTGTTGACCCCGAGAATTCAAAGCTAAAAGAGATGCTTTCATCTATTCATAAAGGTAGAGAAAAAAGGGTGGAGTTAATTGTTAAAAAGCTGGCAAGGTCTGGAATGAAGATTGAGCTTGACGAGGTGAAGAAAGTTGCTGGTCCTGGAACAATAGGCAGGCTTCATATTGCCAGTCTTCTTTGTAAACAAGGGTCTGGTTCTGATGTGATCTCCTGCTTCCAGAGGTATCTCTCTTATGGCTCTGTTGGGTGGGTGGAGAGAGAGTCGTTGCCTACACCAGATTTGGCTATACATATTATCAAAGAAGCAGGAGGTATCCCTGTCTTTGCCCATCCTCATCAGATGATCAACCGTATCCCGCAACTTGTGAAGGCAGGGCTTATGGGAATTGAGATTTTTCATCCGAAAATTACACAGGTGACGCAAAGGCGGCTTATCCAGAAAGCAACCCAGTATGACCTTCTCATCACAGGGGGTTCTGACTGTCATGGTAAAATGAAGGAAGAAGAATCAGGGATAGGAAAAAGTTTTTTGGATGATGAGCATTCAGCTAAATTCTTTTGGAAGTTGGAAAATATGGGATAGGTATTATACCGAAAATAAATCAGGTTTCCAAAAAACTAAATAGAATTCAGGAGTCAGAATTCAGGAGTCAGAATAAAAAAACCTGTATCTATTCTGAATTCTGTATTCTGAATTCTGTCATTTTACGATTTGCAATTTACATTTATTTTAGTATAACTTAAATTATTTTTGACCACTTCTCAAATAGCTACTGGTATCTTTAGGTAGCCAATATAGCGGGTCAATCGGTGTGCCGTGGATATATAAGCCAAAGTGGAGGTGGGAGGCAGTAACCCGGCCAGTTGCCCCAACCTTTGCGATTACCTGATCTTTCCTTACTGATTCCCCTTCCTGCACTAAAATTTCAGATAAGTGAAAGTAGGTTGAGACAAACCCCTGGCCATGATCAATGACCAATACTTTTCCTTCTAAATCAAATCTACCTGTGAGAACAACCCTTCCGTTATTTGGGCAAAAGATAGGTGTGCCAGTCTTTCCAGTAATATCAATCCCCTGGTGTATGCCAAGATAGGTGCCATTCTGATCGCACCTCCTCTCCCCAAACCTTCCAGAGATCCTTCCCCTTGTTGGCCATGTAAAATCTTCTGTCCAGAGCTGCGCAGGTGTCTCTGTTCGTAAGGCATTTGCCAAGGC
Organism: bacterium; assembly: GCA_043798435.1. Taxonomy (GTDB): domain Bacteria; phylum UBA9089; class UBA9088; order UBA9088; family JAGUXG01; genus JAGUXG01. Next base: position 6,670 of record JAZDOR010000061.1, read on the forward strand.
TTTTACATAAATGCTCTTTTTTTCCCTGTTGCTCTCTTCATACTTTGGAAGGAGTGTGTCCTTTACCTCTTCTATTTTGAGGGAGCAGGTCTTTGCCTTAAACTTTGCTCCAAACCCGATGAATGTTCTGAGAGTGTTGGCATTAAGCCAATAGAGTGGATAGGGGCTATCATTAAGCCAGCAGATGTAATTTCCGCTCTTCTCTACCCCCCTTACCTTTACCTCAAGAGCCTCTCCGAGCTTGAGAACCTTCTTTGATAGCTCAACCTCAATCCCCTGGCTTACCCCTGAAAGTAAGAGTAGAATTAAAGGTATAATCAATCTCTGCATAATTATAGTAACTATTCAGTTATCTAAATGTGTAAGATGGAGGGGGGAGAAGGTTAATAGAAGTCAGAATTCAGGAGTCAGGAATCAGAATACAGGAGTCAGAATACAGGAGTCAGAATATTCTTAATTCTGAATTCTGTATTCTGGATTCTGTATTCTGTATTCTGTATTCTGTATTCTGTATTCTGTATTCTCTCCCATTTCCCCATCTTCTCCTTTTCTCCTTTTTTACACCTGAGTAGTTACTAATTATAACCCATTAAAATAACAAGGTCAATAAAAAACTGATGACAAGAGGAGGTTTGCTGAAGTAGAATAAGGGTATGGATTTATGCAGGATAGCTAAACAGGTTTTAGAGATTGAGGCAGAGGCTATCTCTCGGCTCATAGAAAGGATAGACTCTTCTTTTGAGTCTGCTGTCCAACTTATCCTTTCTGGAAAAGGAAGGGTTGTAGTTACCGGCATAGGTAAGTCAGGCATAATTGGCGAAAAACTCTCGGCAACCCTATCCTCTACAGGAACACCATCATTCTTCCTTCATCCTACCGAGGGCATACATGGAGACCTTGGAATGGTTACTAAAGATGACATTGTCATTGCCATTTCAAACTCAGGAAGGACTGAAGAGATAAACCAGATTATTCCATCCCTGAAGAGGATTGGTGTCAAGATTATCGCCCTATGCGGAGACTCAGGCTCTCCTATTTCAAAGAATGCAGATATTGTCCTGGATGTCTCTGTGGAAAAGGAAGCCTGCCCTCTGGGTCTTGCTCCAACTGCTTCCACCACAGCAGCTTTGGCTATGGGAGATGCTCTGGCTGTGGCTTTGTTCAAAGAGAGGGGGTTGACAGAGAAGGACTTTGCCCTTTTACATCCAGGGGGACTACTTGGAAAACAGCTCCTGCTCAAGGTCTCTGACCTTATGACGAGAGGGGATAATCTTCCAAAGGTTCTGGTATCTACACCAATAAAGTCTGCAATTTTAGAGATGAGCAGAAAGAGGCTGGGTATGACTATAGTTACCGATCTTAAAGGAAAGTTTGTTGGTATAATTACCGATGGAGACCTGAGGAGGCTTATTGAGAAGGGCAAAGAGAATATACTTGATATTCCAGCAGAAGAAGCTATGACCAAAAATCCAAAAGTGATAGAGAAGGATCTTCTGGCTATTGCTGCCTTACGAACTATGGAGGATTTTTCCATAACATCCCTTGTTATCGTTGACAACAATCAAATACCAGAAGGCGTCATCCATATCCACGACATCCTGAGGGCAGGGCTGAAGTAAGCATTCAGGTATCAGCTGTCAGGTCAATAAAATATCTGATACCTGAAGCCTGATCCCTAAAAAGTGTCGGGTGTCAGGTTAATAGAATGCCTGAAGCCTGAGTGAGTAAAGTGTTACTAAAATTATCCTTCAGGGCTTACAACTTATAGCTTACAGCTTCTTTTTCATCTCTGAATCACCAACCTTTGTCTTCCAGAATACTTTCCTGCTTTAAGGCTTATGAAGTATAGACCCTGGGATAGTTTATCCCCTCTGTCATTCTTTCCATTCCAGAATAGGGCTTTCTCTTTAGTTATGTATAAACCTGCCTTTTTCCATCCTGCCTCTATTGTTTTAACCTTTTGTCCAAGGATGTTGTAGACCTCAACGACAACTTCTGCATCCTCTGATAGCTTGAAGGGTATGTAGCAGGAATCTGAAGAAGGATTGGGGTAGCTTTGGAGGAGTATTGAGACACCTGGAATAACCTCTATCTTTCCTTCATCTGGGTTTATCTCTGGGACAACATAGCCTTTCTCAACAAAGAGTGTCCTCCTGTTTGCTTCTGTGTCAAACTGAAATCTGATAAGAGACTCTCCCTCTGCTTTTATCCTAAAGGTTATGGTGGCAAATAGACCTGAGCTTTCTCTTATGGGTTTAAGTGTTCCAAGGGCTAAGTCTATTCTTCCTGAGCTCTGGTCTATCCTCTTTATTTGTAGCTCACAGCTTTCTCCTATCCAGTCTCCCTTAGTTATATCTATTGCCTCTAAGACCTCTGGGTTAAAGGAAAGATGAACCTCTCCTCCATAAGAGTCCTTTGCACCTGAAACTAAGATATTCATCGTGATTATCTGACCTATTCTGGCATCATCAATAGAGTTTGGTTCAAACCTTAAAGCTATGGCTCTATCCCTGGTCTTTGTCTTAGTCTTCATTCCTTTTCCTTCTTGCTGTTGTTTCCAAAAGTTGTCTGCCAATATCAAAAGGTCTAAGAGATTTATCTGTCCATCAGAGTTAAAGTCACAAGCAGGATTATAATTTGGGTCTCCTTGCTGTGAGCCATAAGCATTAGAGTCAGCAATATATTGCAAATCAAGCATATTTATCTGTCCATCTCCATTAGGGTCACCCATAATCAGGGTGATGGTGCCAATATCTGTAGTATCATTTACCTGAGTCTGAGTTATAACTACATTGGTCTTTGTGGCAGGGGTTGCCCCAGGATAGGTGAAGGAAAGGGTGTATGTTCCTACAAGGATATTTGAGAAGATAAAGTAGGAGTTAGAATTGGTTGTGATGGTAGCACTTGTCTCAATCAAGGTTACAGTGATGCTTGCTGTCCTTTGTCCTTCTGTTCCATAGTCTATCAGACAGATTCCGGCAATATTGCCAAATCTTCGGAGAGACCAGGCAGTAAAATCAAAGGGTATGAGACTGCCGGAGCTTGCCCTGATGGTATAAGAGCCTGGTGGTTCATCACCTAAGGTAAGATAACTTGATGTGGTTCCATTAAGATTTGTCAGGGTTTCTGTGGAAGATAGGCTATAGCCTTCTGCATTAGGAGGAGAGGAGATAACCACAAAGGACACAAAGACACCAAGGCAAGGATTATGGTAGAAATCTTCTACCTTTACTACAAATGGATTAGCTAAGGTAGTTGTGCAGGTTGAGGTTTGATTGTTGCCACTAACATAGAGAAGGGATGTTGGTGTTCCTGGGGTTATATAGACAGAGGTTGTGCCAGTCAATCCTAAGAACTGAGCAGATATTGTATATGTTCCAATGTAATGAGCCTCAAATATGTTGATGGTAAATGATCCTCCCCCTGATGCAGAGAATGTAGCTGAGCCTGTGACATTGACGCTCCCTGCTTCACAAATAGCAAAGGCAGAGTAACTCTGGTTATTTCCGGAAAGGATAACCTTATTCTCTGGGGATACAGAGAGAACACCAGCTACATAAACCAAGGATTCATCCTTGTTAAATGGAATCATCTGATTCTGGCTATCTGCTAACATGGTCATCCTGTTTCCTGCCTGGTCAAAATCAAACCTGATGCTTGTTGTGCCTGCATTCTTTCCTTTGAACCTGGCTGAGCATAGGAGACCAGAACCTGTGGCAGAATCTGATAAGAGAATCACTGTGTAGTCAATCTTGCCTGAATTAGTGCCTTTGATGACAAAACCTCCAGAAGGAAAGCCTCCTTCAGACAGGCTCAATACTTCAAGAACATTAGGGTCAAAGGACAGATGCACCTCAGCACCCTTGAGATTTCTGACATCATCAATTTTCACCTCCACATCAAACTCCTGATTCTTGGCGATAATCTTATATGATGGGAGAATCTTCAGGAATGTTGGGGGAAGGAGGATAAAGACAGTTGTAGCAAGGTTGCCTTCTGTATCTGTGGCGGTAATGACTTTAGTGCCTGGGGTTTGGGTATCAACAATGAAGGTGGCTGAGAAGGTGCCGTTTATGCTTGACTGAGTGGTGGTGATGGTGAGATGGGTGGAGAAGGAGATTGTAACCAAGCTATTCTCAAAGAATGACGAACCACAGACTGTAATCTCTTTACCAGCAAGACTAAATGAAGGATTAAGCTGTGTGATTTGAGGTATGATAAAGAAAGTTGTGGTTGCAAGATTACCTGAAGTATCTTGTGCTGTAATAACCTTGATTCCTGGAGATTGGGCAGAGACCTTAAAGGTGGTAGAGAAGGTGCCATTTATGCTTGACTGGGTTGTGATGATGGTGGGGTAGGTGCCAAAATCAACAGAAATAGTGCTTTGAGCGAAGAACCCTGAGCCAAATAGTGCAACCTCTGTTCCAATTTGACCTTTTTCTGGATTGACCCTTGTAATCTTTGGCAGGATAAAGAAAGTAGTAGTTGCTTGATTGCCAAGACTGTCTGTGGCTGTGATTATCTTTGTTCCTCCTGGTTGGGTGGGAACAAGAAAGGTACAGGAGAAGGTGCCATTACTGCTTGATTGGGTTGTGGTGATGGTTGGGTGAGTGCCAAAGGAGAGGGAAATTTTAGTTTGTGTAGCAAACCATACCCCTTCTATGGTGACTGTTGTGCTAACTGGACCTTGCGAAGGAACAACAGATGTAATCCCTATCCAAGGTCGATAATCAACATAATCACTCACTTGATTTCCTTGGCCAGAAAGATTGGTGGTTGGATGATATGGCCCTAAATTTGCACCCCACCAGTTTAGGGTAGCTGAAATAGTGCCAGAGCTTCCATCGTGATAGACTCCAAAGCCTTTGGTGCCGTCTCCTTTTTTGTTCCCTGAGAGAGTGTTGTAATAAATGATTGGGAAAGAGTTAGAGCAAGAATATATTCCGTACCCCTGACTATAACTACCATAGCCTCCATTATATCCAGGATTACCTCTTTGACCCCCTGTGTTATTAGAAATGGTATTTCCTGATATGGTATCGTTGGTTGAAGAGGAAAGATATATCCCACATCCTACACCTCCTGCACCACCAGGACCACCACCAACATAGCCATCTCTTCCTCCACTGCCCCCCTGGTTGCTGAATATGGTGTTTTCGGAAATGGTGTTATTGGTAGAAGATAAAAGATATATCCCGCATCCTACACCACCTGCACCACCAGCACTATCAAGGTCACCTTCAAATCAACTGCCCCCCTGGTTGCTGAATATGGTGTTTTCGGAAATGGTGTTATTGGTAGAAGATAAAAGATATATCCCGGTCCCTATCCCGCCTGCACCACCAGTAACACAATAGCCACTTCTTCCTCCATTGCCTCCTTGATTGCTGGATATGGTATTGTCTGAAATGGCGTTGTCTGTTGAAGATGAAAGGTATATCCCGCACCCCATCTGCCCTGGCTGACCGACATAACCCCATGCCCCATCATCTCCTTTATTGTCATGGATATAATTGTGTGTAATCACAATCCCCGACACATTCTCTAAATATACTGCCTGCTTGGCATACCTTATCTCGCAATAGCTGATTGTCCCCTTGGCATTGCTTCCACTGAATTTAATGCTCTGCCAATATCCTGGTGTAGCAGACTGCCCAGTAAAAGTGATCGTTCCAACTGATGTGCCAATAGCTGTCAGTCTACCCTCAACGATCAAAGATGTATTCTGGGTAAACCTTACCTCAACGCTTGGGTCAATAACTAAGGTTGTTCCAGAGGTTACAGTGGCATTAGCAGTAACCACATAAGGACTTCCTCCTGCTAAAGTCCAATTACCAGACACATTGCCACTCACATCCGTTGCCTGTACTTTCGTCCCAAAAACCATTCCCAAAACTATCAAACCTACTGAAATTGCCTTTCTCATCATCTCCTCCTTACCTTAAAATTTATGCAAAGAAAAAGAAATAGCAAGTCACATTTATGACTTGCTATCTTTATAATTTTTGCTCTGCAAAAAAATTATTTCTATATAAAGATTTCTTAAACCACTTAGTATTCTGCTCCCCCCCCCCACAACTCTGATGAGATTAAAATTGTCTTTCTCATTTCAAAAAGATTATAAAAACGATTCTAATCTTTGTCAAGCGATTTTTTATTTTATTTGTTCAAGCATCTGTTTGGCGTAAATATTGTTTGGATTAATCTTTAGGGCCAGTTCATATTCCTTAATCGCTTTATTTAACGCTCCTTTCTTTTGATAGACTAAGCCAAAGCCATAATGAAGAAGAGAAGGGTTATAATTTGGGTTTTCCTCTGCTACTTTTCTGAATATTTCCATTGCCTTTTCATAATCTTTCTTATTGAAATAAGCAAAGCCAAGATTAAGTTGAGAAAAAGGGTAAGAAGGGTTAATCGCAAGAGCATTTTTATACTCAAGTGTTGCCTTATCAAGATCTATTCCTTGCCAGAGGTTTCCCCTTTCATTATAAGATAGGCTGTAATTACTTATAATCCCTGAAGCAATTTTGTCTTTAGATATAGACTCGACGTTTATTCCTCTCAGGAAAAATTGAAGCCCTTTCTTCAATTCTACTTTTAGCACATTTTTATCAGTCTCTTTTGAGAGGAGTCTAAAAAATACCCCATCTGGCAGAAAGAGGTAATCCTTCTGAATTCCAGCCTCATCCTTTACCCCAGAGCCAACATAAATAGGAAAGTTTTCAAGGTTAGCAAGGATAGTTCTTTTAAGCCTATCTCTTCTCACTTCACTAAGATTATGGTATTTCAAATCCTTAATGGCAATTTTTCCAAATGGAAATGAAACAGCAGGATGAGCCCTTTCTATTGACTCAATATGCCAATCGCAAGTCAAAAATGTCCAGCAAAGAGGAGAGATATCTCTCCTTCTTTCTTCTGCATAAAAAAGGCAATAAAGAGGAAATGTATCATAGTCTCCATAAGAGAAGATTATGGCATCTTCTTTCAGAGGTTTCAATATATTCATTCCATAATCGTAAGTAAAGTAGAATTTAGTTCTGTTGTTCTGAAAATAATTGGTGTGATAAGGGATAAGGGGCAGAAGGAGAAAGAGAAGAAAGATAGGTTTCAGAAATTTTGGCATCAGTCTGGTAATGAAAGATAGCCCAAAGCCCATTAGAACTGCTACTAAGATGAATGAAGGGATGTAGTAGTCTTGGATGTTCTCAATGGTATAGCGGATGGAATGGATAGCGTTAGTGACAAAGACGAGGATAAAGAATAGGAATACAGTCAACCTTTTCCAGAGAAGGATGTGTATGGCGATAAAACTTACCCATAGAAGATATATACTAAACTGGGATGGAAAGAATTTTAGGTGGGAAGGTAGGTTATGTAGCGATGCCTTTATCTCTGAGAAATAAGCCCCATATGTTTGTCCCGTGATATGAATGATGAGGTTGTCTAAATTGCTTGGATCTCCCCAGTTTAATATTGGCTGTTGATTTGCCCGCAGTGGTAAATAAATCCACAAAGTGATAGGCAGAATAAAGAACAAGGCTATTTTTAGGATAAGAGATGGAGAAAACCCTAATCTTGCTGAAAGGCTGATAAACCTTGAAGTTTGAAACTTGAGAATTGAAAAAAGAGAAGGCTTTTTGCTTTGGGCTTTGAACCTCTTCCTGTATTTCCATAATGTAGCCAGAATAAAAAATATACTCCCTGGGACAAGATAGACTGTCTGAAAGTGATGGGTAAATGAAAGACCCAATACAAAAGCAAACAAATAGAGATAGCTATAAGCTGTAAGCTTTAAGCTATAAGCTTCACTCCATTTGAGGAGAATGAAGATGAGTAGGGTAAAAAAGAAGGCATTGAGGGTGTATTTCTCAGCAATCACAGCCTGTTCCCAGAAGGTAGTAGAGAAGGCTAATATCAGGGAGGCAACAGTAGCAGGGATAATTTTAGTGAACAGTGAACAGTGAACAGTTTTAAGGTGATGAAGTAGGTCATCATCACTGCCAAAGAGGCAAAGAGGGCTGATTCCATATTCATTCTGTAGGCAATGTTTCCAATAGGAATCAAGGTGCAGAAGACCTTGCCAAGCAGGGTGTATAGAGGATAACCTGGTGGATGGGCAATGCCTAATGTATAGGCTACAGTTATAAGCTCACCTGAGTCATGAAAGCCGACTGTAGGAGTAAGGGTATAAAGATAAACCCCAAAAGATATAAACAAGACCAGAAACCCACCAAGATAATCTATCTTACCAAAAGGCTCTGGTCTAATCGGTTCATCCCCTGGCAGCCATCTTGCAAACCCCTTTCCTTTCCTCACACCCCAATTATATCGCGGAAGGTTTGTCTTTGTCAATACCTGGCAGATGGGAGACAAAATACTGATTCCCCTTCTTCCACTAAAATATCAGATAGGTGAAAGTAGGTTGAGACAAACCTCTGGCCATGGTCAATGACTAATACTTTTCCTTCTAAATCAAATCTACCAGTGAGACCCTGCCATTATTTGGATAAAAAACTGATGACAAGAGGAGGTTTGCTGAAGTAGAATAAGGGTATGGATTTATGCAGGATAGCCAAACAGGTTTTAGAGATTGAAGCAGAGGCTATTTCTCGGCTCATAGAGAGGATAGACTCTTCTTTATCCACGAAATCCTGAGGGCAGGGCTGAAATAGGTATCAGGTATCAGGTGTCGGGTATCAGGTCAATAAAATACCTGATGCCTGATACCTATCAAAAGATGGAGATAATATTTGCAGGGACAAGTGAATTTGCTGTGCCTTCCTTAAAAAGATTGGCTGAGAACTTTTTCGTAAGGGCTGTCTTTACACCTCCGGCTAAACCAAAGGGAAGGCACCTTAACCTTCAAGATACAGCTGTAGCAATCTTAGGAAAGGAGCTTGGCTTAGCTGTATTTGAGCAGAATAATATACCCTCTAAAATGGTAAAGGAGGCAGACCTTCTTATCACTGTTTCTTTTGGCAGAATATTAAAGAAGGAGGTAATAACCGCACCAAGACTTGGTAGTATCAATCTCCATCCATCCTTGCTTCCAAAATATAGGGGACCAGCTCCTATCCCCTGGGCACTTATACAAGGTGAGAAAGAGACAGGCATAACTACCTATTGGATGGATGAAGGAATGGACTCAGGGCCAATAATCCTGCAGGAGAGAGTAGCCATATCAGAAGAAGATGATGCAGAAAGCCTGTCTTCCAAATTGGCAGAGATAGGTTCCAAGGTGTTGCTCAAAACAATAGGAATGATTGAAGTCCAGCCAAAGCCTCAAGAGGGTGAACCATCTTATGGACCAAAGATAGAAAGCCAGGAGATTGACTGGAAGAAAAAGAATACCGAGATATTCAATCTCATTCGTGGTTTATCGCCTCATCCCTCAGCCTTCACACACTATGACACAGAAAGGCTCAAGATATTAAAATCGAGGTGTATGAATCAGTCTGGAAACGCAGGTGAGATTTTGTCTGTGGAAAAGGATGGGCTTATCGTTGGCTGTGGAGAAGGCTCTTTACTTATCAAGATTCTCCAGCCAGCCAGCAGAAAGGTTATCCCAGCTAAAGAGTGGTGGAACGGCGTAAAAAACAGGGAGTTCTATTTTTGTTGCTTGACAACTTAAGAAGGATATATTAAGATGACTTAAGCGTTCAGGTGTCAGGTCAATAAAATACTTAAAGCCTGAACGATTACAAATAAACTTATGACACGGTGTAAGGTAGGAGTAATTTTTGGTGGAAGGTCTGTTGAGCATGAGGTCTCTATAATTACAGCCTATCAGGCGATAGAGGCTTTAGATAAGGGCAAATTTACTCCTATACCTATTTACATCAGAAGGGATGGAAGGTGGTTCTATGTCAACTGTCTTACCCTTGCTGATTTTAAGAAGCAGTATCCTGAACTCCAAAAGAAAAGGCTGTTCTGGACAAAGACTCTATTTGCCAAAGAGCTTGCTCAATTAAATGTTGCCTTGCCCCTTATCCACGGCACTTATGGTGAGGATGGGACACTGCAGGGACTTCTTGAATTGGCTGATATTCCTTATGTTGGCTCTGGTGTCCCTGGCTCTGCACTTGGGATGGATAAGGTAGTAATGAAGACTTGTTTTCGTGGAATAGGGCTTCCTGTGGTTGACTACTGCTGGGTAAGAAAAAATGAATGGAAAGGACAAGGAGAGGCGGTGATAGAAAGGGTTGAGGAGAAAATCCCGTATCCTATGTTTATTAAGCCGGCAAACCTTGGTTCATCTATTGGGATAAATAGGGCAGACAATAGAGAAGACCTTGTCTTTGCCTTAGATGTTGCGAGTGCCTATGACCTGAAAATGATTGTAGAGAAAGCAGTTTATCCGACAATAGAGATAAACTGTGCCGTCTTAGGGGAAAAAGAGCCCATTGCCTCTGTTTGTGAACAGCCTGTCTCCTGGAAGGCTTTCCTGGATTATGAGGACAAGTATGCTACTTGCGGAAAAACAAAAGGGATGAAAGGGCTTGCTCGCAAAGTCCCGGCAGAAATTCCAGATGAATTAGCAAAAAAGATTCAGGATATGGCTATTGCCGCCTTCTCTGGGCTTGACTGCCGAGGAGTGGCACGGGTTGACTTTTTGCTTTCCCAGGATGAGATATATATCAACGAGATAAATACTATTCCTGGTTCACTCAGTTTTTATCTCTGGCAACCCATGGGAATAACCTTTACTGATCTGCTGAACAGGTTGATTGCCCTGGCAAAAGAGGTTCATCAGGAAAAGAGAGGACTTATCTATGAATATAAAGGAAAGATTTTTTGACAGAGGTCAGGTAACTGTTCAGGTAGTATAAGCAAAGGAGATATGGAGATTATGGAGATAAGGGGATAAAATTTTGAATTAAAAATTAAGAATTAAAAATGAATTATCTCCATATCCCCATTATCTCCGTATCCCCCTTTCTTACACATCTGATACATAGCCTGAACGATTAAGAAGATGGACAAAATAATTGAGAATCTGGTGAGGAATCTTATGAGGCTACCTACTGTTGGTCCAAAGACAGCAACACGGCTTGCCTTTCATCTCATATCTTCTCCTATTGATGAGATAGAATCACTATCTGCCGCTATACTTTCAGTAAAAAAGGTAAAATTTTGTATTGAGTGTGGAAATATTACAGAGGCAGAGCTATGCGGGTTTTGCTCTGATGATAGAAGAGATGGGTCTATGATTTGTGTTGTTGAGCAGTCAAAGGATGTTCAAGTAATTGAACAGGCGAAGAGGTTTTCAGGGCTATACCATATCTTAGGAGGAGCCATTTCGCACCTTGATGGCATAACCCCAGAAAGACTTAGAATAGGCCAGCTTGTAAAGAGGGTTTCGAAAGGTGTGGTGAAAGAGGTGATCATTGCTACAAACCCGAATATGGAAGGGGATGCAACAGCCCTCTATCTTTTCAAATTACTTTCTTCTTATAATGTTAAAGTGACAAGGATTGGTTTTGGTCTTCCTATTGGAGGGGACTTGGAGTATGCAGACCCAGTAACTATGGCCAGGTCCCTTGAAGCAAGAAGGGAAATGAAATAAGTTTAGAGTTTAGAGTTTAGAGTTTAGAGTTTAGAGTGTAGAGTTTAGAGTTTAGAGTTTAGAGTTTAGAGTTTAGAGTTTAGAGTTTAGAGTTCAGAGTTTAGAGTTTAGAGTTTAGAGTTTAGAGTTTAGAGTTTAGAGTTCAGAGTTTAGAGTTTAGAGTTTAGAGTTTAGAGTTCAGAGTTTAGAGTTTAGAGTTCAGAGTTTAGAGTTTAATAAAATAACTCATAACTCATAACTCATAACTCATAACTCATAACTCAAAACTCATAACTCATAACTCATAACTCTTAACTCATAACTCTTAACTTTATAGGCGAGGTGGCAGAGTGGTTTATCGCGGCGGTCTTGAAAACCGTTACACCGAAAGGTGTCGTGGGTTCAAATCCTACCCTCGCCGCCAATTTTCAAATATCCCCAAATAAATCAGTCCTTGCGAAATCCGTAACTACTCATAAAATTGGGGAAAAAACCATAAAGATAAACCACAAAGTCCACAAAGCATCTTCAGAGAAGTTCACAAAGATTTAATATAATTTATTTTCATTCATTCTTTGTGCCCTTTGTGCTTCCTTTGAGAACTTTGTGGTTAAATATTTCCGAAAAGATTTTGAGTAATTACCGAAATCCTATGCGTTTAACTCTACTGGAAAACTTGATACAGAAAAATTCCAATAGAGGAATTACTAAAATAATTACTGCTTTAAAAAATTTTAACAGTTGATGTCACAGCCAGAAATCCTGCTTATGATTTGGAATATATTGGCAAAATTGCTGATGCTGTAGTGCTTATGTCTTATGACGAACACTATAGCACCGGCAATCCAGGCCCTATTGCCAGTCAAGAATGGTTTAATGACACTTTCCTTAAAATCCAAAAAACCTACATAGTATTTACCTCTCATCACCTTCTTCTTGAAAAACTTCCATAAACGTTCAATTTTAAGTTCTTTCTTTATCTCCTCCATAAGACGGACTAATATATTAGTCCGTATCATAAGAGTATCCTTTGTCTAATGCCAGAACAACCTTTATTCTATACCGAAAAGAGATTGGTTTACAAAAAAGTAACTACTCAAGTTCAGGGGTTAAAAGGTTCAAGGTTCACGGTTAATCCTCTTATTCTCTAACCTTGAACCGTGAACCTCAGAACCATAAACGAACACAATTTTTGCAAACCTGATTTGTTTGGGTAATCCCTTAAAAGCGAATCTCTTTCTAAAGTTAGACTTTTTTGCAAACTGACTCCTTTTGGGTATACTACCTGATTCTAATGCACTGGTAAGGTTAGGCAAATAACTGGGGGTTAGTTGCAGCTTCTGAAATATCTCTGGTGAGAATTTAATCCCTTTAGCCTTTTATTTCAAATCCCTCAAGTTGGTGGATTGGCTCTCCATATTTTAGCTCAACATCTCTCACGATAGCAGAAGAGGGTCCCTTTTTGCACCACTCAATCAATTTTTCTACCTTTTCCCTCTCTCCCTCACAATAGACCTCAACCCTTCCATCTCTAAGATTTTTTACCCAACCAACCAAACCAAGAGAGATTGCCCCATCTTTCGTATGGGCTCTAAAAAAAACACCCTGAACCCTACCAGAAACTAAAATATGACACGATATTTCATCAGAAGACATCTTCAACCCGATTTATCTCAGGAATCTCAGACCTTATGGCTTGTTCAACAAACCCTTTTAAGGTTGCTCTTGCCCCAGGGCATCCACCACAGGCACCTTTCAGCTTTACCTTCACCACATTATCCTCTGTAACCTCAATCAGCTCACATCCTCCACCGTGCGTAGCCAACATTGGGTTCACATCCCTTTCCAATATCTCTTTAACCTTTTTTTCCATGCCTAAATTTTACAAGGAAACCTTTCTTCTGTCAACAAATCTTCTGTCAATATATACCGAGAATAAATCAGGTTTCCAAAAATTAGTATAAGGGTTCAAGGGGTCGAGGGATCAAGTAAAGGTAAGGATTATCAGGCACTCAAATCATGGAACCCTTGAATCCTATTAGATATTTTGTAACTATTTACCCAATTGAAGTGCAAGAAAAGAATATAAACCACGGAGGCACAGAGGTCACGGAGAGAATTCATTGCAAAATGCAAAATTAGCAATTAGCATTTTACAATGATAATTTTGCATTGATAATTGATA
>JAZDOR010000030.1:0-2467 GCA_043798435.1 bacterium
CAAAATAAGGCTTACCGTTTCTATAGTATTTGATCCACCATGTTTTGCCTCTGAGATATAAAGTTCCCATTTACCTTTTCACCTCCTTTCTCTTTTTCTTATTCTTACCCTTTGCCTTTATCTCACCTCCTTCTAATTCCAGACACCTAAGGGCAAGGTGCAGGAATGATGGAATTGCTCTTGTTCCCCTTTCCCATCTGCTGACTGTGATGGTGATAACACCTAATGCACTTGCAAGCTGGCTTTGAGAACAGTTATTTCTCTTTCTCCACTTTTGAAGTTCTTTAGAGGTCATTTCTCTAAATTATCATTCCAGACTTCAAGGATTATTTCCTTCCGCTTTGGATATCCAGACCAATCACCCGCTTTCCCTTTTGCTTTTGTAAAATCCAATGAGCAAGCTATATCATAAATCATTGCATCAATCGCACCTAACAAGCACAACTCTAAAGGCTCTTCAATTCTTAATTTTCCAATTAACTCATTTAAATGATTGCAATATTTCTCATTCTTCCTCAAAGCATCACGCATTTTAACTGCCTTAAACCTAAAAATATCTTTTGCACTCTCTTGTATTTTCATGCTCATAACCTCCACATCTTTTAAAACAACTATAATCCATTGGCTTATAAATGTCAAGAAAAAAATTAATAGGTGAATTGAGTCTTATTTTTCTCTATCCAAGAATCCATGTCGTTTATATCAAGAAGGATTCTCTTACCGTCTTTCACATAGGGAATCTTACCAGCCCAAAGCATCTCCCTTATTGCCCATACGCTTCTACCAAGATAAACAGATGCATCTTTGATAGAATATAGGCGTTTCCGCACTGGATTATCAATCCAGTGTGCCTTCATAAAGCCTTACTCTGCTTTGCTTTGTAAGAGCCTGTCACCTTTTTGTAACCGTTTTTGATTTAATTCCCCTGAGTTTCAACACCTGAAAAACACAGTAATTGATACAATCCAGTAGCTCTTTCTCTGCCTCAAAGATCAAGTCTCTCTTATCTGTGGATAGGTCAAGGTCTCCGTATTCAAGCCTTCCGGTCTTATGTCTGGTTAGTGCCTCTCTGATGACTTTCTCAATGTCCTCTGGTTTAATCACCTGTATTTATCTCCAGAGAGGGGGAGGGGAGGGGGAAAGGAAGCCATTCCTCCACAGATAAAGTACCTACCCTCTTACCAAAAGTTAAGGCTATAGAATGGTTATTTACCATTTTCTTTGCCTTCCTCTGCTAAAGGCTCTTCTTTACACTCTTGAAGCTTCTCTAATAACTCGTTTAGGTCTCCTGCAATCTCTCGAACAAAGTTAAAGCTATAGATTAGATGCTTCTCAGGTACATAGCTACCATCCAATTTGAAACTCATATCTAACCCTTTGTGCGCAACGCTGAGGTCTGAGCAATCTATTATTTGCTTAAGCCTTCTAATCCTGTATGGTTTATCTATTCCACAGTATTCCATTAACTCCGTAATGGACATTTGAATCTCAGGTTTTCCCATCAGTTGACTTGCCATAGACTTTGCACTTTCTTTTGAGGTCACGTCATGGCTCTGCATAACAGCCTGGATATTGCTTTTACCCTCCACCTTTCCCAGAACAAACTTTTTTTCTTTATCGGTTAACTGATTGAAGTGAGGCATATCGGGGGGAGGTGCTAATCTTTTGATTCTTTTATGTATGGCTACAGGTGAGACCCCGAAATGTTCGGCTATCTGTTTCTGAGATTTACCTTCCTGTAATAGCCTTAAAATCTCTTGGTCATCTGTCTTTCTTTGCCTCATCTCCTTAACTCCCCCTCTATGGTTAATTGGTTAATTCTTAACCTTGTGGTTGACATCCTTAAAAGGTTTCTGATATCTTTTCTGCCATTACCCCATATTGGGCTACCTTCACCCCCTAATAGAAGGTAGCCCTCTCCCCATGTATTTGAGAGCTTAATTTTGTTTTCCATCTTTAATCTCATCAACTATGCTCTCTGGAAAGACCTCTTTTACCTTATGGATTTCTTTTAGAGAGTCTTTACTCAGGCTCCTGAGCTTCCTTATCTCATCACCTGTATAGATAGCCTCTGTCTTGCCCTGAGACCTGAGAGAGTGTAAGTCCTGGTCTATGTCAACTACCCATAGGTAAGCCTGTAGAATCTCGGAATAGACCTTGTAGGCTACCTTCTCAAGCGGGCTTATCTTGCACTCATTGAGAAGCCTGAGAGCCTTGTCATATGGTAGAGTGATGATCTGTCCTGTCTGTAACTCCATCTCACCGGTTGAGGTTTTTACCTTGAAGGTATCTAAGACTTGATACTTCATTCGATTATTTCTAACTCCTCATGCTCAAGGTCTATTATTTCTAATTGGTTAATAGGATTTTCGCTATCTATCCTATTATCCAAATTAGGACTATCAAGGCTTTGTGTAGTATGTGGCAAGGTGTAATCGGATAAGGTCTTATCTTCATCAGGTTTTAA
>JAZDOR010000060.1:0-4473 GCA_043798435.1 bacterium
CGCTAACTCCTACTCTAAAAGAAATAATTGTTCCTATATTTCCAAAGATGGCTGCTCTTATCTTCTCATCAAGTTGTTCAATGTATTGATGGGCAAAAATTAAATTCAGTCCGTATTTTCTGGCTTCAGATAAAATATCAGCAAAAGATAAGGTTAAAAAATTATGAATCTCATCTACATAAAGATAAAACGGCCTTCTTTTTTCCTCAGGCAGGTCTGCCCGGCTTAAACCAGCAAGCCAGATCTTAGTTACCACCATTGCTCCCAAAAGGGAGCAGTTTTCTTCCCCAATCTTACCCTTGGCTAAATTTACTATTAGTATCTTTCCTTCATCCATAACTTTCCTTAAATCAAAGGTATTTTCTTTTTGGCCTACTATGTTCCTAAGGGGAAGGTTTACTAGAAATTGTCCTACTTTATTTAAAATGGGAGATACAGCCTCTGATCTAAGCCAGGCTGAATATTTTTCAAACTCAGAAAACCAAAACTCTCTTACCTGTTGATTGGTAATACCCTCTAAAACCTTCTTTCTAAATTCCTTGTCGGTTAAGAGTTTTGGTATGTCTAAAAGAGTACTTTTTGGATATTCCAATAGGGTTAGAAGAGAATTTCTCAAGATATGCTCTAATCTTGGCCCCCAGAATTCAGACCAGATTTTTTTAAAGACAGAAATAAGACCTGAAACTACAAGAAAGTGATAGTCAGGATGAACCTTATCTAAGGGATTAAAGGCAATAGGATAATCAATATCTGCCGGGTTAAAATAGATAACGTCTTTTATTCTTTTTTTGGGGATAAAATCTAAAATATTTTTAGCTAAATCTCCATGAGGGTCAATTAAGGCTAAGCCATTTTTCTCCTTGATGTCAGAGATAGCCATATTTTCAATCAATGTTGACTTTCCAGTTCCAGTTTTTCCAATGATATACATATGGCCTCGCCTATTCTTTTCCTTAATCCCAAATCTCTTTCTTATATCCCGGTAATTGGTTATGGCAAAGGGGGTGATCGGATTTTTATCATTGTTTGATATAGACATAAACAAATAATAATTCACCTTCTATCCAAGTAAAAGAAAGGAGAAACTGCCATTTTAAACAAATTATCCCTCCTTGTTGGGTTTCATAGGAAAGTTAAGTTAAAGGTAGAACTTTAAAAATAAATAAAACAGAACTTCTGTATTACTAAAAAGAAAGGAGAAAAGAGATGGATGAAGCAAGGTCAAGTTGGAACACAGTTTACCACTCCAAGGAGGGCTTTGAGTGCCAGATTACATTAAGGGATGAGGATGAGGCAAGACTTGCCCAGAGAGCTTCTAAGATGATGGCGAGCATTGCTATGTCTGGTGGATTTCCTGTTAGGCGAAAAGGATTTGAAGTTAACGATACTATTCCTGAAGAGAGTGGAAATAATGAACAGGTATCATCAGAGAAACAAAATAAGACTTATATCGATGAATACGAAGTACGTCGCTGCAACAAGAGACTGAATGATGGAACTATCTGTGGAAATCCTGTAGTTGAAAGAGAGGGAAAGTATGGGCCTTTCTGGAGCTGCACCAACTATAAGGAGCATACTGGGTAAAGAAAAAAAATATTACGGGCTGGCTTTTCTACATAGAGTGGAGAGTCAGCCCAAAATTTTTACAGAAAGGAGAAAGAGATGATAAGAGGATTTCACTGCCCTGAAGGAAAAGGAGACCTTTTTTTTGATGATTGTCTGAAATGTGCTGCTTCACATAAAAATACCTGTCAGTTTGACTATCCAATTTTAGCTGCTATGCACCAAAATATTAGTAAGGGGGAGGGGATATCAGTGTCGTCGCTTCTGAATTGCCTAAGAAAAGTAGTTTTACAGATAAGAAATGATTTTTACCTTAATCCCAGAGAGCTCTACTATGCCTTCCGCGGTCAACTATTTCATGCTGTAATTGCCCAGGCTCAAGCCAGTGGTGCCATCTGTGAGAAAAGATTTGAGCGCACTGTGGCTGGTGTTAAACTATCTGGGCATCCTGATGTTATCTATCCTGGGTGCAAAAAACTAGTGGACTACAAAAGCACAAAAAGGATCCCCAAAGATAATACCCCCTACGCAAGCCATGACATTCAGGTAAATCTATACCGATATCTGGTAGTTCCTCAATACCAGGTTGATAACCTAGAGATTGTATATTTTGATATGAGCAGCGTCAAGAGGATTAATGTAGAAGTGATGGAATCAAAAAAGCTTTTAGGCTGGATGGTACCAAGGATAATGAAGCTAAAAATAGCCTTTGATGGAAGAAAGCTTCCTGAGAGGGTAGGCTCTGATGGACTATGGCAGTGCGATGGCTACTGTCCTTTTACTAAATTGTGCTGGCCTAAGGGTGTTCCCAAACCCAGGGAGTTAAAAGAAAGAAAGGAAGCCAAAACCAATGCCATTCTAAAGGCCCCTAGGAAGGAGGAGGTGAAAAGATAAATTGACTGTAGATGATTCAAGAACAGTAACTCAAATCTTATTCTCCCGGAAAAGAGAAGTAGATATCTTTCCCAAACTGCATGGTGGGCAGGAAATTAACTACCCTGCAAGGAGAAATCCAAAACCAGTAGGCTACCTCTCAGCAATGCTCTGCAAAGCCTGCATAGTAGCTCTTAAAGGTGATGTTATCGGTATTAACAGACTTGAGCATCCGGGAAAAGTGATGGTAAGATCCCTGTCTCAAACTGGAAGCGACTTTCATAACTGCTATATGGTAGAAAATAACTTATGGCTTCCCAGAGGAAATGTTACCTATCATTTGGGGATTCTTTTCATTACTGAAGCCCTGGCATTTAAGGAACAGGCAATAGATTTACTTGATGCTCTGGAAGAATTACTCACCTATCGTGAGGCTATAGAAGACTGTGATGAAAGATACCTTGAGCTACTGATGCACTTATCAGATGAGCTCTACTACTGGGCTAAATGGGAAGATAGCAATCCTTCAAGGTATCCAGAGAGGCTAGACTCAATTCAGGTATTTAACAATGCTTTTCCTCCTGAGGTTATAGTAGATAAGCCTATAGACCCAGGTGTACTTACAGACCTGGAAAAACTAAGTGAGTATAGAAGTGGCAAAAAAGTAGAATTTCCTGAAGAGTTGCCTGAGCCCTATCCAGTAAGAAGTCGTTTTAGGGGTCCTCAGCTTGCAGAACTTGTAGAGAGTCTTGAACTTGGGATGAACTGCCTTCTGGTTGGCCCCACTGCAACAGGAAAATCTCTCTGTGCCTTTGAGGCCTTTGATAGAAAAAAGGTTAAAAAGTCAGTTTTTGTAATTGAAGGGCACGAGTCTTTAAAGGAGTTTGACCTACTGGGAAGCTATGTTCCTGATGGCAAGGGAGAATTTGTCTGGCAGGATGGTATTCTTGTTCAGGCAATGAATGCTGGAGGATATCTTTTCATTGATGAGGCAAATAGAATGCCCACCAGAACACTTAATATACTCTTGGGTGTTCTTTCCCGGGGAGCAGTAGTTTTAACCGAACATGGTTCTGAGGAGATAAAGATTAGTGATGGATTTCAGGTGGTAATGGCCATGAACTTAGGAAAGGGCTACGCTGTAAACACATTAGATACTGCTTTACTTAACCGCTTTAGCTCAGTGCTGGAGTTTAGATATCTTCCACCCAGAGAGGAGGAAGACCTACTGGTAGGAGAGAGCAGAATTGATCCTGAAATTGCCAAAATTATGGTAAAGATAGCAAATGAGACAAGAAGGCTTAAGCGAAATAAGGAGCTTTCTGGAGAGATTACCCCAAGAGGACTCTTTGCCTGGGCAACAAAGTTTAAAGCCAAGAAAAGAAAACCAGTTCTCTTAAGGCTTAAGGCAGGAGCTAAGGTCACCTGGATGCACCAGGTAGTTGGAACTGATGCCGATGGATATTTAAGGGAAGATACAATGAATATGCTATTTGATCTTATTGAGGCACACACGCCAAAGTAAAGAAAGTATAGTATTTTTAATTAAAAAAGGGCTGCCAGTTTAAGGTAGCCCTAACTATTTAGGAGGTGTAAAGCTATGGCAGTTCCCTGGTATGAGTGGAAGAATATAAGAAAAAGGCTTGTTGTGTTCGGAAAAGCTTTGCAGGGTATCTCTCCATACAAAGTGTTAATTGAATCTGATAACAAAAAATGTCCTACCGGTTACTGTAACTTTACAAGAAGGGAAATAGCGGTAAATCCAAATATCTTTGACCTTGCGCCCAGAGACCAGTACCAGCTTACAAAAGCTATACTGGTACACGAAGCAGGGCACAGAAGATTTACTACATCAAAAAAACTTTTGCCTCTTACTCATCAGGTAGCCAACATTTTAGAAGATGAGAGGATAGAAAGACAGATGTGTGAAGAGTTTGTTGGGGTAAGGTGGCTTGTAAAAAAGCTTTCCAAGATATTTTATAATGAATCAGAACCTATAAACAAAACTTCTGATTCTCCTGGCGAGGTGGTTGCCTA
>JAZDOR010000069.1:0-17216 GCA_043798435.1 bacterium
ATTAAAGAAAGTCTCAAAATTACAAGCATTTTCACTTATAACTGATGGATAATCTGTAATTGGTAGCATTTTCATCCCCTCCGATATATATATCGGCATAAAAATGCTTTTACTTTAATAAAATTTGCAAAAGTTCAGTAAAAGGTTACCACAAATCTATTAATTGTGAATAGTGACGCTCTGCGGAAAGCAAACTTCCCACATCAACTCCTTTGGAGTTGCTCACACTATTCACAATACCACAAAAATTTAACATTTTTATTTTATAATAAACTATAACATTTTGATATTATAATCACAAAATGAAGAATAATTCTGGACAAAAGGTCTCTTCTGGCTTATACTTCGTAAAATTCTTTGATGGAAGATTCTTAAAAAAGCTCTTTAGTTATTACCAAATTATTATGAAGATAGGTGTTATTCCGGGAGACGGCGTTGGGTCTGAAGTAATAAGGGAGGCAAAAAAATCACTTGAGGCTGCCTGCAAAAAGTATAATATCAGGTATGAGTTAATAGAATACCCTTGGGGAGGGGATTATTATCTCAAATACAAAGAACCAATGCCTCCTTCTGCCTTGTCTGAATTAAAATCCCTCTCTGCAATCCTGCTTGGTGCAGTCGGACATCCAGATGTTCCACCAGGAATCCTTGAAAAAGACCTGCTTCTTGCCATAAGATTTGGGCTTGATCAGTATATCAACCTGAGACCCATAAAACTCTATCCAGGGGTCTGGACACCGATCAAAGACAAGAGCCCAGAGGACATAAACTTTGTCGTTGTCCGTGAGAATACAGAGTGCCTTTATGCAGGAATAGGAGGCGTCTTGCGGGATGATGTGGCTATTCAGGAGATGGTCTATACGAGATATGGGATAGAAAGATGTATAAGGTATGCCTTTGAGTTAGCTAAAAATAGAAAAAGAAAGAAGCTCACCCTCGTTGATAAATCAAATGTCCTTACCTTTGGGCATGGCTTATGGCAAAGAATATTCAAAGAAGTTGGAGAGGAATATCCTGATGTGGAAAAAGACCATGCCTATGTTGATGCGATGTGCATGTGGATGATAAAGAATCCTGAGTGGTTTGACACGGCTGTAACCTGCAATATGTTTGGGGATATCATCACGGACCTTGGAGCAATGATTCAAGGTGGAATGGGGATTGCCGCAGGTGGCAATATAAACCCTTGTGGTGTTTCAATGTTTGAGCCAATCCATGGCTCTGCTCCAAAACACGCTGGAAAGAATATTATCAACCCATTAGCGGCTATCCTCTCTACCTCTATGATGTTAGAGCATTTAGGAGAAAAGGATGCGGCGGATTCAATAGAAAGGGCTGTCATCTCTCTCCTTTCTTCTGGCAAGATACAGGATATGGGAGCAGGAAAGATGGGTCTTTCCACATCAGAGGTAGGAGACCTTGTAGCTAATGCGATTTAACAAGGATATAAACCACTCAAGGCACAGAGATAACTCAATGTAAAATGCAAAATTAGCAATTAGCATTTCAAAATTAAACATTTTACATTGTTAATTTTACATTGATAATTTTGCAATGAATTTCCTCCGTGTCTCCAAAGGTTAATTTTCAAAATGGCTAAAGTACTACTATTTTTACTCCTAACAGGGTTTGTTTATGCTGAGGAGGGAACAACCACCATTCCTCCATCAAGCCTTGAGATTATAGGCAAAGACAAGTCAGAGTTTTTGTGGAAAGAGGAGGTTGCTACTGCTTCCCTTACCTTTCCTAAGCTTTTCCCGCCAGAAAAAAGAAAGGTAGAAAAAGAAAAAAAAGAGGTAGAGCTTTGGACAAAAAAACCAGAGATTCCTATCATTTCCGAAGAAAGACCAGAGGTTTTTAAGAAAGATTCTGCCCTTCCTTCTCTTCTGCTTGGAGTAGGTCTAAGGAGCCAGATTACCTCAGAGTTTCTCTATGCTAAAGAAAAAGGTGAAAAGTGTCTATCTTTTAGCCTTTTCAGAGAGGCAAAGGATGGCTTTGATTTCAACGGAAAAAAGGATTTTTGGCAAACGAGCAAAGATAAAGGAGAGATTACCTTTGGATTTGGAAGAGAGAAACAAAGAATAGTTGGAAAATTAGCCTTACAAGGAGAGGATATATTCCTTCCATATCAGGAGAAGACAGAAAAGAGAAGGAGAGCAGGGATTGAGCTGGGATATAATTCACCTGACTATGCTAACTTGGATATTTCCCTTTTTGCAAGGAGGGAGACAAAAGGGACTATTACCAATAAAGGTATAGGCACAGAGGTAGCCTTTGATATAGGAGAGGCAAGATTTACCATAAAAGGAGAAGGGGAAAGGGATAGAACAGTATCTTCCTTAGTTCTGGCACTTCCGGTAGCAAAAAGGAAAAAGGCTTCATTCTCAGCAGATTTTGGGATTTCCTCCCATAAAGGAAAAACTGTAAAAGCTGCACCACATTTAGCATTAAATCTTTCCTATCCCTTTTCGGAAACCCTCACCACAAAGATTTCAGTAGATACAGGGCTTTCCACACCATCCTTTGCTGATTTATATCTCAAAGACCCTTATGCCACAGTTGGGACAGAGGGAATCTCCCCTGAGAACACCTTTCAGCTTTCTGGAGATTGTGAGTTTTATACCAAAAACCTTGCTATTACTGGAGGTCTCTTTGTCAAAAGCACAAAGGACCATATTTATTATGAGAAAAAAGAGCCAGGACTTTATGAGCCAAAGAACTTAAGCTCTACTGTAGTAATAACTGGAGCAAAAGGTAATTTAATATATAAAATAAAAGAGAATATGAGACTGGAGACTATAGTATGCCTGACTAATTTTAATAAGGACATTCCTTACCAACCAAAGGCAGAGGCAGAGGTATCCTTTGAGTATAAAAAGAGACCTTTCTCTCTGAAACCTGAACTCTCTTTTGTTGGCAATCAAGAACCTGAGATTCCATCAGCTGTCATTTTCTCTATTGCCTCCGAGATGGAGCAAGATACGAGCCTTTGGTTTCTTAAGATAGATAACCTTTTCAATACCTCCTATCTAAAGAGGGCAGACTATCCAGGAGATAAACTCTCTGTCCTTGTTGGGGTAAAAATGGTTTTATAATGGAAAAATCTCTCCTCAGAAAGAGGTTTTGCCAGATTCGTAATAGCCTTTCACCGAAAGAATTATCCTCTCTCTCCGCAAGGATAAAGCAAAATCTCTTTGACTCTGAAGAATTTAAGTCTGCAAACTCTATCCTCTTCTATGCCTCCTTCAGGTCAGAGGTTGAGACATTGCCTGTAATTGAGGAGACATTAGGTAAAAAAAGGTGTTTCCTGCCAAAGGTATCGGCCGATGAACTTAAAGTATTTGAGATACAGAGTTTTTCAGAACTCAAATCTGGATATTATGGAATATTGGAGCCAATAACAGAAGTAGAAGCAAAGCTAAGCCAGATAGAGCTAATCATTATTCCAGGTCTTGCTTTTAGTAAAGATGGAGGAAGATTGGGCTATGGAAGGGGCTTCTATGACAGGCTACTTGCAAAGACAAGCAGTCTAAAGGTTAGCCTTTGCTTCTCCTGCCAGCTGACAGACGAGATTCCAATAAACCAGCGGGACCAGCGGGTAGACAGAATAATAACAGAAGATGGGGTTATCTACTGCTTCGAAAGATAGCTAAACTATTACTATTTCTCTCCCCTGGTTATAGCCACCTTCCCTGTCCTGATAAGCTCTACAATCTCAAAGGATTTTAAGATGTCTATGAGACCAGAGAGTTTGTCCTCATCTCCAGTCATCTCAAGGGTTACATAGTCCTTTGCTACATCAATGATTCTTGCCCTGAATATATCGGCAATCTCTATAATCTCTGATCTCTTCCCCTTGTGTCGGACCTTGATTAAGAGGAGCTCCCTCTCCACATGGGTTGTGTGGGTGAAGTCAGAAACCCTAATGGTATCAACCAATTCATTCAGTTGCTTCTCTATCTGCTCAATGATCTTCTCATCTCCAGCAGTAACAATCGTCATCCGAGAGACAGTCGGGTCTTCTGTAGGAGCAACACAGAGGGAGTCAATATTATAACCCCTTCCAGAAAAAAGCCCTGCCACCCTTGCCAGGACACCAAACTTATTCTCAACCAAAACAGATATTATGTGTCTCATTACTTTAGATCCATCCTTTTTATGTGGATAAGGCGATGACTTATCATATCGACACCAGCTTGCGATTGCTCAAGAACTATATAACCTATCAAGGGTTCATAAATACCATTTTCTGGCTTCATATCCACAAAAACAACCTCGCTATATATTCGGCGAAAGCCCTCTATCTGAATCTGAACAGGACCATAAATTTCACCTTTAACTGTGGCTTGGGTAGCTGTTTCTAACTCAATTGTCTCTATTGATTCCAATTCTCCCAACTGCTCTTTCCATGCACTTGGAAGAACCATATGAGATGCACCAGTATCCACCAACGCATCACAATGTATAGACCTTACTGGATCCTGGACAGTAGCAATTCTTACCTGTGTAATAATTCTTCCCATTTTTATCACCTATTACGCAATCCCATCCATCATCTGGGTTAAGGCAGCACCTGCGGGAACCATGGGAAAGACATTCTCTTCCCTAGTTATCCGAAAGTCAAGCAGGACTGGGCCATTATAGGCAAGAGCCTTCTTTATCGCCTTCTCAACATCGCCTTTTCTATCAACCCTGATTCCCAAAATACCATAAGCCTCAGCCAACTTTACAAAATCTGGGGCAACACTAATATCAGTATGGGAGTATCTCTTTTCATAGAATAGCTCCTGCCACTGCCTCACCATCCCCAAATACTGATTATTGAGTATCGCAATCTTTACCGGGAGCTTTTCGGCAACTGCTGTGGCTAATTCCTGAATGTTCATCTGGATAGAACCATCCCCGGCAATATCAAAGACTGTTGCCTCTGGATTGGCAACCTGTGCTCCAATTGCCGCTGGAAACCCATAGCCCATTGTGCCAAGCCCGCCTGATGATAAAAACCTTCTGGGTTTATCAAACTTATAATACTGGGCCGCCCACATCTGGTTCTGGCCAACCTCAGTGGTGATAATGGCTTCTCCATTCGTGAGCTCGTAAATCTTTTCTATAACATACTGGGGTCTTAGCTCTTCATCATTTTTATAGGTGAGTGGATATTTTTCCTTCCAGTCGGAAATCATAGAAAGCCAGTCGGAAATCTCTGGGGGCTCCACTATCTTGTTTAGCTCCTCCAAAATAAGACCTACATCTCCGACAATTGGAATATGGCACTTGATATTCTTGCTTATCTCTGAGGGGTCAATGTCAATGTGGATGATTGTGGCACCTTTGGCAAACTCATCCATCTTTCCAGTAATTCTATCATCAAACCTGGCACCAATAGCTATGAGGAGGTCTGCCTCGCTGATAGCAAAATTTGCATACTTTGTGCCGTGCATACCAAGCATTCCTAAGGATAATGGATGTGTTCCCGGAAATCCACCCAGGCCCATCAGGGTGTTGGTAACTGGGATTTGGGTCTTTTTAACTAATTCTTTTAGTTTATCAGCCGCATTGCTTAAGATAACACCTCCCCCGGCATAAATGACAGGTTTCTTTGCTTTAGCTATAGCCTCTGCTGCCTTCTTTATCTGAATAGGATGACCTTTGTATGTGGGATTATAGCTTCTAAGGGAAACAGCCTCTAATTTAATAGATTTGCATTTGCCAGTGGAAACATC
Organism: bacterium; assembly: GCA_043798435.1. Lineage (GTDB taxonomy): Bacteria > UBA9089 > UBA9088 > UBA9088 > JAGUXG01 > JAGUXG01. The sequence continues at coordinate 5,724 of JAZDOR010000069.1, forward strand.
CTTTGGAATATCAATCAAAACAGGCCCTGGTCTTCCTGACCTGGCCAGATAGAACGCCTCTTTCACTGTTCTGCCAAGCTCTTCTACCCTTTTTACTAAGTAATTCTGCTTGGTAACAGGTCTGGTTATACCAACAATATCTGCCTCCTGGAAGGCATCATTGCCAATCATTGTGCTGGGAACCTGCCCAGTCAAAGCAACAATCGGGATAGAGTCCATATAGGCTGTAGCGATACCTGTGACTAAGTTTGTTGCCCCAGGACCTGAGGTAGCCAGGCAAACCCCGACTTTACCTGTTGATCTGGCATAGCCATCTGCGGCATGGGCTGCGGCCTGCTCATGCCTCACCAGAACAACCCTCAGTTCCTTTGTCCGATAAAGGACATCAAATATAGGCAGGACTGCTCCTCCCTGATAAGCGAAGATTGTCTCCACCCCTTCATTTATCAGCGTATCAATCAAAATCTCAGCACCTTGTTTCATAATAAAAAAATCGTAACACTTTACCCATCCAAAGTAAAGATTAACCGCAGAGGTCGCAGAGAGCACAGAGAAATAAAAACTTAAAAATTTTGTAAATTCTCTGCGTTCTCAGCGGTGCCCTAAAGGTGAACAATTATCTTCTGCTTCACTTGAGTAAATAGTTATAAAAAATCTTTCTTATATGCCGGGAGCGGGACTCGAACCCGCATAGGTTACCCCATGCGCCCCTTAAACGCACGTGTCTGCCAATTCCACCATCCCGGCGTAAAGAAGCTGACAGCTGACAGCTATTTTTATCTAAACAATTCCATTGCCTTCTTTATGGCATTATAATGAATCTGGACAGTATCTTCGAGTTTATGGGCATACCCTCCGGCTAAGACCAGAACCACTGGCACTTTGTTCTTTTTTGCTGGTTCAAAAATCATCTCATCTCTTCTTATAAGTCCTTTCATTGTAAGCTTTAGACCTCCTAATTTGTCTTCGCAATACGGGTCCGCTCCAGCTACATAGACAATGAGCCCGGGTTTCACTGCATCTATCATACATAGGACATCTTCCTCTAAAATGGCAAAATACTCCTCCTCACTTGTTCCGATTCTGAGATTCACATCCCAGTTGCTCTTCTCCTTTCTTAATGGATAGACATTCTCCTGATGAATAGAATATGTATAGACAGAAGGGTCATCCTTGAATATAAAAGCTGTTCCATTTCCCTGGTGGAGGTCACAATCAATGACCAATGCCTTTTTTATTCTATTTTCGTGCTGAAGCACCCTTATTCCCACAGCTATGTCATTCAAAAGACAGAAGCCCTCTCCATGGTCAGGATAGGCGTGATGAAAACCTCCTCCAACATTTATTCCACACCCATCCTCTAAAGCCCTTCTTCCTGCAAGGGTTGTTCCACCACAGAAATACTTGAAGGTCTTAAATAACTCCAAACTATACGGAATCTCAAGTATAGTCTGCTCACGATGGCTTAAAGCATTCCTTTTCAGCTTGTCAATAAACTCTCTTGTGTGAACCAAAAACAGTCCCTCATTTGCTATGGGCTGTGCTTCAATAATATCTTCCTTCAGGATTATTCCATTTTTGAGCAATTTTTCTATGATAAGCCCATACTTCTCCATAGGAAAGACATGCGAGCCAATATCTATATAGTAATGAGGAGAATAGATAACTTTCATATATACCCAATAAAATCAGAATTCAGGAGTCAGAATACAGAATTCAGAATAGCCCCAGAGTAAGATTCTAATAAATTTCTGATTTCTTAGAGTAGTATCAATATCCTAAAGTTTTGAGTTTTGAAAACTACATGCAGGTATTTTCATTCTGACTCCTGTATTCTGAATTCTGTATTCTTGCTACCTGCGTAGTTACATTAGTTTTGAGTAATTGCCTTCATGTCAGCAAAACCCCAATAATAGCACCCAGTATTCCACCTAATATGACCTCATTGGGCGTATGACCCAGGAACTCCTTTACCCTTTCTGCATCTACCTTTCCATCCTCAAGCATCTTATTCAGTATCCTGGCTTGCTGTCCTGCAGACCTTCTGACGCCTGCCGCATCATTCATAATAATAAAGGTAAAGACCAGGGTGACTATAAAGAGCGAGCTTGTCCATCCCTCTATCCTTCCAACAACTGTGGTCAGAGCGACAGTCCCTGAAGAATGGGCGCTTGGCATTCCACCTGTCTTGAGTAGTCCCCTGAAATCAAACCGCTTGTATTTTAGAGCAAAGATTAAAGTCTTTATAAGCTGGGCGGCTATCCAGGCCAAAAATGGGGCAAGAAACATGGGGGACTTAATCAATTCTTGCATTTTAACAAGAAAGCTCTATTTTGGCTATATCTTTGCTTGAAAGGGGACCGATTGTGGCACAACACAAGGTTTCAGGAAGAAATATCTTCTGACTAAGCTCCATAACATCCTTTGCTGTCACCTTATCTACCATTTCTATAATTTCATCTGTGGAAAAGAACCTTTCAAAATATGCCTCCTGCTTTGCTAATCTGCTCATTCTATGGGCTGTATTCTCTAATGCCAGGAGCAGACCACCCTTTAATTGCTCCTTTGCCTTTGAAAGTTCCTTTTCATCTATCAATTCATTCTTTATCTTCTTAAATTCCTCTGTGACAAGAGAGATTATCTGAGAGAGGTTTTGTGGCGATGTTCCGCAATAGACAGTGAATAAACCGCAGGGCCGAAAGAAAGAAGAGTAAGAGGATATATGATAGGCAAGCCCACGCTTTTCTCTAATCTCATAAAAGAGCCTTGAGCTCATCCCACCACCCAATATGGTGTCTAAAACAGAGGCAGTAAATCTTTCGGGACTTGTTACTGAAACACCCTTTGTCCCAAGACAGATATGAACCTGTTCTGTATCCTTCTCTTTATTGTTGATAGAGCGTTTAATCTCAGGGGCATCATTGCTTAAGACCCAAGGGCTTCCAGCAAAGGTGCCAAAATTTTCCGCAATCAGTTCCATCACCTTAATATGGTCTATATTCCCGGCTACTGAAATTATAGCCTTGTCTGGTGTATAATGGTTTTTATAGTAATCAAGAAGGGAGGTTCTTGGTAGCTTAGTTATGCTGGTATTGTTCCCGATGACTGGTTTTCCTAAAGAATGGTCAGGAAGGGCAGTTGAGATAAAGAAGTCATGGATAAGCTCATCAGGCGTATCCTCATACATCCTTATCTCCTCAAGGATAACACCCCTCTCCCTCTCAAACTCCTCATCAACAAACAGGGAATTTTTGAGAATATCAGCCAAAAGCTCTATCGCTACTTTGATATGCTCACCAGTAACCTTCACATAATAGCAGGTCTGCTCTTTTCCTGTAAATGCCCCTAAATCTCCACCTGTTCTGTCAATTGTCTCTGATATCTCACGGGCTGTCCTTTGCGGTGTGCCCTTAAAGATCATATGCTCTACAAAATGAGAGACACCACCAAGCCCTTCCTTCTCACAGCAGGAGCCAACATTCACCCATATTCCAACTGTAGCAGACCGAACACCAGGCACCTCCTCGGTAACTACCCTTATTCCATTAGCAAGGAATTCTTTATGAAACTTTTCAGTCTCTTTCATAAAATGGTTTATAGTTTATGGTCTATAGTCTATAGTTTATGGTCTATAGTCTATAAACTATCAACTATCAACATCTTTCCTCTGGCGACAACTGCTTCATAGACAGACTTATCTTTCCTTGAGCATCTATGTTTATCACCTTAACATTTGGCTCATCACCCTCTTTGAGAAAGTCTTCAACGCTGTTTATCCTGTATGGAGCAATCTCAGAGATATGCAGGAGACCCTCCTGGCCTGGAAGAACCTCAATGAATGCACCAAACCCTACAATCCGCATCACCTTTCCTTTATAGACCTTCCCTATCTCTGCTTCCTCAGTAAAGTATTTTGCCATTTCATATGCTTGGGCAACCTTCTTTTCATCTGCATGGGAGATAGTCACCTTGCCATCATCTGTAACATTAACCTTTGCTCCAGTAGCCTCAATGATACCCTTGATATTCCGCCCACCTGGACCTATCAGGTCTCTAATTCTATGCTGTTTTACGGAAAAGGTAAGAACCTTTGGTGCATACGCAGAGACAGAACTCTTTGGGGCAGATATTACCTCAAGCATCTTCGCCAGGACATACGACCTCGCCACCTTTGCTTTGCCAAGGGCATTTCTCATAATCTCTGTATCTATTCCAGAAATTTTTATGTCCATCTGAAGTGCCGTTATCCCTTTTTCTGTGCCAGCTACCTTGAAATCCATATCGCCTATATGATCCTCTTTTCCAGTTATATCTGTAAGAACAGTATATCTATCACCTTCTTTTACCAACCCCATAGCTACACCAGCTACAGGCGATGAGATAGGAACACCTGCATCCATAAGGGAGAGTGTTCCTCCGCAGACAGAAGCCATTGAAGAGGAGCCATTTGACTCTAATATCTCAGAGACTACTCTTACTGCGTAAGGAAAATCCTCTTGTGATGGAATCACAGGCTCAAGAGCCCTTTCAGCTAAAGCACCGTGACCTATCTCCCTTCTACCAGGTGCCCTGGCTGGCTTTGCCTCCCCTGTACTAAAAGGAGGAAAGTTGTAGTGGAGTATAAATCGTTTTACCCATTTGCCCTCAATCTCATCCATCCTCTGCTCATCCTCAGTCGTGCCGAGGGTGGTAACAACTAAAGCCTGAGTCTGTCCACGGGTAAAGAGGGCAGAGCCATGAATCCTCGGTAAAACCCCTATCTCACAGGTAATATTCCGTATCTCATCGGGAAATCGTCCATCCCATCTTTTCTGGCCCTCAATTATTCCTTTTCTTATCTCCTCCTTCTTTATCTTTTCAAAGAAAAAATTTACCTTCTTCCTATGTATCTCCTCAGAAAGAGCAGATTCTACCTCTTTATATAGTGCCGAAATAACCCTCTCTTTCTCCTGTTGGTCATCAATAAGGTTTGCTTCTTTAAGCCGCAAGCCAACCATTTCTCTCACCCTTTGCTCTTGCTCGGCATTAGCCTCTTCTCTTGGCCACCCACACTTCTTTATCCCTGCACTAATCTTCTCTTGTTCTTCAACTATCTTATTTATAGAGCCTTGAGCAAAGTTGATGGCGTCTAAAATCTCGTCTTCAGAAACCTCATTTGCCCCTGCTTCAACCATAGTGATGAAGTTCTTCCCGCCGGAAACAACTATCTCTAAGCTACTCTCTTTGCGCTCTGCATAAGTTGGATTGAGAATCAGCCTTTCTCCTATCTTTCCCACACGGACACCAGCAATAGGATTTGCAAAAGGAATATCAGAAAGGCAAAGGCTAACCGAGGCTCCAATAATCCCTAAAACATCCGGGTCATTCTCCTCATCTATGGAAAGAACAGTCACATAGATATAAAGGTCGCACAGTAATTCGCTTGAAAAGAGTGGTCGAATTGAGCGATCTGTAAGCCTGGCAGAAATGATTTCAGATGGTCTTGGCGCACCCTCCCTTTTGAAAAAGCCCCCAGGAAACTTTCCTGCGGCATAGAACCTGTCCCTCCAGTCAACCATTAAAGGAAAACCATCACCTGCATTCTCAAGTGTTTTAGCAGTTGTGGTAACCAAAACCACTGTATCTCCACACTTGACAGTCACTGATCCATTTGCTTGCTTGGCCAATTTCCCGGATTCAATCGTAATCTTTCGTCCTTCTACCTCAATATTAGTTGTTATCATCTTCTTATCCCCAACTTAGCAATGATTGCTTTATACCGAGAATCATCCTTTTTGTTCACATAATTGAGAAGCCTCCTCCTCAAACCAACCATTTTAAGGAGCCCCCTCCTTGAATGGAAGTCCTTTGAGTGAACCTTGAGATGCGCCGTGAGGTAGGTGATTCTTCCAGATAGCAAGGCTATCTGAACCTCAGGCGAACCAGTATCCGAACCATGAAGCCTATACCCTTCAACGATATTTCTTTTGCTTTCGCTTGTAAATGCCATTTTTTCCTCCTTCTAATTTTGAAAGTAAGTATGCAAACTAAGACTTTCTTTTGTCAATCTATTATTCTGTTCCTGTTAGCCACAAATAGAAATGTCCTATTTTGGGTTAGTTTATAAACAATAATCTAACGTAAGCGTTCAGGAGGGCGATAAAAGTAATTATTCACCTTTAGGGCTCGTTGAGTTCGCAGAGACTATCTTTTTTAAAAAATTCATATTCTCTGCGTTCTCTGTGCTCTCTGCGGTGAACGGTTACAATCTAACCCAAAGGGTGCGAAATATAGGAATTTTATTCGTTACTTACGACCCTCTCAGTATGAGCATAAAGATTCATCCTCTTTTTGCGAGCAAATCCAATCAGGGTAAGGGCTGAATGTTCAGAAAGGGTAATCGCCATATCTGTTGGAGACGACCTTGAGATAAGAATAGGTATTCCTGCTCTTACACACTTGACCACTACCTCAGAAGTGATGCGGCCTGAGGTCAACATTATTTTGTCTTTCAAAGGAAGCCTTTTCAAAAGAAAACTACCTATTACTTTGTCTATGGCGTTGTGCCTACCGATATCCTCCTTAAAATCCAGAATTTGCTTGCCATCAGAAATGCCTGCTGAATGAACGCCGCCTGTGGTCTTATACCCAACAGATTTTAGTTGAAACTCATCCATCAAAAGAGAAAGAGAATCAGTGGATATGACAAGATCAGACTCTATCTTACCAAGGAGATAGCCTAAAATAATCACCCCTTTCCCACAGCCGGAGGTGAGAACCTGCTCATCTGATGAAAAATCTTTTATCAACTCTGCAGTTATCTCAATCTCAGAGCCAACCTCAGAGATAGACGAGATACTTTCTACTGCCTTGACCAAACCCAAAGAATACAGAAATCCACAAGCCAATTCTCTTAAATCAACCGGTGTAGCCAGCAAGGTAGCTATCCTCTTTCCATTTACTTTAATGGAGATAGGCTCTTCCTTTGCCACAACATCAACCCTTTTCTCTCTTTCCGTATCCCGTATCCTTAAAATGGTCACCTCTGAACTACTCAAAATAAAACCACCCCCTTAAAGATAAATTATAACATTTCAGCCATCCAAAGTAAATAATTTAGCTTTTCAAGGTTAAGAGGATAAAATTCTGCTTTACCTTCTGTCTATCCATTTATTATATTATATCGGCATTATAAAAAACTAAAGTTAGTCTGCCTCACTTAAAATTGGAAGGTCGTAGTGTCCTTTCAAGATTGAATCTGTGAGTGCCAAAAATTCTCTGTAAACGAATAGAACGAATTAAACTAAAAAGATAAATAGATTTGTTAAATTCGCTTAATTCGTTTACCCATAAAATCAAAATTGAAGAGGCAGTAGGTTCAAATCTTACAATGCCCGCATTTTTCTTTGGTATGGAAGAAAAAGAAACAAAAGAACGGATACTCTCCCTCAAGAATATACCCATATTTTCTACACTTTCTGAGGAAGAGTTGTACGAGATCGCTAAAAGGCTAAAGGTCAACCGCATTGAGAATGGTCAGACAATCATTCAGGAAGGTGAAGAGTCCTCTTCTTTCTACATCCTTTGGTCTGGAGAGGTAGATGTGATAGCAAAAAACAGAATGATCATCCGTCTAAAGAAAGGAGAGTATTTTGGAGAAATTTCCCTGATAGGTGAAACAAAACCTACAGCTACTGTAAAAGCTGCCACAGATGTATGCTTGCTTTACTTAGATAAGAATAGCTTTGAAGAAGCCTTAGAGAAATATCCAAAAATTAGAGAACGTATTGAAAGGCACTATTATTTTGGGACATATAAGTTTGAGAAGAAGCCATCAATGCCACCCCTTCCCTGGGCAAAGAAGAGGTAATCTATATAAATGTGAGCCAGTGGTAATAAGAAGTGTCTTTGCCAACTACCACCTCAAAGAATTTCTCCTGAATCTTGCGGGTTATTTCACCCCGGCCACCATTTCCAATTATCCTTCCATCAACCTCTCTGATGGGTGTTATCTCTGCAGCTGTGCCTGTAAAGAATAACTCATCTGCAGAAAATAATTCCTCTCTTAAGAGATTCCTTTTGAGACAATCTATTCCAAAATTTTTAGCTATAGCCATCGCAGACTGGGCTGTTATTCCATAGAGTGCCCCAGCATCCTCTGATGGCGTTATCAAGACACCGTTCTTTATCAGAAAGATATTTTCCCCTGGCCCCTCAGCCACAAAGCCTGCTAAATTAAGCTGGATAGCCTCATTATAACCACAGTCCAAAGCCTCTATCTTTGCCAGAACACTGTTGGCATAGTTGGCAGAACATTTCACCTGAGGTGGCAAAATCCTTGAGTCAACCCTTAGCCAGGAAGATACCTTGCACCGTATCCCATTTTTCAAGCCCTCTTCTCCTAAATATGAACCCCAGGGCCAGACAGCAATAGCCACATCTATTGGGTTGTTGAGTGGGAATAGCCCCATCTCTTTATAGCCGACATAAGCAATGGGTCTTATATAGCCAGCCTTTAGCCCGTTCTCCTTGATAAGCTCACAAATAGCAGAGATTATCTCTTCTTTTGAATATGGAATCTTCATTCTGTAGGCGTGGCAACCAGCAAATAACCGGTCTATATGCTCTTTCAGCCTGAAGACAGCTGGACCCTTCTCTGTCTCATAGCACCTGATTCCCTCAAAAACACCTGTTCCATAGTGCAAGGCATGGGTGAGGATGTGCACCTGAGCCTTATCCCAATCTATCATCTCACCATTTATCCATATCTTCTTACATTTTTCCATAACTACCTCCTAATGATTGGCAACAATTATATCTCAACTCTTTTGATTTGTCAAAGATTTTTGCGTAATTGTTACTATACCGAGAATAAATCAGGTTTCCAAAAAAGGTGGTTGAAAAAGACTATAGTCCTTAGACCATAGACTCAAGACTATGAAGGTTTTTAGTCTAAGTCTGGAGTCTGAATTAGATATTCCTCTGATAATATTAGTTGATAGCTGAATCCTTAAAAACGATATAGACAAACAAGTCCTGCAGGATTATACTTATCACAAAATGAAAATAACTAAGATGCAGGGTATCTCTCTGATAGACTATCCAGATAAGCTATCTTGCCTTCTCTTTCTTTCTGGATGCAACTTAGCTTGCCCATTCTGCCAAAACCCAGACCTGGTTAAAGGAGAAGGAGAGGGATTAGATTTTGCCAGAATAATAGAAGAGATAGAAAAGAGGAAAAGATTTATTGGTGGTGTGGTAATTACGGGTGGAGAACCAACCATTCACAGCGATCTTCCTTTATTGTGCAAAAAAATTAAGGAGATGGGTCTGGCTGTGAAACTTGATACAAATGGGTATCTTTCAGAGGCATTGAAGAGCTTGATAACAGAAGGGGTTGTTGATTATATTGCCCTTGATATAAAAGCATCTCTTGCGAACTTAAAGAAAGCTTGTGGAAGGGAAATAGAGGCAGAAAAAATAAGAGAGACGATAGGATTTTTGATTTCCTCCCGAGTAGAGTATGAGCTTAGAACAACCTGTGTTCCTACTATTATTGATGAAGAGGAGATAGAAAAGATAGGAATAGAAATCCAGGGTGCAAAGAGATGTTTTCTCCAGCAGTTTCAGAACAAAAAGACATTAGACCTTGATTTTATGAAGATTATGCCATATCCAGCAGAGTATCTCTTGGGGCTAAAAGAGATAGCCAAGAGGTATGTAGAATCGGTTGAGATACGAGGGCTGTAAATGAGTTGATGGTTTATAGTCTATAGTCCATCAACTATAAACTATAAACTATAGACTATCAACTATAAACTATAAACTATAAACTATAAACTATAAACTATAAACTATAAACTATAAACTATTATGGAATCTGGGATTAGAGAAATATTTTCTGAGATCTTGATGGCGATGACAAAGCTTGAGCTTTTGATCTTTTTTACAAGGAATCAATATGCTATGGATACAGCCACCAGATTTTCTGAATTTATAAAGAGACCTGAAGCCTATGTGAGAGAAGCCCTTGAATTTTTTACGAGGAAAGGAATTGTTGAAAAAATGGGTGAAGGCGAGACAGCCATTTATTCCTTTACCAGTGATTTAGAAGTGATTCACACTATTGATGAGCTTGCCAAGTCCATCCTTAGAAGGAGAATAATTTAATATACCGAAAAGAAATTGGTTTGCGAAAATTCAGGTAGCCTAAGACTATAGACATCAGATGATAGACTAAAAAGATATATCAATTAAAAAGTCTGAACTGGAGTCTATGGTCTGAAGCCTATAGTCTTTTTCAACCGCCTTTTTTGGAAACCTGATTTATTCTCGGTATATTACCACTCCTCATTAAAATCCAGCTTATCAGGCACATCTTCCGCTTCTTCTTCGGGATATACCTCTTCTACCTCATCTGTGATTGTCCCTGTATCCGTTTCTGTTCCAACGGTGATATGTTCTGGAACAGGAAATGGCGTCTTTGGAAGCTCCTTTAATGCCTCAGTCATAAAGTCTCTGAATATTGGAGCGGCAACAGTGCAACCTGTCTGCTTCTCTCCAAGGCTCTTCCTCTTCTTATCATAACCTACCCAGACACCACAGACAAGACAAGGGGTATAGCCAATAAACCAGGCATCAGCATAATCGTTTGTTGTTTATCTAATTTTATCCTTTGATATTCTATCTCTTTAATTGGTTCTGGAATAGCAAAACACCCTTCTATCTTTTCCCAGTCTTTATCCCTGACCGTTACTATTTCACCCAAATAAAAACTTACCCAAATAACATAATGATGCTATTGTAGTAAATAGTCTTTGCTATGTGTATATAAATTAGGTAAACAAATAATTCCATTGTCGTTGTAAGTATTTTCGATAAATTCATCAACAACCCAAACATACCTTTTTATTCCATTTTTGATTATTTCCAAGGGCACTAAAAATGCACCAGTTGTAAATATCCTTGGTTTTGATTCAGCAAATGTATTCTCATCCAATTTCTGTTCAATTTTCAAACTCATATCTTTCCACCTCGCCTTTAAGATCCTCCTTCAAAATAACACATGTTATTTATTATAGCGTGCAAAATTTATGATAGTGAAAATACTATCTAATCCACACAATATGCCCGTTTATATTATTTTTTTCAAAAACTTCGAGAATTTGTGTGCAAAAACTTAGTAATTCATCATTTCCCTCATCTTTTGCAAGTTCATATAACCTAATAAACATCTTTTTACCGGTTTCTGTTTGTTTGAAATTTTTCTTAAGAAAATTATGTTGAGCACATAAAGTTTGTCCATTTTCAATTGTTGCTTTACCTCCAAAATCTTTTGGTTTAATATGATCTATGTGAATCTCAACACCATCTTTAACACTACAACGCCGTTTAGTTGACATTAGGTCTGACATAGTGTATACTCTTGAAAAACTCTGGGAGGTGTGCTATGACAGAAAACGATTTGAAAGAATTGATGCCGCAGTTGGAAGTTTATCACAAAAGATTTCATAG
>JAZDOR010000106.1:0-10950 GCA_043798435.1 bacterium
AAGCCCGAAAGAAAATATGGAAATTGAATTTGAAAAAGATTTGTCCTTTAATTTTTCGTGTTTTCGCTCTTTCGGGGTTTCGTGATTATATTTTATTTCTCCAAAGGCTAATTTTACTTCAGGTGAGTAAAGTGTTACGAAGAATTATACTCACAAGCAACAGATTTCCAAATTTTCAAAAAATATTTAAGTATTTAGAGAAAATCCTACCTTATAAAACCAAGCTCCATCTTCTTTCCAAAGATTCTGAGGATAGCATCTCTCAGGAGAAGATGAGGCTCTTTGTTCAAAAGTGGGTCGTCTGCGACAAGGGTTGCCGCACAATCCCTTGCCTTAAAGAGCCACCTTGTATCCCAGATAATGTTTGCTAATTTAAGCTCAGAGAGTCCGTGTTGTCGCAAGCCAAATAGCTCACCTGCGCCCCTTAGTTTCAGGTCATACTCGGATAATTCAAAGCCGTTGGTTATGCTCTTAATTGCCCGAATCTTCCCTACCGATACCTTATCTTGCTCTTCTAACTCTACCCTAATCTCAAGATTGGAAACCTGAGCTATCTTTTCCTTAGTTATCAGGATACAGTAAGAGTCAAGCTCGCCCCTGCCTATTCTTCCCCTGAGCTGATGTAATTGAGATAGCCCGAATTTTTCTGCATCCTCTATAACCATGATTGTTGCCTGAGGAACATCTATGCCTACCTCTATGACTGTGGTGCTGACAAGTATCTGGACCTCACCATTAGCGAATCTCTGCATCATTATCTCCTTCTCCTCTGGCTTGAGTCTTCCGTGCAGAAGCCCTACCTTAATTTCAGGAAACTCAAGCGACACCTTCTCAAAGTGCTTTATGGCTGATTTATAATCCCGCTCCTTAGAATCCTCTATGGCAGGATAGACAAAATAGGCTTGACAGCCCTTCTTAATCTCTTCTTTGATAAATGAGTATATCTTGGGCAGGTTTTTATCCGACCTTACTGCCGTGATTATTCTGCCCCTGCCTTTTGGAAGTTCATTCAGTGTTGACACATCCATATCTCCGTAGAGGGTAAGGGATAAAGTCCTTGGGATTGGCGTGGCTGTCATAATCAGGCAATCAGCTGGGCCTTTTGCCTTCTCCAGAAGCTTCTGCCTCTGGCTGACACCAAACTTATGCTGTTCATCAATGATGCACAAGGCTAAGTTAGAAAACTGGACATCCTCGCTTATCAAGGAGTGTGTTCCAATTATAACCTTTATTTCTCCGGAAGAGATAAGCTCCTTTGCCTTTTTCTGCACCGATGCAGGCAATCCACCTCTTAGTATGCCAACCTCAATCCCTAATGGAGCAAGCCATCTCTTAGCTACAATGTAATGCTGGTCTGCCAATATCTCAGTTGGAGCCATTATTGCCACCTGAAAGCCTGAGCTGGCCACCTTAAAGCCTGCCCATAATGCCACTACTGTCTTTCCTGAGCCAACATCTCCATGAAGGAGCCTGTTCATCGGATGTGGAGAGGATAAATCTTTCTCTATTTCAAGAATAACCCTCTCCTGGGATTTGGTAAGGCTGAATGGAAGAGATTTCAGGAACTGTGAGCAATCCTTTTTAGAATAGAGCCTATTCTTGCAGATTGTCTTTGTTCTCTGCCTGTTTATCTGGAGTGCGGTCTGCAAGAAAAATAGCTCAGTAAAGATAATCTTCTCCCTGGCTTCTTTTCTCGCCTTCCAGCTTTCTGGAAAATGAATATTGCTAATGGCAGAAGATAAGCTGATAAGCTTCATCTGCTCGGCAATCTCAGGGGGTAGAGAATCCTCCAGCCTATTTTTATAGAGATCAAGGGCTGATTCTATTATTTTTCTAAATAGCCTTTGGCCAAACGCTCCGAAATCTCCTGAAAGCCTGTATAAAGGGACAATCCGCAGGTGTGCATCCAGTTCTTCCTTTACGACCTCATACTCAAAGTTTGAGAAGAATATCTTGCCTCCCATCCTTTTTGCCTTTCCAGTAACAATCACCCTTGCCCCTAATGGCATGAGCTTGGCAGGGTCTGGCCCAAAAAACATAAGATTTGCCACACCCCTTCCATCCGAAATGATGGCTCTCTTTACCTTTGAAAACCTTATGTGCCGCATCACCTGACCGGCGATTGTCTCCCGGCCCTTTGCCTTGAGAGCAGATATTGCCGTGAGTTTGCTTCTATCCTGATAGCCCCTCGGATAGTAGGTGAGAAGGTCAGAAATGGTAGAGATAGAAAGGGTAGCCAAAAGCTCTGCCCTTTTCTTTCCAACCATTGGCAGGAGAGAGACGGGTGTGTCAAGGTTGAGTATCATTGCATTTGTAAAATGACAGAATACAGAATTCAGAATACAGAATTCAGAATAGACGCAGGTTTTTTATTCTGACTCCTGAATTCTGACTACTGAATTCTATTTAGTTTTTGCAAGAACTGATTTATTCTCGGCATAGTCTGCTTTACGGGATAATCCCTGGCAATTTAACCACAAAGGTCGTTCCTTCACCTATTTTACTTGCAACCTCAATCTTACCCTGATGTGCCTCAACAATACGCTGACAGATGGCTAATCCTAAGCCTGTGCCTTTGCCCTTGGTGGTAAAAAACGGGTCAAAGATTCGTTGAAGGTCTTCCCCTATTACCCCTCTACCCGTATCAGAAATACGTATCTTGATAAACTCCCTTTCCTTCTCACTTCTAACTTCTAACTTCTTACTTCTAACCTCTCCCATTGCTTCAACGCCATTCTTGATGAGATTGACGAAGACCTGTTTAAGTCGGTCAGGGTCTGCTGTCAGTAACGGCACAGCAGGGGCGAAATCCTTCTCTATCTCTATCCCGTCTAACATCTCTTGAGGTAGTTCGTTAATAGATTCCTCAATAACCTTATGGATATCAACCGGTTTTAACGCCAGCACAGGTGGTCTTGAAAAATTCAACAGGTTGTTAATATAGATGACTGCCCTTTCTGTGGCTTCATCCATTCTGGAAATAGTCTTTTGAGCGTTTTCATTTCCAGGTAGAATTTTTCCTAAGTAATAAAGCCCGGATTTGATAACTGCTAATGGGTTTTTTATTTCATGGGCAGATTCAGAGGCAATCCTGGCGGCCATAGCCATACGCTCGGCATGGACAAGTTGTTCCCCTTTTTCTTTAATCTCCCTTGTCTGTCTCTTTATCCTATCCGAAAGATACCCACTCACTATTGCCACTGCATAAAAGAAGAGAACCTTAGCAATCACTGTTGTAATAACATAACCTTTCGCTTGGTACATGACTAATCCTATACCTTTAGCAGGAACAGGAGGGAGAATATTGAGATATTCAAGGGTAATCAAAAGAATAAGGGCAATACTTACCAGAGTAGTAATAATAATGCCTGCCCTTTTAGAGATAAGAATACTTGCTACAAGAATGACTAATAGATTGGTGATTGGGAACATAGGAGCTGCCAATCCACCCTCAAGATGCATAGCCCATGTGATAAGCACAGTGTCTATAACCAACAAAAAATAGATGATAGCATATAAATATAATCTTTTCTTTATCAGGAAGAAACAAATAAGATTTAAGACGAAGACGAATAAAGTAAGATAATAAAGCATCGGGCTTAATGGATGAACCCCAATAAACATCCTGATAGCGGCTGTGCTTAATGCCAGACCATACAGGACAAATCTGGCAATAATCAGCCATTCCATCCTTTTGGCAAACTCTTCCTGCTCTTCTATTGTCTCTTTAAGTTCCACTTATAACCCCTCTTTTGACACAGATTTACACTGATAAGAATTAAAAAATTAGCTACAGTCCATCAATGCTTAAATATCTCTTCATTTATAATCAGTGTTTATCTGTGCAAATCAGTGTCTAAATATCTCTTCAGTATTCATCTAAAGTAGATCAGTGTCTAAATGATTCTTGGAAGTTTAATCACAAAGGTCGTTCCTTTGCCTACCTCGCTTTTGACCTCAATCTCGCCTTTATGTGCTTCAATGATACGATGACAGATGGCTAATCCTAAGCCTGTGCCTTTGCCCTTGGTGGTAAAAAACTGGTCAAAGATTCGTTTCAGGTCTTCCTCTATCATACCTTTGCCCGTATCAGAAATGCGTATTTTAACAAACTCCCCTTCCTTCTCACTTTCAACTTTCAACTTTTTACTTTTTACTTCCCCCATCGCCTCAGCCCCATTCTTGATGAGATTAGCGAAGACCTGTTTAAGTCGGTCAGGGTCTGCTGTCAGCAACGGCACAGCAGGAGCGAAATTCTTCTCTATTTCTATTCCGGCTAATATCTCCTGCGGTAATTCGTTGAATGAGTCCTCAATAACCTTATGAAGATCAACCGGTTTTAGATTAAGCACCGGTGGTCTTGAAAAATTCAGCAGGTCATCAATATAGGCAACTGCCCTTTGTGTCGCCTTATCCATCTGGGAGATAGTCTTTTGAGCCTCCTTATTTTCAGGCAGAATTCTTCCCAAATAATAAAGCCCGGCTTTGATAACGGCTAATGGATTTTTTACCTCATGTGCCGCCTCAGAGGCAATCTGAACAGCCGCGGCAAGTTTTTCAGATTGGATTAATTGGGCTTGTGCCTGTTTGAGCTCTTCTTCTGCTTTTTTACACTCAATAAGCAGACGCTCGAATTCCTCAGCCTTCTCTTTTATTGATTTTCCTAATGTCGGTAATTCCAATCCTCTTTCTAATAATCGTTGTTCCTCGTCAATCACAAATCTACATTCTTCTGCACCTGTCCCAATACACTGTGTCTCAACACAATTTAACCCTTTCTTATTTGTTAATTTTTGCATAAATGAGAGAAGAACGCCTCGGGAATAGTCGCAGGTAGACTCTTTTGTCAGCTCGTCATTTTTTCGCAGTGTCCAACCCTCGAAAGAGTCTTTACAGGTAATCAGGGCATAGCCTTTATCAAAATCTATCTCTTTCACCTTAAAATCTCCAAAACCTGCCTCTGAATAGCAATCAACTGCATCAATAAATCCCTGTCTGGAACGAGCAAGGAAACCCACTTCTAAGGCACTTAAGGTAAATCTCTCATCATTTCCCGACTCAACCATCACTCGCCGCAAGGTTTCTGAACCAGCCAGAAGAGAAATCAACCTTTTGATACTATACCAACCACCGGGTATATCAACCAGATTCATCCTGGTGCCACCAACATCAATCCAACCTCTTGCTTTTTTAGTGGTGAACTTGACCATGGTTTTTTCAAGCTCCTCAAGAGTTCTTTTTAATGCCTCCTCTACCTGTTTGTGCTCCATAACCTCTTGCGTTAGTTTCTCTGTCCGTTCTTTTACCAATTTCTCAAAGTCATTTTTATTCATAACACCCTCCTATCATAATGGTTTTGTTAAAGAATTCTAAGGTTGTCTCACCGTAAGATGAGATTTCTCCTAAGGTCAGCATACCTGCGGGAATATTTTCCTTACCTCGTATAACTAAATTTTCCTTTACTGCGGCTAATTCTCTGGCAAAATCATCTCCCAGAAAGAGTGTCCTTGAGATGCAGTCAGCCACCAAATTACAATAGGTTTCTTTTCCGCAAGCCTCTTTAGCCGCCTTGCCTGCGGCTTGAATAAGGGAGTCCGGCTCACCCTTTAAGATGTTTAACAGGCTATTCTCAGGCACCTCACCCACTTTAGATTAATTCTCCCTTCTCATTTGTCATAATCGGGTCACGCACAATATCCTCAGCCCCCTCTTTGTATATCCAAATAAATCAGGTTTCCAAAAATTGTGTTCGTTTATGGTTCTGAGGTTCACGGTTCAAGGTTAGAGAATAAGAGGATTAACCGTGAACCCTTTAACCCCTGAACATGAGTAGTTGCTTTTTTGGTAACTTGTTCATCTTACAGCTACTTCAAGCTCTGCATATTCCCTGCTAATTTCTGTTGGAACCGGCAATCCATCTTCAATAAGGGCTTCAAGATACCCGCTCATTGCCTCTTTAAGATTAGCCAAAGATTCTTCTTTTGTAGCACCTTGCGATACGCAACCCTTTAATACAGGGCAAAAAGCAACATAACCAGACTCTCTTCCATTTTCAATAATAACTGTATATCGCACCCTGATTCACCTCCTATTTACAGATTCGCCTCCTTGAGAAGCCGTATTAACGCATCAATATCAATCGGTTTTTTGATAACTGCATAAGCAGACAGCTGCTTTGCCTCTCTAACCATTTCAGGCAAATCATACTCTGTCATAACTATAACTACAGTATCAGGACAGAGCTCTTTTGCCTGCTTCAGTATAGAAAGCCCATTTATCCCTGGTAGCTGTAGATTGAGTAAGATGCATTTGTAACATTTATCTTGGAGTTTGGCAATTGCCTCATCGCCATTCTTGGCTGTGCAGGTGCAGTAACCTTTTTCAGTAAGTGCCGTATTTACATCTTCCCTTGTCTTGCTATCACCATTAGCAATCAAGATTACCTTTTTGTCTTCGCAGATGACCTTTTGGATTAGTTCTATCACCTTCTGGAGATCAAATGGTTTATGGATGCAGGCATAGGCACCTTCCTTAAGTGCCTTCTCAATCAAATCCTCTACTGAGAACCCGGTCATCATCACCACCTTTACCTCCGGGTCAATCTCTTTAATCTGGATAAAGGTCTCCACGCCATTTATGCCAGGCAATCTGATGTCCATCAGAACAAGGTCATAATGGGTCTTCTTTATCTCCTCAATTGCCTTATACCCGTCTAATACTGAGGTTGCCTGATGTCCTTCAAGCTCAAGTATATCGTTCAATACATAAGCCAAGTCCTTTTCATCATCAACAATCAATACCTTTGCCATTTTAATACCTCCTTAGTAAGATTACCACAGAGACACAAAGAAATAAAATATAATCACGAAAACACGAAAGAATGAAAACCAGAAAAAAATATTTTTAACCACGAAGGACACGAAGAAACTTTAGTCGTGATTCGTGTCCGTTTAGCGTGTCAGTAAAAAGGTAAAGGAAATACGGTCACGGAGGACGGTTTATATTCTTTGTGCTCTTTGTGGTTCAATTCTCTTTCTCTCTTTCGGGTTTTCTCCCTTTCGGGCTTTCGTGTTTCTCTTCTCCGTGTCTCTGCGGTTTATATTCTTCTCTCTTATTCAGGCACAGGAAAGCTTTTAGCTAAGGCAAGAACCTCATCGCTGACTTTTGCCTTCTTTCGTAGGACTGCATCAATCATATAGGCTATCCTTTCCATCTCAGGGGCTTTCATTCCCCTTGTGGTCAGAGCAGGTGTGCCAGCCTTATGCCAGAGGTGATAGATGGGGACTGGGAATCATAAGGGATAGAGTTCTTGTTCACCACTATTCCTTCTTTATAGAGCATTTGCTCTGCCTCTTTTCCTGTGAGGCTGGCTTTGCTTATATCAACTAAAAGGAGGTGGTTATCCGTTCCTCCACTTACAAGTGTGAATCCCAAAGAGATAAGGCTATCTGCCAGAGCCTTAGCATTTTTCACAATTTGAGCCGAATACTCCTTAAACTCAGGAGATAAAGCCTCTTTGAAACATATAGCCTTGGCAGCAATGATATTCATTAAAGGGCCTCCCTGTATCCCTGGAAAGACAGCCTTATCAATAAGTTTTCCATACTTTTCTCTGGCTATGATCATTCCACCACGGGGTCCACGGAGGGTCTTGTGTGTAGTTGTGGTGATTATATGGCAGGATTCTATAGGCGAGGAATGAACACCCCCAGCAATAAGCCCGGCAATATGGGCAATGTCTGCCAGGAGTAAGGCATTCACCTCATCAGCTATCCTTCTGAAGCCATCAAAATTTATCATTCTTGGATAGGCTGATGCCCCGCAGACAATCATTTTTGGTTGAGAAGCCAGAGCCAACTCCCTTACTTTTTCAAGGTCTATAAGGTGCGTTCTTGGGTTTACCCCATAAGTAACAACATTGTATAGGATTCCAGAGAAGCTGACCCTGCTTCCATGCGACAAGTGTCCTCCACAAGCCCGGTCCATTCCCATTATAGTATCGCCGGCCGAGAGAAAAGCAAGGTATGCAGCCATATTTGCCTGTGTTCCTGAGTGAGGCTGAACATTCACATACTCTGCCCCGAACAGCTCCTTTGCCCTTTGAATAGCAAGGATTTCTGCCTCATCACAGAGCTCGCACCCGGCATAATACCTTGCCCCGGGATAGCCCTCAGCATACTTGTTTGTCAAAACAGAACCGCAGGCTTCCCTGACAGCCGAACTTGCATAATTCTCTGAAGCAATGAGATTCAAGGTATTTTCCTGCCTCTTCTTATCAGCAGAGATGAGCCTCTCTAATCTTGGGTCTATATTCTTTAGCATATTACCTAAAATATAAACAAATAGGGCTACTTCCGTCAAGAAAAAGGAGAATCCTCCAGCAATTCTCATTTTGGCAAGCATTCAAGTTTCAAGAACAACCCTTTTGAAGTGCGGTGGCTTGCCACCGCTTTTAGGCACGTACAAAATCAAGGTTTTCTGCTTTATATCCAAAGCGAAAGCAAGCTTTCGCACTCCAAAATGAGAATTGCTGAGAATCCTCGTCTTATTAGTTTGACAAAGAAAGGGTTATTGTGCTATATTGCTCGCAAGGAAACATTTACTTTGGTCTATGATGGGAACCTGTAAACCTCCAGAAAAGGTAAAGCTCATAGGAGGAATGTTGACAGCCGATAAAAGTCTATTTGACACAGCCTGCTGCCTCCTGGCAAAAAGGCTGGGTGAGATTGATTTTATCTCTGAGGTCATTCCCTTTGATTCTACAACTTATTATAATGAGGAGTTTGGTGAGCCTATATGGAGAAGGTTCGTCTCATTTAGAAAGCTCATTCTACCATGTTCTCTCTCAGGGATAAAGATTTTCTCTAATCAGATAGAGATGTCCTTATCTTCTATCGGAAAAAGGAGAATAAATCTTGACCCTGGCTTACTTACAGAAAATTCTGTTATTCTTGTTAGCACAAAGAATGCACCCTTTAGGCTCTATCTTGGAAAAGGAATCTATGGAGAGCTAACCTTTACATTTGAGAAAGGAGGGTTTCGGCAACATCCCTGGACATACCCTGACTTTAGAAAAGATACAACAAAAAATATACTTACCAGGATTAGGAAGATATACCTTAATCAAAGAAAAATTGACAATAAGAGGTAGTTGCTGATAAGATTCTCTTTGGAAAATTATGAAAACCCTTCGCTTCTCCTCTTTACCTGCTTTTTTCCACTCACCGCTTCTTTCTATCTTGAGAGAGCTCTTTCTTCTTTTTATCCCTGGTCTTCTATTTGCTCAAGAGCTACCTATCGGAAATTACCTGAGGGCAAGGGTGTATGAGAAAGAAGGAAGGCTGATGGAGGCAATCTCAGAGTATAAAGATTGTCTGAAATCTGACCCCAATTCAATAACCTTGAAAAAGTGCCTGGCAGGTCTTTATCTACGGAAGGGTGAAACCAAAAAAGCTATAAAGCTGCTCTCAGAGGTGGCAGAGAAAGAACAGGATGTATGGGTTGATATAGGCAGTGTCCATCTTGAAAAAAAGGATTATAAAAGGGCAGAATCTTGCTTTAAGAAGGCACTTGAGTTTAATGGCTCAAATATAGACGCATTATACCAGCTTGCCTCTCTCTATGCAAAATTTGGAAAGATTGAGGAGAGCCTGGCTTGCTATGAAAAGATTGCAGGGATATCAAACCTTCCTGAAGCGACAATAAGCATGGGATACCTTTTAGACTGCCTGAACAAAGGCACACAGGCAACATTCTGGTATGAGAGGTTTCTCAGTATCTACCCAGAAAACACAGATGTCTTAGCGAGGCTTTCAGCAGTCTATCTTGAGATTGGCTCTCTTACCAGGGCAAAGGAACTCTCAGAAAGGTTGATGAAGCTCTCAGATTCCCCAGAAAATAGCCTCCTTATGGCAGAAATATTGGATAGGGAAAAAAATTATGAAGAGGCAGAGAGGTATTACCTCAAGGCTGTAAATAGTGGCAGGGATGAGGAGGTTCAATACGGCTTCTTCTTGCTCAGGAGAAACAGGATAGATGATGGGTTAGCAGTGGTCAATAAAGCCCTTTCAAACCTTCCGAAAGATCAAGGGCTCTTGCTCCTAAAAGGCTTGTTCCTGCTTGAAAAGAAGGCTCATCAGGAAGCAGCGAATACTTTTCAAGAACAATTGAATTTGTATCCAAAGAATGATATGCTATACTACTATTCAGGGATAGCCTATGATGGACTGAAGGAAAGAAAGAAGGCAGAGGATTGCTTCAAAAAGGCTATAAAGCTGAATCCAAAGAATGCACCTGCATTAAACTGGACAGGATACACCTGGGCAGATGAAAACAAAAACCTGAAGAAGGCACTGAAACTTATTCAGAAAGCTCTTGCGATAGACCCGAATAACCCCGCCTACATTGATTCACTCGGCTGGTGCTACTATAGAATGGGAAGGATAGATGAGGCTTTATCATATCTGCTAAAAGCTGTAGAGCTTTCTGGGGATGACCCTGCTATCTTTGAGCATATAGGCGATGTTTATAAAAAGAAAGGTATGCTCAAAGAGGCAGAGAGTTTCTATCAGAAAGCAAAAGAGAAGAGAAAATAGTAACCGTTCACTGCAGAGATTACCTTTATAGCACTTACTATACCGAAAAGAAATTGGTTTACAAAAAAGTAACTACTCAGGTTCAGAGGTTAAAAGGTTCAAGGTTCACGGTTAATCCTCTTATTCTCTAACCTTGAACCGTGAACCTCAGAACCATAAACGAACACAATTTTTGGTAAGCCTGATTTGTTTGGGTATATACCCGTAACCCCTTAGTTATAAAATGTAAATTTTTCTTATAGTATTCTTTTTAATAAAAAATACTCAATCGCATCAAGCAGGGCATGGGATGATGCCTCAATGATATTCTCTGAGACACCTACAGTTCCCCAATGTCCCTTCGTATCTTTAGATT
>JAZDOR010000131.1:0-6176 GCA_043798435.1 bacterium
CAGGACCCACATTACCGATAACCTCATAGACAGGCTCAATATGGAGCTTCTCATTTAACAAGGTAACCCTTCCATCTATATTGGCTATCAGGCTCTTTCCATCCTCTGAAACCTTAGTATTCTTTCCAGAAGGCAAGACAACATCCTTCATCAGAGGGGCTGGAATCAACTCCCCTGTTATCTCCTGACCTGGCTTTCCTGGGATAGCATCTATCTTTATAGCCAAAACATCCCCTTTCTTGACAGCCGGCAGAGAGAGAATATTCTTAAAATCGCACCTGCCATTTTCATCTATCACCGGCTCTCTCTTTTCAGAAATTTTAACCTTATACTCAATGGTCGCATCTGTGCCGGCAGTAGGAGGAACTGCCTCAGCAACCACAATAGCCTCCTTAAATTTTCCAGAGGATAAAGCCTCTATCAGATTCTGCTTCTTTATGCCAGCCTTTATCCCCTGCTCAGTCAAATACCTTACTATTTCGTCCATATCAATAAGCATTCCGCCTACCTTTGGAGGATAGAAGACAGCCTCAACATTCTTGGCGTGCCTTTTTATCCTGATGATGCTTGATACATCAGACAGATACTGCCTTGGTCCAATCTTTACTGCACTCTGTTTTCTATGCTTTCCTTCATCTATTTCCCTGAAGAATGTTCTTATAGCCTCTTGATTTATATCTATAAATTTTTCCTTAAAAACACCAGCCTCTACCTCAGAATGCTCTATCCTCCTTCCTCCTCCATAAGGTGGGTTCACTACTAAATACAAGCCTTCACTCCTGTTTTCAAAGGAGAAACTCCCGTCCTTTTGTTCACCATACTCCTCTCTCCACCCATCGCTCCAGGGACCAAACATCTTGGCAGGTGCTACCCTCAATACCTTCAACTCCTTCTCGTCTAAAAGTAGAGAAAAATCAACCTCATTCTGGCCGAGCTTTAAGAAAGCTGCCCCATCTATGAGACTGTCTGCCAGGGTTTTTCTTGCCACAACAATTGAGTATGGTAGTTCTACGGCAATCTTAGGCTCAAAGTATTCTATTTCTGTGGGCTTCACCTCACATTGCTCATAATTGGCCGCTATGATTACACCTTCGTATATTTTGAAGGTCACAGTCATAAGTGGTTTTCGGACTTCAAGGGTCTTTCTGCCGATGGTTATCCTTGTTCCAGGGAATACCGTTCCAGAGACAGAGACCCTTCCACCATCTTCTACCTTCACATCCGTATATACCCTCTCTGGACCACCTATCTCCTCTGTCTCTATCTCAAGTTTAGCAAAGAGCGTTCCTCCACCCATTATCTTCTCTCCTTTTTTCATAGCAATAGGAAGATTAAAGATGGGTGGTGAGGGTATGCCTTTGCTCATAATTATCCCCTTTTTTCCAGCAACAAAGATACTGTTTGCCTCTACATTTGTATCCGTCATAGACTCTTTTATGATAACATTTCCATCGGTTTTGACCCGGCTATGATGTATGCTATTGACAACAATATCACCCTTAGCCTCTAATGTTACCTCATCATCCTCTTTCCCATAAGCACCCTTATCTATGGATATACCACCTTCTGCTGTAATCTCAGCACCTGATTCTACCCTGCCCATTATCTCTATATCCCTGGTAGCAGAAAGACGAACCCTTTCCTTCACATTTCCTGAAACTATAACCTTTCCAGCAAAGGACATATCCTCAGAAAGGTCGCCCTCTATCTTCAGAAGTTTTTCAACATTGCATTTTCTTCCTGTCCAGAAAGCCTCGCCATAGCTTACCGAATACAGAATTTTGTTATCAGAAGAAAGGCTACAGTTACTTGCCGCAATCATAGAAATTTCATCCCCCAATGCTCCAGGGATAGGGTTTCCTTTTATGTCTATGCCGTCTTCTCCTTGTTTTGCCAACTCAGCCATAGCCAGGATCTGGCCTGGAACCACTTCTAATCTGTCTTCTGTTCCTGAAATCTCCCTCTGTCCAAATTGATAGATAAACCTTGCTGGTTCACCCTTTGTTGGCTCTTTTCCCTTAGCTATAAGGATGGGCTTGTTATAGATAGGGTTTTTTAGTAATGCCTGTATCCTTTTGATGAGTAGCCCGTAGGTTATGCCTTTCTCTTTCAAAAGTTGGGCAATGATTCTTGGCGGTATAAGTCTTGCCCTTGGCTTTGGTCTCCTTATGGTAAGATAGGCAGTAAAATCTGCATTTCCATCTGCCTCTTTTATCTCTATCTCAAGCCTGCCGTCTATCTCCGGGATATACTGCCTCTCAGCTACCTGGACAGGGATACCCTTCTGCTCAGAAATAGCCTTTCTTAAAGTTTCTTCATCTATCTTAGAAAACCCCTTCAGCTTTTCCCGGAGCTCTTGTTCTTCTATGGGTTTCCCTCTTTCACCTGGCGGGGTTATGGTGATAAACAGACCATCCTCTAAGTTTTCAATGAGAAAGCTACCATGCCTTTCCTCCCCTATTCTTTTTTCCTCAGCAACCCTTTCTTTTATTGCATCCCAGGGACCCTTTTCTCCTTTCGGAAAGCAGAAGTAAAATTCCTTCCCTTCAACATTAACTGGAATAAAATCAACCTCCAGAGTTCCGAGTTCAGAGTTCAGAGTTTTGAGTTCAGAGTTCTGAGTTCCAAGTTCAGAGTTCCGAGTTCCAAGTTCAGAGTTCAGAGTTCCGAGTTCAGAGTTCTGAGTTTTGAGTTCAGAGTTCTGAGTTTTGAGTTCAGAGTTCAGAGTTTTGAGTTCAGAGTTCTGAGTTTTGAGTTCTCCAAGAAACCCCTTTCCTGCTTCAACATCAGCAGTTAATATAGACGGAAGAAATGCTGGTGGTTGTGCCTTATACTCAGGATGCGTCAAGGAAACCTCCCTTGCCTCATAAGGACATATTGCCAGAGACTGCCTCTCTTCTTTGATACTTCCTGCCTCAATCTGCTTGGTGACATTGAGTGTTTTTCCGCCAATAACTACCTTTACCTTTGGGTAGATACAGGATGTGGAGGAGACAACGCCACCTTGCCCACACCCCACCTCTGTCGGCTCTGAGGATATGGAGCCAATTATCTCAGCCTCTATCCTCTCCTTGGCATAAGCCTTTCCGCCTGTAAGCCCCTGCACACCCTTGGTCATAGCAATGGGCAGGCTGAATACTGGAGGAGGGGGCGTGCCTCTGGTCATAATCATTCCCTTTCTGCCAACTACAATGACAGAGTTTGCAAAAGTATCACAATTGGAAAGACCTGTTTTGATGAGGGCAGAGCCTCCAGCCTTCAGGATAGAATAAGAGGCAGAGTTGGCTATGATGTCATAATCAGAGCTGATGTTTACCTCCTTGCCCTTTTCTCCCAAAATATCACTCTCTGTCTCTACCTTACCCTTGCTCATAATATCCGCACCCTTTCTAATCTCACCCTTCACATAGAGGTCGCCCTCTGTCCTGACCCTCACACCCTCTAAGATAGAGCCTGAGATAAAGAGCTTGCCGTCAAAGGTTGTATCCTCTGTCAGGTTTCCCTCTATCCGCAAACACCTCTCTACATCACACCTGTTCTCTGTCCAGATAGCCTCTCCTTCTGCTGTAGCATAAAGGGCTGTGCCGTCATTTGTCAGATAGGTATTTTTCCCTGGTATTATTTTAAGGTCTGAGCCTAAAATGGCTTCAGTTTCTTCGGACAATATATCTTTTCCAGCCTCTCCTATCATGGACATCTCTTTTATGGCTAATATCTGACCAGCAATAACCTCCAATTTATTCTCAGGACCAACCCCTTCCTTCTGACCAAATTGATAGATTAACCTTGCAGGCTCGCCCTTTGTAGGAGGCTTTCCTTTGGCTATAAGGATGGGCTTGTTGCGAATGGAACTTTTCAAAAGAGCCTTTATCCTTTTAATGAGTAGCCCGTAGGTTATACCTTTTTCTTTCAGGAGTTGGGCAACGCTCCTTGGCTGTATAGGTCTTGCCCTTGGCTTTGGCATAGTTATGGTAAGATACCCTTCAAAGTTTGAAATGCCGTCTACCTCTCGTATCTCTATCTCCAATCTTCCGTCTATCTCCGGGATATACTGCCTCTCGGCTACTTTTATAGGAATGGATTTCTGCTCAGAGAAGACAGTAGCCAGGGTTTTTTCATCTATTTTAGAGAAGTTGCTTAATCTCTCTTGTATCTCTGATGTTTCTAAAGGTTTCCCTCTTTCCCCAGGTGGGGTTATTGTGATGAATAAACCCTCTTCCGAATTATCAATAATAAGGCTTGCTGGTCTCTCCTCCTCTCTCTGCTTTTCTGCTTCAATCCTTTCCCTTATTGCCTCCCATGGACCCTTCTCTCCCTGTGGAAAGCAAAGATACATAGCCTTTCCTTCTACAGGAATCAGGATAGAGTCAAGCTCCTGCTGGATAAATCTCTTTGCTTGTGAGATGCTCTCTGTCAATATGGATGGAGGCTCTGTTGGCGGAGCAGGTTTATGCTCAGGATATGTAAGGCAGACCTCTCTTTGTTCATAAGGGCATATTTGGAGGGATTGCTTTTCTTCCTTGATGCTTCCATGGTCAATCTGCTTAGTAACATCAAGCAGTTTTCCACCTATGGCAATTTTTACCTTTGGATAAATGCACCCTGTGGATGAGATAATGCCGCCCTGTTCACATTTTATCTCTGTTGGCTCTAAGGAGACAGAGCCTATAATCTCAGCCTCTATCCTCTCCCTGGCAAAAGCCTTTCCTCCAAAAAGCCCCTGCACACCCTTAGTCATAGCAATAGGCAAGGAAAAGACTGCTGGCGGAGAGGCTGCCTTAGTCATTATCACCCCTTTCCTGCCGACAGCAATCACAGCATCTGCTTCAGTTTCACAATGAGCACACCCTGTGCTGATGAGAACAGAGCCCCCTGCCTTCAGGGTAGCATAAGAGGCAGAGTTGGCTATGATGTCGCATTTAGAATTGATTATTGTCTCCTTTCCATCTTCACCCAAAATATCTCCCTCTGTCTCTACCCTACCGGAAGCTGCGATATTGACACCCGCCTCAATATCCCCTTTCACATATAGGTCATCTACAGAAACCTTTATATTTCCCAATATCTTCCCTGAGACAATAACCCTTCCATCAAAAGACAGGTCTTCCGAAAGGTTGCCTGGTATTCGCAAAACCCTTTGGAGATCACACCTATTCTCTGTCCAATTTGCCTCACCTGTGCTTGTGGCATATAGGATTGTGCCGTCTTCTGAAAGATGGGTGTTCTTTCCAGGGGTTATGGAAAAACAATCGCCCAAAAGGCCAGGGATCTCCTCATTAAAGACAGATATTCCGGGATTTCCTTGCTGGGGAGGGGATTGGACAGCTAAAATCTGGCCAGGGATAGCCTCTAACCTATCCTGAGGTTGAGTCTCCCTCTCATCCCGTATCCCAAATCTATAGCTATATTTGGCTGGCGCACCCTTTGTCGGAAGCTTTGCCTTAGCCACCCTTATAGGAAGGTTATAACGAGCTTTCTTTATAGCAGATATAATGGCTGGTTCGTCTATCCCATAGGTTATGCCTTGAGCCTGTAAAGCAGAAAGCACATCCTTTAAGGTTGGTGGCTTCCCACCCCTCTTTGGAGCCGTAAGCCTGATAACAGCCTCTCTTCCCCTTGTCTCTTCCATTGGGTATATTATAAGAAATAAAGAATAAAAACATTAAGAAAAATTTTTTCACTTGATGTAATTCTGGTAGTATACAGAAACCGTATAATTGCTTGTTATATTAAATGAAATTGCGTTCTATATTTAAATAATTAGAGCATATCGTACTGTGGGTATTGATTTACAGGTTGAGGTACACGAAGATATGAAAAAACATTTTATTGAATATCCCAAGATATGGGGTAGATTATGGCCTGATTCAAATATTGATCATCGTAGGGTTCCAAATTTAATGACATTTTTTAAACGAAATGGAATTGCTCTTCCCATAACGAAAAAAGCAGAAGATTATTCGCCCGGTGATATAGTAGCATGGGATTTAGGAGCAGGCTTAACCCATATAGGTATAGTTGTAAATAAAAGAGGAAAGAATGGGAAGCGATTTAAAATTTGTATGTGTTTAGCTCGCCAAAGCATAATTTAGCCTCTCATTAAGATTAAACCCTCTCTGTTTCCAAGTAGTTAATACAGAGGTAATCGTTTCATCATCCTTGTTCCCTTTTCATTC
>JAZDOR010000134.1:0-2406 GCA_043798435.1 bacterium
GGGATATAACCGAAAGACCTGCCTCAGGGGTTTATATTTATATTTCAGCAAAGAAGAAGGGGAAGGTAGGGATTGTAAGGTAATTCGTAACCGTTCAGTCTATGTGTCAGAGGTGTAAGAAGGGGGATAAGGAGATAATGGGGATATGGAGATTATTCATTTTTTAAGGGGATGGAGATACTTGTATTATCTCCATATCTCTCTAATCCCTATATCTCCTTATCTCCTCACCTTTTCTTACACTACCTGAACGCTTAATTCTTTATTTTTAAGATTTACAAAATTGCCAAAGTCCAATTACAATGATTCTTGAAAAGATAAATCAACCTTCAGACCTTGCTAATTTAAGCCTTTTAGAGCTTAAATCTTTGTCAGGGGAGATAAGAGAAAAGCTCATCACTACCGTCTCTGTAACAGGGGGACACCTTGCCTCATCTTTGGGTGTAGTGGAGTTGACCATAGCCCTTCATAAGGTTTTCAAAAGCCCAAAGGATAAGCTCATCTGGGATGTTGGTCATCAATCATACGCCCATAAACTCCTGACAGGAAGACAGGACAAATTTCATACCCTTCGTCAGCTCGGAGGACTATCCGGGTTTCCAAAGAAAGAAGAGAGCGTTTATGATGCCTTTGACACAGGTCATGCCTCAACCTCAATCTCAGTCGCACTTGGAATGGCTATTGCCCGCGATTTGAAAAAAGAAGACCATAAGGTGATTGCTGTTATAGGCGATGGAGCCATATCTTCTGGAATGTCTTTTGAAGCGTTAAACTATGCAGGACAGCTAAAAACAGATCTATTGGTCGTCTTAAACAGCAATGAGATGTCCATCTCAAGGACTGTTGGTGCCCTTTCTGCCTACATCAACAAACTTATCACCCTTCCAGTTTACACAAGGTTTAGAAAGGATATGAAGGAGCTTATCTCCCATCTTCCCCTGGGAAAGAAGACCCTAAAGCTCTCCAATAAGTTTGAGGAGGCAATAAAAGGGATGATTGTGCCAAGTGTAATCTTTGAGGAGCTTGGGTTTAAGTATATTGGTCCGATAGATGGGCATAACCTGAACCTGCTCATACGCACCTTAGAGGCAATAAAGATGGAAAAGGGGCCTGTTCTCTTTCATGTCATTACTAAGAAAGGAAAGGGCTATAAGCCTGCAGAGGAGAATCCTGAGTGGTTTCACGGAACATCTTCCTTTGAGATTGAGACAGGAAAGCCTATCAAGAAAGAGAAGACAACATACTCTGAGGTTTTTGGAAAGGCGATAACAGGGCTTGCTAAGGAAGATACGAGGATTGTGGCGATAACAGCGGCAATGAAGGAGGGGTGTGGGCTTCTTCAGTTCTCCAAAGAGTTTCCTGAGAGATTTTTTGATTGCGGAATATGCGAAGAGCATGCGGTTACAATGGCAGGAGGAATGGCTATAGAAGGCTTGAGACCTGTTGTAGCTGTTTACTCCACATTCCTCCAGAGGGCTTATGACCAGATTCTCCATGATGTCTGCCTTCAGAATGCTCCTGTTATCTTTGCCATTGACCGTGCCGGCATAACAGGAGAGGATGGCCAGACACACCATGGGCTTTTTGACATTGGATACCTTTCTACAATTCCCAATATAATTATCACAGCCCCAAAGGATGGAAATGAGCTTTTCAGGCTGATGAAGACTGCTTTTTCAGCAAGTGTGCCGTTTGCCATCAGGTATCCAAAGGAGGAGACAGAAGTATATGACCCATCGGCTCTTCTATTCAATATTGGCGAAGCAGAATTACTAAAAGAGGGGAAGGATGGGCTTATTTTGGCTTGTGGAAGTATGGTCTCGGTAAGTCTGAAAGCAATAGAAATATTGGAGAAAGATGGCATCTCTTTCTCCCTTATAAACTCAAGGTTTATAAAGCCCCTTGACAAAGACCTGATTCTCTCCCATCTCAGGCACATAGTCATTACAGTTGAAGAGCATTCTCACACCTCCGGGTTAGGCTCACAAGTAGCCCAGTTCTTAGCTGATAAAGATTGCCAGGTCTTTCCCATCGGTCTTCCTGAAAAGTTTATAGAGCATGGTAACAGACAGAAGCTCTTAGAGATATATGGACTTACCCCAGAAGGGGTTGCGGAGAATATTGGGAAGATAGTTAGAATACAGAATTCAGAATTCAGGAGTCAGAATGAAAGAATTTGCCTATTAGGAAGATAGTTAGAATTCAGGAGTCAGAATACAGGAGTCAGGAATTAGAATACAGGAGTCAGAATTCAGGAGTCAGAATATTCGTAACACTTTACTCACCTGAAGTAAAATTAGCCTTTGGAGAAATAAAATATAATCACGAAACCCCGAAAGAGCGAAAACACGAAAAATTAAAGGACAAATCTTTTTCAAATTCAATTTCCATATTTTCTTTCGGGCT
>JAZDOR010000074.1:0-4297 GCA_043798435.1 bacterium
GAACCTGATTCGTTTATAGTTCTGAGGTTCAAAGTTCAAGGTTAGAGAATAAGATAATTAACCGTGAACCTTGAACCGTGAACTCTTTAATCCTTGAACCTGAGTAGTTACTTTTTTGTAAACCAATTTCTTTTCGGTATATTACCTTTAGAGCGGTCTCTTTTTTGGAATACCAGCTCTCCTTGGATATTTTTGGCTTGTTGGTGCTATTTTTCTTATCACAACAAGATGTCTTTTGTCTCCTGAAATAAAAGGTAGGGAGAGTTCTTTGATCCCTGCTATTTCACCGCTCAATACAGAAAGGCAAGATCTTTCTTCTATCTCTCTTCCTTTCATCAAAATGAGCTCACCACCTATCTTTAGAAAACATAGCCCAAGCTCGCAAGAAAGAGAAAGGCTTCCTAAAGCTCGCACAACCCCGTAGTCAAAGCTTTCCCTGAAGCCCTCCTTCCTTCCATAATCCTCAGCCCTACCTGCTAAGATAAAGATATTAGACAGGGAGAGCTTCTCTCTTACCTTCTCCAAAAAAGCTACTTTTTTTGCTCTTGCTTCAAGGAGAGAAACCCTTAAGTTCTCACAGAATATAGCCAGAATAATCCCAGGCAGACCTGCACCTGTGCCAATATCTATGAGGTTTTTTCCTTGGGGTTTTATCACTAAGAGGGGTGTAAGAGAGTCTATAATATGAGAGGTTATGAGCGTATCCTCCTCCTTTGTGCCAACAAGATTTGTTTTTCTTCCTTCTATTTTAAGAAGCTCCAAATACAAAAGGAGCTTTTCTATCTTCTGGTCAGAAAGAGGAAAGCCAAGTTTATTTGCCGCATCTCTTAAGAGTCTCATTTCTTTGTTAGTTCAGTAGTCATTAGTCAGTAGGAAAAAAGTCAATCACTAATGACAAATGACCAATGACTCTTCTCTTTGACTAAAGTGTTACTATTTCTTTGATGAGGTCATCTGTCATCCTCTATCTCCCCAACAATCTCCTCTAAAAGGTCTTCCATAGTCACTATTCCCACAACCCTCCCCTTCTCTTTCACAATTCCAAGGTGTATCTTTTCTCTTTGAAACTCTTTGAGCAGGTCATTGGTCCTCTTTTCTGCTAAAACTATATGAGGGGATCGGACAAGAGAAGAGATTGGACCATTTTTTCCAAAGTAGCCAAGGAGCTCTTTTGTATGAATAACACCTACGATATTCCCCTTTTCCTTTTGATAGACAGGGATGCGAGAATACCCGGTCTTTCTGACAAGTTCAAGAAGCTCTTTGATGAAGGTCTTTTCATCCACAGAGACTACATTAGAGATTGGCACCATCACATCCTTTACTAAGGTGTCAGTAAACCTTAAAATTCCGCTGATCATCTTCTTCTCTTCTTCCTCTATAGCTCCCTCCTTGTGACCTGCCCTAACCATGGTCTCAACCTCTTCCTGGGTCAAGCCTTTATCTTCTGGTAAGAAATGAGATAGGATATTCACCACACAATTAGCAAGAAGAATAAAACACTTTATAAACGGAGAAAAAATCTGCAAAAACCACTTGACAGGCAAAGCCACCTTCTTTGCTACCTTTTCGCTCTTTGCCGCACCATAAGCTATAGGAAGCATCTCAGCAAAGATAATAATGACTACGCTCATCACTATGATTGAGAGGAGGGTAGCCAATTCTTTCTTCCATCCCCGAGCAGCAAAGATGTCAAGAAAAATGGTTGTAGTTATTACACAGGCAAGGATATTGACGATGGTTGTTCCTGAA
The DNA here is from genome assembly GCA_043798435.1 of bacterium. Taxonomy (GTDB): domain Bacteria; phylum UBA9089; class UBA9088; order UBA9088; family JAGUXG01; genus JAGUXG01. Next base: position 1,753 of record JAZDOR010000074.1, read on the forward strand.
AGAAGCCCTGTGAGCAGCCTATTTGGATGTTTTAATATTTCAGTCAGGATGGGGTTCTTCAGTCTTTTGAGCTTGAGCTTTGAAAGAGAGATCAAAGCTGCCTCACTGCCAGAGAAGAATGCAGAAAGGATAAGAAGAAAGATAACTAAGCCAATCTTTAATTCTATCACAGGTTTATATTATACCTAATACCCAATGAAAAAGTCATTTATCGTAATCGTTCAGGTCATGTATCAGAAGTGTAAGGGGATAAGGAGATAATAGGGAAACAAGAAAGAATCCAGAATCCAGAATTAAGAATATTAAATTCTGTATTCTGACTCCTGAATTCTGACTTCTATTAACCTTCTCCATATCTCCTTTTTTGCACTACCAACGCTTACTTCTCCTTTGGCTCCATAGAAATGCGGTTAAGGGCTTCTCTTGCATCAAAATTGGTCTTCTCTTTAGAAAGAACCTGCTCATACTCCTCTTTGGCTGAAGCTAAATCTTTTTTCTTTTCATAGATTTTAGCCCGCAAGAGATGGATATTTATCTCCATATCAGTTGGCAAAGACCCTTTACCTATCCTCTGCAAACATGAAAGAGCTGTGTCAAAATCCCCTTTTTCATAATAGCAGAATCCTAAGTTATAAAGGATGATTGGATCTTTTCTGCTAAAAGTTAGAGCCTTTCTGTAATACTCAATTGCTGTATCTAATGTACCTTTTAGAAGAAGGATATGGCCAAGATAGAGAAACATCTCTTTCTTTCTAAAGCCATCCTTTTCAGAAGACATGAAGGAATCCTCTGCCTTTTTATAGAGGCTATCCTTTTCAGGAGAAAACTTGGCCATCTTAAAATAAGCCTGGCCTAATAAGTAAGATGTTTCAGGGTCTTTTTTTATTGAGAGAGCCTTCTCATAAAGGGTGATGGCTCCATCCAATAATTGCTTTGATTCTTGCTGGGATGTAAGGTGAATGGCTTTGTTATAGTAGGCATCTGCAAGTTCAACGATTACCTTTGGGTTATTCTCTTCTTTTTTCAGCCTTGCTTCGTAAATCTCTATGGGGCCTATATATTTTCCTTCCTCTAATCTTGTAAGCCCAAAGGCAATGATAATAATACCGGCAAGAAAAAGCCTGCCTCTTACAGTGAAATGATGTTTTTTATCCTGTTTCACCCTTTTTTCCCACGACTACCTGGGCTGGACGAAGGAGATTACCGGAGAGTAAAAAACCTGCTTGAAGCTCTTCAATAATCCTGCCATCATGGTCCTCTGGGACTGGACAAGTAGCAATAGCCATATGAGATGATGGGTTGAACTGCTCTTTATCTGTTTTAATCTTCTCAATCTGCTTACTTTTTAGAATCTCAGAAAATTGGCGAAGGATAAACTCAAGTCCTTCTCTAAGTTTTTCGCTTTCCTTCTCTTTGCCTGCCCTCTCTAATGAGTCAAAGATAGAAAGAAACTCTAAAATAAGATTGGCTTCTGCGGTTTTTCTTATAGAAAGATACTCTTTTTCTTTCTGCTTCTTGTAGTTTTCAAAATCTGCTTTTATTCTCTTTGCCAGGTACAAATACTCTTCTATCTTTTTATCCTTCTCTTCCAAAAGTAGGAGAAGCTCTTTTTTCGTGCTACTCATAGCTTATTTCAACCATCCTATTCTCCATGGGGGCCAATGGATAAACAGAGCCTTTCCTCTGATAAGATTATCGGGCACAAAGCCCCAGACACGGCTATCTGAGCTCATATCACGGTTATCGCCCATAGCAAAATAGTGGTTATCTGGCACTTTGATGGGTTCTTTCCAGTTGTCCATTATAGAGTATCCAGAGGTTGGTTGATATGGGATGCAATGAACCTTGTAAGGCTCATTCAGCTTCTTTCCGTTTATATAGACATCCCTGTTTGTAATCATTATCTCATCGCCAGGTGTGCCTATCACCCTCTTTATAAAATCCTTGTGTGGATCAAGGTCAACCCGGCTAATAGTTGCTGCCCAAACTATGGGTGAGACCATTCTAATGAAGACACCACGGTCTGGATCCTCCGGGTTTCTAAAGACAAAGATTTCCCCTCTTTTGGGTCTATTCCACCATTTGACCTGCTTATCAGTGAAAGGGATAGTCAAAGAATACGAGCATTTTGAGGCAAAGAGCTGGTCTCCTATCTTAAGTGTTGGAATCATTGAGCCAGATGGAATTCTGTAAGGCTGAATGATAAATGTTCTGATGACTAAGGCAATAGCTAACGCCCATAGCACCGAGAGAATCCATTCCTTTGTTTTTTCAGAAAAATCCTTCTTTTTTTTCATTACCGAAAAAATGATAAGTGTTTCTCCTCTGTTTTGTCAACTTTATCCTTTAATTTGCGTAACACTTTAGCCATCTGAATTAAAGACTAACCACAGAGACACTGAGACACGGAGAAATAAAATATAATCACGAAAACACGAAAGAATGAAAACCAGAAAAAAATATTTTTAACCACAAAGAACACGAAGAACACAAAGAACTATAAGAATAATTTTTAATATCTATCTTTGTGCTCTTTGTGAGCTTT
>JAZDOR010000189.1:0-6329 GCA_043798435.1 bacterium
TGGATACATCAACCTCTATGGAAAGAGGAGCGAGATACCCCTGATTATTAAGGAATTGACCAGCAAAAAAGATGAACTTGAGGAGATACTGCATAAAAATCTCCTTTTAGCAGGAGAGATAATTGCTGACCTTGGATTAAAAGACAGGTTGGCAGAAAATATAATTGAGCAAGTCATTTATCTGGCATTGAGATCTAAGTATTCTGACCTTCGGGATGAGGCAATAAGGGTTCTAAAAAAAGGTAAGGAACTGTCGGTTGGCAGGTTATTGGAGATATTGGGTAACAAAGATAAGGTTGAATCGCAACTGAGGGAAGCAGTAGTCAGAACACTGGGGGAAATAGGAGCTCTGGAATCTATCCCCATACTTACCTCTATCCTTAAAGATAAAGAAGAGAATGTAGATGTGCGGACATCGGCAGTCGGTGCCTTGGGTAATATAGGCGAGAAAGAGTCTATCCCAATCCTTACCTCTATCCTCAAAGATAAAGAAGAGGATGAATTGGTGCGGATATGGGCAGCCATTGCCTTGGGTGAGATAGACAAAAAGCCGTCTATCCCCATTCTTTTCTCTATCCTCAAAGATAAAGGAGAGGATAGAGATGTACGGAAATTGGTAGCCATTGCCTTGGGTGGGATAGACAAAAAGCCGTCTATCCCCATTCTTTTCTCTATCCTCAAAGATAAAGGAGAGGATACCGGTGTGCGGACAGCAGCAGCCCTTGCCTTGGGTGAGATAGGCGAGAAGGAGTCTATCCCAATCCTTAGCTCTATCCTCAAAGATAAAGGAGAGAATGGACATGTGCGGGCAGGGGCAGCTGGTGCCTTGGGTAAGATAGGCAAGGAGGAGTCTATCCCAATCCTTAGCTCTATCCTCAAAGATAAAGGAGAGGATGGAGATGTACGGGGATGGGCAGCCGATGCCTTGGGTAGGATAGTCGAGCCGGTGTCTATCATCCCAATCCTTACCTCTATCCTCAAAGATAAAGAAGAGGATGGAGATGTACAGAGAACAGCAGCCGATGCCTTGGGTAATATAAATAAAACAGGTAAAAAGATTCTCCGCATTTTAACAGATATAACATCAAATAAAGAAAAAAATATCTGGATTTATGCCCTTGACTCAGCCACAAAACCTGGTTTGCCCATTGATGCTGGTCTGCAAAAAACCATCATCGAGGAATTAAAAAACTCCTCTCTTGACCCTGATGATAAAAACTACCTCTTTGACTCCCTCTGGAGGTTATATTCGTAATTATTTACCTATCACAACCTTTTTCTTGACTTGACCATTATTATATAAGTTATAATTTAATAAGATGACAACTCCTGAGGTTAAAATAAAAGCGTCAAGTATTGTCTTAATTGGAGATTTTAATCCAAAAATCTTTCAACCTGCCTGGTTTGCTGCCGAAGAGCTGATTCGAAAACAAGAAGCGGAAGAAGCGAGTATCGAAATTATTCGTCCTGAGGTTGTTAGTTTCACTTTAGAATGGCTCAAAATGATAGTAACACATGATCGTTTCCAAACATCTACAACACAGAAACCCTATTATGATATTATGCGAGATCTTGTCATAGGTACTTTTGAGTTGCTTCAGCATACACCCATACGCATGATGGGCATTAACACCGAAATACATTATCAGATGAAAGATGAAGACGAATGGCATTCACTCGGGCATAGGCTGGCACCAAAAAAACTTTGGGATACAACCCTAAATAGACCTGGTATGCAAAGCCTTACGATGAAAGGTGAGCGATCAGATGGATTCAAAGGTTACATTCAAGTTGTTGTTGCACCTTCTGTAAAAGTTCATCCTGGGGTATATTTTAATGTTAACGATCACTATGAGGTTAAAGATCCAGAGTCTGTAATAGGTTGTGATGAGATTCTTAGCATCTTAGAAAGTTCATGGAAAGAGTCAATTGAAAGATCACAAAAAATCATTAAATCTATTTTAGAAGCATGAAAGTAAAGTCTACTCTATTTGAAGAATTATCCAAAGATCAGGACGATTCAGTTGAAAGGTCATCCTTCTATATGATGGATAAAACTTTTTGTAAAGAACGACTGACTCCTTACCTTACAGACATGCCCGAGTCCACTAATCAAGTAAGCGAGGACAAATTAACCAAAAAGACAGTTAGTCTTCCTGTAAGTCTCCCTGTCCCTATACTACCTATCTTTGTAAGAAAACCTTCGCGCAGTAACGAATTTGTTTTGATGCAGAACTGGGAGGGTGTTGTTCTGAAAGTGAGGAATGATTCATTCCTCGCAAGGCTTGTTGATTTGACGAGTAAAGGTGTTGAAGAAGAAGCAGAATTACTGATGGATGAGGTTTCTGATGAGGATAGAGAACTTATTAAGCCCGGTGCAATCTTCTACTGGTTTATCGGTTATCTTGATTCCAGAACCGGACAACGGACACGTTCTTCTATAATTCGCTTTAGGCGATTACCTGCATGGCAAGAGAAAGAGATCCAGAGGGCACAGCGTGAGGCAGAACAGATTCAAGAATCTCTCGGCTGGAGAGAGGAGGCTTCATCCTTGCTGAAAACTGGCTGAAAACAAAGGATGTGCACAGCCCCTGAACTTGGTGAAATTGAGGTATCGGTCTTTGGACCTGGTTATGGTGAATCCATCCTGTTACATGTTGGAAATAACGATTGGCTTGTAATCGATTCTTGCATTGATTTATCCTCAAAGACTCCTCTCGCCCTAAATTATCTGCGTCAAATTGGAGTTGACCCATCAAAAGCCGTTAAGCTAATTGTAGCCACACATTGGCACGATGATCATATCCGTGGCTTAGGATGTATAGTAAAGGAATGTAAATCCGCAACATTTGTGTGTGCTGAAGCATTAACATCCCGAGAGTTTTTGACTCTTGTGGAAGCGTATGGAACTCGCTCGATGATGGAGAGTAGTTCTGGAGTTAAAGAATTTTATGAGATTATTCAAGTGCTGAAAGGCCGTCGTGAATCCCAAAGAACTAGAGCAATTCCTTACCTCAAATTTGCTTGTGCTGATAAATTACTATGGCGTAAGGAAGCCACTGACTCTGGATTACAATACCCCTGCAGTTTATACGCATTGTCGCCTTCGGATGCTACTTCTTTCTTATCAAAACTGGAAATAGCAAAACTCCTTCCCCATGAGAAGGCTCCTAAACGCCGCATTTTAACACAACCTCCAAACTATGTCGCAGTTGTTTTACTGGTTGAGATTGGCAATATTATTATCTTGCTCGGCTCTGATTTAGAGGAAACGACCGACCCAGAAACAGGGTGGTCGGTGATCGTAAATTCCAGAACACGTCCTCAAGAGAAGGCTTCTTTATTCAAAATTCCACATCATGGCTCCGAAACTGCTGAACAATCACAGGTTTGGACCGAAATGCTCATTAAAGATCCAGTAACTGTTTTAACACCTTGTATTCGTGGATCTGTCTCCATTCCGACCAGTAATGATGTAAAGCGAATTTGTTCTAAAAGTACGAGGGCGTACGCAACAGCAAGTCTTAAAATGAAGCGTATTAAAAGACCTAAAATAGTAGAAGAGTTCATTCAACAGATGGTAAGGACTATCCAACCAGTATTTTCTTCGTCTGGCCATGTAAGACTCCGCACCAAACCTAACAACAAAGCAAGTGCTTGGAGTGTTGATTTGTTTGGTGATGCAGTACCACTAAATCACATTTATAGTATCTTACATAAATAATCACACAAAGACACAAAGATGAATGAAAATGAGATTGGAAAAATTATAAAGGATAATCACACAAAGGCACGGAGTACACAAAGAATAAGGAATGAAATATAAAACTTTGTGCCTTTCTTTGTGTCTTGGTGGCTTTGTGTGAGAAAATAAAGCTCCAGATAGAGAAAATTTGTGTAGGGATTTATGTAACTAACTATATTTAAGTCAGAGATGGATAAACAAAGCATAGGAGATTTGGTCTGGTTGTCTGCTGTATCTGTTGATATGGTCGGCTCAACTAAGATTGAGAAGGCTGATAAAGAAAAAGGGGGAAGGTGCAAAGAGCTATTCAGGATAACAGCGGAGAGAACATTCGAGAGATTTGGTGCGGAAAGGATTGAGTGGCATGGAGAAGGAACTGTCTTCTTCTTTAGAGAGACAGATGAGGCTATCAAGGCATCCATTGAATTTATTACAGAAGTAAGGGCTCGTGGGTTAAGAGAGGTAGGGGCTAAGATTGCGACAAGGGTCTCCATAGGTTCTGGATTAGTCAAGCCCAAGAAGGAGTTAGGCACAATGGATGCAGAATTTATCTCCTTATGTGGCCATCTCAATTCTGTTGCTCCAGAGGATTCCATCCTCATCACCGAGGATACTTATGACAGCCTCTCAGATTACCAAAGAGAAAAATTTGCCATATTCGGGACAACAAATAGGGATAAAGCCATCGCCTTTATATGGCCCAAAGAGGAAGCAAAAGAGAAAGAACATGACCCTGCCTTTGGGATTCGGGAATACCTTGCGACAATCAAAGGACAGTGTCAGACCCTCCTCTTTTCCGGGATACCCCAGTCAAGCAAGATACCTTTATTGGAACTGACTGAATCATTCTTTCCCCTCAAGGTGAAGAGGAAAGGAAGAATGATTGATTTCAAGGTAGAAGAACGACTATGGCTTTCAGATAGCTGGGCTGAATTAGAGACAAAACCCATCCCTTTTGCAATTGAATATACAGAATCTCAGCCCTTACCTTTTGATGAAATATTCAGAAAAGAAAACCATATCATTCTCCTTGGGGACCCTGGCTCTGGAAAGACAACCCTCCTCAGATGGCTTGCCCTTATCTACTCCCAAGGGTTGAAGGCGATTATTGATAAAGGCATAGGGGATGCAAGATTGATTCCCTTTCTTATTCCTGTCTCTAACCTCTACCTTGAAAGAGAGAGGGAGGTCAATATACATCCAGCAGAGGCAATCCAGAGATGTATAAAAACACTTGGTGTCCATATTGACCTTGATTACCTGAAAGAAAGGCTGAAAAAAGGGCAGTGCCTCATCCTTTTAGATGGACTTGATGAGATTTTGGAAAAGAAGGACAGGATAAATACAGCCAGATATATTGAGGGTTTCATCAGGGCGTTTGAAAAGAACAGGTTTATCATCACCAGCCGAATCATCGGCTATGAGGAGATAAAGGTAAGCGAAGAGGAGTATATCCTGGCTGAGTTAGAGGATGAGGAGATAAAGAGGTTCAGCCATAACTGGTTCCTTGCCTTTGAGAGAAGTGTGCAAGGAAAGACCAAATTGGCAGAGATTGAGGCAGAAAAGGCAAAGGAATCTATTGTTAAGGCAATCAAAGAGAGTGATGCTATCAGAAGATTGGCAAAGAATCCCTTTCTCCTGACCCATATATGCATCATCCAGGTTCAAGGACAGACCCTGCCAAAATACAGGGTTGACCTTTATCGGTTAATGTGCGAGACCCTGTTTTCGACCTGGGTTGAGGCAAGGAGTAAGGCTCTGGGTGGTGTTTTATTGGCCACACCAAGAGACTATCGCGAGGGAGAGAAGGTCCTGGCGCCACTTGCCCTTTGGATGCATGAAGAAATGCAGGGAGGTCTGGTTGAAGGGGATACAATAAAGTCAAAGATTGCCGGGATTATGAAAGATAGAGGTATCCCGGCAGAGGAAGCCTGGAAATCTACAGAGGAGTTCTTTAAGTATTTGGCCAACCAGACCCAACTGATAGTTGACAGGGGTGGAGACAGGTGGGGGTTCAGGCATAGGACATTTGAGGAGTTTTTGACAGCACGCGCTCTGATAATGAATGAGAAATATCCTTCCTACCTTGAAAAATATAGTTATGATACTCAATGGGAAGAGGTATTTCTACTACTTGCTGGCTGGATTGGCATTATTGGTGGCAAGGAAAATGAAGTTACCCGAATTGTTGAAGGACTGTTAAGCAAAAAGGATGAATTAGAGAATATCCTACATAAAAACCTACTTTTAGCTGGTAAGATCATAGCCGAGAATGTTGGAATAAGAAGAGATTTAGCCGAGGCCGTGATAGAAAGGGTCATAGATTTGGCATTAAGGTCTGAGTATGCTTCCCTGAGATATGAAGCCATGGAGGTTCTAAAGAAGGAGAGGGATATATCCACAAGGAGGCTAATTGGGATTTTAGAAAATAAGGGTGAAGATGAACAGGTGCGAAGACAGGCAGCCTTAGCATTAAGTGTGATAGGAAGACCTGAATCCATCCCCTTACTCTCCTCAGTCCTTAAGGATAAAGGTGAAGATATAGAGGTGCGAAGAGAGGCAGCCGAAGCATTGGGCAGAATAG
>JAZDOR010000082.1:0-4286 GCA_043798435.1 bacterium
TATACCGAAAAGAAATTGGTTTACAAAAAAGTAACTACTCAGGTTCAAGGATTAAAGAGTTCACGGTTCAAGGTTCACGGTTAATTATCTTATTCTCTAACCTTGAACTTTGAACCTCAGAACTATAAACGAATCAGGTTCAAGGTTCACGGTTAATCCTCTTATTCTCTAACCTTGAACCGTGAACCACAGAACCATAAACGAACACAATTTTTGGTAAGCCTGATTTGTTTGGGTATACTTTACTCATTCCTATTAAGAGATGGAACTATCTGATAATGTTTTGATTGAACAGACCCAATTGGGCAACAAGGAAAGTTTTGGAGAATTAGTCAAGAGATACCAGGACAGGGTTTATAATCTCAACTTTAGACTGACTGGTGGACATAAGGAAGAGGCAGAGGATTTGACACAAGAGACATTCCTCAATGCCTATAATGGTATCCCGACCTACCAGGCCAAAGGCAAATTCTTCACCTGGCTGTATCGGATTGCTGTAAATACATTCAACGCCTCCTATCGGGAAAAACCCTGTATCCCTCCAGAACCTTTGGAGGATTGGGAGGATAAGGTAATCTCAACTGATTCCCCAGAGGAAAAATTCCTGCTTAAGGAGATTCAGGAAATCTGTTTTTCCGCCATTATCAAACAGCTTCCAAAGGGACAGCGTATCATCTTTGTCCTGGCTGAGACCCAGTGGTTGTCTATTCTTGAAATTGCTCAAATCCTTGGGATTACTGAAGGAGCAGCTAAGGCAAGGCTTCATCGTGCAAGAGAGAATATTATTGATTTCTTCAAAGGAAGATGCGAACTGATAAGAAAGAATAACCCCTGTAAATGCAGGATGTGGAGAGAGTATGCCAAGCAGCAGGTAAGATGTCTACCAGATGAAATGAATCTGGCAGAAGAATCTATTGTGATTGATGCCAAAACTATTGACGAAAACCTGACCGACCTTCAAAAGATAACCATGTTCTATCGTTCTTTATCAACAAGGGAATTAGAGAAAGATGTGCTTTCTAAAATCCGCCAGAGGATTGAAAAAGGAAAAATTTTTCTCAGATGAGCGTATCCTTTACCTACTTTTTTGCATCTAACTTAACAAAGGAGGTAACCGTTTAGCTATCAGCAGTCAGAAAATAGCAGTCAGCAATCAGCCGTCAGCGATCAGCTAATAAAAATAACTGACTGAAAGCTGATAGCTGAATACTGATAACTGAACGCTTACAAATAAAGGAGGTTTGAGATGGAGAAGAAAGAGATATTGGCCTTTATGAATGCTAATTTTGTCTTTCATTTGGCCACAGTAGAGGGGAATAAGCCGCATGTACGCGGTATGCTCTTGTATAGAGCTGATGAAAAAGGGATAATATTTCATACGGGTAAGACAAAGGACATGCATAGACAGTTAGCAGAAAATCCGCAGGTAGAACTGTGTTTTAGTAATGATCAGAAGGATATTCAGATAAGGGTCAGCGGCACGGTTGAACTTGTAGAAGATATTGAACTGAAAAGGGAGATAGTGCAAAACCGTGAATTTCTAAAACCATGGGTAGAGCAAGCAGGATATGATCCATTAGCTGTTTATCGGATGAAGAATGGTGTAGCAACAACATGGACAATGGCGACCAACCTTGCTCCCAAAACCTATATTGAACTGTAGGCTAATAGTTTGTAACTATTTAGCTGGTATCTAAACAAGAAACCATAGGAAAGCTCATGAAAATACGCTTTTTTGGATTGGAGAACATCCTGCTTTAGTCTCTTAATAGTGGATTATCTAGACAGGGTGCCAGGTTTATTATGAGGATTAGAAAAAGCTGAGAAATGCCTGAACTGCTGGGTCGGTCATATTTATTATCAACTGTGGCCAGATACCAAACAGGGTAATAAATGCCATTAGCGGGATACGGGCTATCCATTCACGGATAGAAAGGTCAGGTAGGTTTGCATACTTTTCGTTCAAGGGACCAAAGAATACCTCTTTATACATATGAAGGATGATCAGTATGCCGAAGCAAGCAGCAGCGGTTATTTTTGAAAAGGTAATGAATGAACCTAAGAAGCAGAGAAGCTCACCTACAAACCCCGCTAAACCAGGAAGCCCAATTGAAGCAAGAATGGCTATTCCCATAATAGCTGTATAGGCTGGAACAACCTTAGCTATTCCGCCAAACTTAGCTATCTGCCGGTGATGAGCACGGTCATAGATTACACCGACTAACATAAACAAAGAGCCTGTAATAATCCCATGGCTTACCATTTATAGCTTCTTTTTTATCTCTGAATCACCAGCCTTTGTCTTTTAGAATACTTTCCTGCTTTAAGGCTTATGAAGTATAGTCCAGAGGCTATTGGCTGGCTGGCATCATTCTTTGCATTCCAGAATATGGCTCTATCCTGCTTTATGTATAAGCCTGCCTTTTTCCATCCTGCTTCTATGGTTTTCATCCTCTGTCCTTAGTAAGCGGTCAGCCATCAGCTAATAAAAATAACTGAAAGCTGAATGCTGATAGCTATTATTGGTATAACCTCTATCTTTCCTTCATCTGGTGTTATCTCTGGGACAACATGGTCATTCTCAATAAAGAGGGTCTTTCTGTTTGCTGTAAGCGTTCAGGTGGACATTAACCGCAAAGGACGTAAAGTATATAGCAAAGGACGCAAAAAAGTTATGACAGAAAACAAAATAGCAAATAAAGCAATTAGATTGTGGTTACAGGATTGATTTGTTGATGGATTATAATTCTTAGCGAACTTTGCGTAAACTTTGTGAACTTTGCGGTTACAAAAATCTTAACCTGATTGGTGAAAATAAAGTAGGAGTTAGAATTGGTTGTTGTGGTAGCACCTGTCTCAATCAAGATTACAGTGATGCTTGCTGTCCTTTGTCCTTCTGTTCCATAGTCTATCAGGCAGATTCCAGCAATATTACCGGATCTCCTCAAAGACCAGGCAGTGAAGTCAAATGGTGTCAGACTGCCTGAGCTTGCTCTGATGGTATAGCTTCCTGGTGGTTCATCACCCAAGGTAAGATAACTTGAGCAAGTTCCATTTATGTTGGTTAAGGTTTGAGTAGAAGATAAGCTATAACCCTCTGCACCTACTGGAGAGGAGATAACCGCAAAGGACACAGAGATATTAAGACAGGGGTTATGATAGGCATCTTCTACCTTTACTACAAAGGGATTAACTAAGGTTGTTGTGCAGGTTGAGGTCTGGTCATTACCGCTTACATAGAGAAGAGATGTTGGTGTTCCTGGGGTTATATAAACATTGGTTGTGCCAGTCAATCCTAAGAACTCAGCAGATATTGTATATGTTCCAATGTAATGAGCCTCAAATATGTTGGTGGCGAAAGAACCTTCTCCTGATGCAGAGAATGTAGCTGAGCCTGTAACATTAACACTCCCTGCCTCACAGATAGCAAAGACAGAATAACTCTGACTATTCCCGGAAAGGACAACCTTATTTTCTGGAGATACAGACAGAAATGATGCCACATAATATAAACCCTCACACTTATTGAATGGAATTGGAATATTTCCTGCATCCCGTAAGGCTGTGTTGCTATTAAAGGTCAAGGTAGATGAGCCACCTTCCTTTCCTCTGAACCTGACAGAACAAAGAACCCCTGAGCCAGTAGCAGAGCCAGTAAAGAGACCAGCAAAGTAATAGACCTGACTAAAGGTAGTCTTAGTAGAGACAAAAGCCCCAGATGGAAAAGAGCCGTTTTGTATTCCTATTACTTCAAGGAGATTAGGATTATATAAGAGATATGCCTGAACAGCAGCTAAATTCCTCACATCCTCAATTCTCACATTCACATCAAACTCCTGATCTTTGGCAATGAGATTATAAGATGGGAGAATCTTCAGGAATGTTGGTGGAAGGAGGATAAATATAGTTGTGGCAAGGTTGCCTTCGGTATCTTGAGCGGTGATGACTTTGGTGCCTGGGGTTTGGGTATCAACAAGGAATGTAGTAAAGAAGGTGCCGTTGATGTTGGTCTGGGCAGTAGTAATTGTAAGATGAGTGTCAAAGTCAATCGTAATCCCTCTATTTCCAAGGAATGACGAACCACAGACTGTAATCTCTTTACCTGCAAGAGCAGAAGAAGGTGAGACTGATATATTAGAGGGTATAATAGACTTGCTGCAAAATAACAAAATTTAGCTATGGTAGAGAAACCTTCCAAAAAATAAGTTTAAAGTTTTTTGCTTTATTTGCCGATATATATAATAGGCAGACTTATTAAAGGAGGCATCTACCATGTTACAGTTTAA
>JAZDOR010000209.1:0-10158 GCA_043798435.1 bacterium
AATTGGAGAAATAGGACGCAGATTAACGCTGATTTACAAGATAGGAATTAAATAAGAATCTGCGCTAATCCTGAAAAATCCTGAAAATCTGCGTTCTAATTCTTCCCCATCTTCCCCTTTTCTCCTTTCTTGCACATCTTAAAATATAACCTGAACGGTTAACAGAAATTTCTTGCAAGGATAGAATGAGTATTATATACTAATGGCTTGTAATAAAAAGGAGGTAAATATGGCAGGAGATATTTTTGAAAGGGTAAAGAAGATTGTGATAGAGCAGTTGGGAGTGAATGAGTCTCAAATTACAGGGGATGCTTCGTATATTGATGACCTTGGTGCAGACTCGCTTGACACAGTTGAATTGGTCATGGCTTTGGAAGAGGAGTTTGGCTTAGAGATTCCTGATGAAGATGCAGAAAGAATTACCACGATTGACCAGACTGTAACCTATATTAAAGAAAAGATTGGATAGAAAGGTTGTCGTTACAGGGGTAGGAGTTCTCGCCTCTATTGGAAATAATAAAGAGGATTTTGCGAAAGCGCTCTTTGCTGGAAAATCTGGGATAGGCTTAATTACAAAGTTTGATGCCTCTTCTTATTCAAGCAGAATAGGAAGTGAGATTCACAGCTTTAAGACTGACCTTCTTTCTGAAAAGGAGAAAAAAAAATATAGCCTCTTTATCCAATATGCACTCTATGCTGCCCATCAGGCTATAAAGGATTCTGAGCTTTGTCTTTCCAAGTGCGATCCAAAAAGAATAGGTGTTCTTGTAGGCTCTGGGATTGGAGGAATTGACACAGTAGAAAAGGAGTATCAGAACCTTTTGTCAAAGGGACCGGCTCGCGTCTCTCCATATCTTATTCCGATGATAATCATTGATATGGCTGCTGGAGTGATTGCCATTCACTTTGGCTTAAAGGGACACAACGAGGCTGTAGCAACAGCTTGTGCCACAGCTACCCATGCCATCGGGGGTGCCTTTCGTATAATTCAGAGGGGAGATGCTGATGTTATGGTCTGCGGTGGCGCAGAAGCAGCTTTAACACCCCTGGGACTAGCAGGTTTTTGTTCAGTAAAAGCATTATCCAGCAGAAATGATGAGCCGCAAAGGGCTTCCAGACCTTTTGATAGAGAAAGGGATGGCTTTGTTATGGGAGATGGTGCTGGCATACTCATCCTTGAAGAAGAAGTCCATGCCAAAAAAAGAGGGGCAGAGATTTATGCGGAAATAATAGGCTATGGAACATCAGGGGATGCTCATCATATCACAGCCCCTGCACTTGATGGAGAAGGAGCAGCAACCTGCATGGAAAATGCCCTGGCTGATGCAAAGCTATCCCCTGACAAGATAGACTGCATCAACGCCCATGGCACATCCACCCAGCTTGGAGATAAGGCTGAGACATTGGCTATAAAAAAGACATTTGGAGAGCTTGCAAAGAAAATTCCTATAACAGCTAATAAATCTATGTTTGGGCATCTCTTGGGTGCAACAGGTGCGGTTGAGGCAATAGCCTCCATTTTAGGGATGAAAGAGGGGATCATTCCGCCGACAATAAACTATGAATATCCTGACCCTGATTGCGACCTGGACTATGTTCCGAACAAGGCAAGAGAAATGAAGGTAAATACCTTTCTCTCTAACTCCTTTGGATTTGGTGGCCATAACGCCTCTCTAATATTTAGAAGATATGAATAAGAAGACGACAGAACCGTTATCCGTGACCGTTGACCGTGTCCGTTATTTCTTTTTACGGACACGCTAAACGGACACGTCTCACGGATTTAAGAGATATGAACAAAAAAAGAAAAGATGAGCTTTTAGAGCAGGAAAAGGAATTGGGACTGAATTTTACGGAGCTTAGCCTTTTAGACAAAGCCTTAACCCATAGTTCACACGGACAGAAAATGGAAAAAAGTGCCAGGCTTCCTTTCCTGGGAGATGCTGTTCTTGGACTGATAATTGCCGAGAATCTATTTCACAAGTTTCCAGAGCTTGCCGAGGGTGAGTTGACAAAGATGAGGTCATCTTTGGTAAGCAGACCATCTGTTGCCTCTATTGGAAAGAGGATTGGAATCAGCGATTTTATCCTTTTGTCTAAAGGAGAACAAGAGGCTGGGGGAAGAAAGAAGACCTCCATTATTGCTGAGGCTTTAGAGGGTGTGATTGGTGCGGTCTATCTTGATAAGGGAATAGAAGAGGCAAGAAGGTTTATAGAAAGACATTGGCATGATTACTCAATAGAATCCTCTGATTATAAGTCCGAGCTTCAAGAGGTTGTTCAGAAGGAGATGAAGGATATCCCGAAATATAGGGTTATAAAAAGGGAGGGGTCAGCCCATCAGCCATATTTTAAGGTTCAGGTAAAGGCAGGGCAGATAAAGGCACAGGGCGAGGGAAGGAGTAAGAAAGAGGCAGAGAAAGCTGCGGCTTCTGCTGCACTTTCCATTTTAAGGAGTGAAGAGTATACTAAAACACGAGGAGATAAAGGGGATGCAGAAATATAAGGAGATGAGGGAGATACAGAAATATTAGGAAGGGGTGAAAAATATGCTAAAACACAAGAGTCATAGAGGGCTTATGAAGAGGGTAAAGGTTTTGAAAGGTTCTCTTATAAAGAGAGACAAAGCGAACGGAGGCCACCTCTTAACCAAGAAATCTTCAAAGAGAAAGAGAAGATTGAGCCATTCTACAACTGTAGCCAAAGCCAATATGTGGGCAGTGAAGAGACTGGTGTAAATAGTTTATAGTTTATAGTTTATAGTCTATGGTTTATAGTCCATAAACTATCAACTATAGACTATCAACTATACACTAATAAGATGCCTATCTATGAGTATAAATGCAAGGGGTGTGGGGTTATCTCAGAGTTTCTGATAACCTCTTATCACCAAGAAGAGTTGGTCTGCCAGAAGTGTGGAGGAACGGAGCTTACCAAGATGCTATCTGCTTTCTCCATATCAGGACCATCAAGAAGAACCACCTCAAGTTCTTCTTGCACAACCTGTAGCACAAAGAGTTGTTCTACTTGTAAATAATTATAGTTAATAGTTTATGGTTGATAGTCTATAGTCCATAAACTATAGTCCATAAACTATAGTCCATAAACTATAAACTATAGACTATAAACTATAGACTATAAACTATAGACTATAAACTATAAACTATAAACTATAAACTATAAACTTACTACCATGGTTGAATTAACACCGAAAGAGATTGTCAAGGAGTTAGATAAGTATATAGTCGGCCAGAAGGAAGCAAAGAGGGCTGTGGCTATTGCTATCCGTAATCGTAGCCGCCGCCAAAAGCTTCCCGAAGAGATGAGGGAAGAGATCTGCCCAAAGAATATCATTATGATTGGCCCAACTGGTGTTGGCAAAACCGAGATATCAAGAAGGGTTGCCCAATTAGCAGATTTCCCATTTATTAAGGTAGAGGCAACAAAGTTTACAGAGGTTGGATATGTTGGCAGGGATGTTGACTCTATGATTAGAGATATGGCAAACCTTACCATCAATATGGAAAAACAAAGGGAGTATGATCGGGTAAAAGAAAAGGCTGCTGAGTTAGCCGAAGAGAAATTGCTCAATCTTCTCCTCCCTGGAAAAGAGAATAAGACGGCTGAGACAAAAGAGAAGTTCAGAAATCTACTGAAAGAAGGCAAATTGGAAAAGAAGTTTGTTGATCTTGAGGCATCTGATGCACCGCCAATGGTTGAGATATTTGCAGGTGTCGGGATGGAGAATATGATGGACCAGGGTTTTTTTGATGCCTTTGGCAACCTCTTTCCAACAAAGAAAAAGAAGAAGAAGGTTACTGTTGAAGAAGCAAGAAAGATGTTGGCTTATGAAGAGAGTGAAAGGCTTATAGACCGTGAGAAGATGATGAAGGGAGCCATAGATAAGGTTGAAAATTATGGCATAATCTTCTTAGATGAGATTGACAAGGTCTGCGGAAATGACAAGGAAGGAGGATCTGGTCCTGATATCTCAAGGGAAGGTGTGCAGAGGGACCTCCTGCCTATAGTTGAGGGTTCTACGGTCATGACCAGATATGGACCTATCAAGACCAACCACATTCTCTTTATTGCCGCAGGAACATTCCATTCATCAAAGCCATCAGACCTCATCCCGGAGCTTCAGGGAAGGTTTCCTATAAGGGTTGAGCTTACCTCTCTTAAAAAAGAGGATCTCAAGGATATACTCACTAAACCAAAGAATGCCTTAGTTCGCCAATATAAAGCGCTCCTTGCCACAGAAGGAATAGATTTGTCATTTACAGAGGAAGCGATAGAAGAGCTTGCCCGAATTGCCGCCTCTGTAAATGAGAAGACAGAGGATATAGGTGCCAGGAGGCTTTACACCATTATGGAGAAGCTATTAGAGGAGATATCCTTTAATGCCCCGGATATGAAGAAAAAGAACATTACCATAGACCCACCTTATATCAAAAAGAAGCTTGAAAAGATTGCCGAAGACGAAGATATGAGCCATTATATCTTGTAATAGCTATCAGGTATCAGGCTTCAGCAATCAGGTAAAAGCAAGGAAATCAAGGCATGACAGTGAATATCATATGCTACCTGCTAATGTCTATATACTGGTTTAACCTTCTTAAAACCTGAAGCCTGATACCTGAAACCTGACTGGCTTATATGAAGACAGACTATACCCTCCAAAATTTAGATGTCATCAAGAGGAAAGAACAAGGGTTATATCTCAGGCTCAAAGAGACAAGACCTAAGGAGCATTCTTTTCCAGAATATCAAGGCTTGATTGCGTTATTAAAAAAAGAAGACCCTTCCAATTATAACACCATTGTTGTCTCTGGGTTTGGTGAAGGCGACCACATCAAAGAGCTTCTGAGGAGAACATCAGAAAAGACATTCATCCTGATTGTAGAGAAGGATATCGAGATATTCAGAGGGGTCATAAAAAGAAAAGACCTCTCCTTTCTTTCAGGAAGCAGAATAGGGCTATCTGTTGGAGAAGAGCCTGAGTATGCTATCAAATTCAGGATAGATAACCACTATAAGGTAAATACTATCGCTGATATCTTAGGGATAGAGTATACCCCGGCCTGTAACCTTTACGGCGAATACTATGCTCGAGTAAAAAAGGCAATTACCGAATCTTCTATAATTGCTTCTTATAACTTAGCTACAGTGGTGCAAAACTCTATCCTCTGGCAGACCCAGATATTTCAAAACCTTCCTCTAATTGTAAAAAATCCCCCTGCCTCCCTGCTCTTTGACAGATTTAAGAACATTCCAGCAATCATTGTCTCTGCAGGGCCATCCTTAGATAAGAATGTTGACGAACTCTCAAAGGCAAAGGGAAAGGCATTGATTCTTTGTGTGGATACTGCCTTACGAACCCTGCTCAATCACAAGATAATACCGGATGTTGTTGTTGTCTTAGATGCCAGTGAACATAACTACCGATTATATCTTGAAGGAATCCTGTCTCCAGATTTCAGGGTATTAACCAGCTCTGCTGTCTTTCCTGAGGTATTCAAGGCACAGGGAGAGATGTTTGTCACAGGCTTTGGCCATCCATTTATGCTCTGGATAGAAAGGTTTATTGGAGCAAGGGGCGTAGTCAAGTTTGGTGGCTCTGTCTCTACCTCTGCCTTTGACTTTGCCATCAGAATAGGTGCAAACCCCATAATCTTTATTGGCCAGGACCTCTCCTATCCTGAGGGAAAGTTCTATACAGAAGGTGTTCCAGAAGCCTGGCAGAAAGAGGTGGAGAAGAAGGTGAGTGAGATGAAGAAGATGATGGTTCCAGGAATTATGGGTGGAGAGGTAGAGACCACAGAGGCAATGTGGGCCTGGATTGAATGGTTCGGTTTTGAGATAGGTCTGCATAAAGGGATAAGATTCATCAATGCCACAGAAGGCGGTGCGGCAATTACTGGAACAGAGGTAATGAAACTTTCCGAAGTGATAGATAGGTTCTGCACCAAGGAGGTTAATATAGAAAGGAGATTCAAAGAGGCAAGAAGCGATAGACCGCAGAACCTCAATAATCTTATTGAAGGATTAGCCAGCCTTTCTATTGACTTAAAGACTGTTCTTTATACAGCAAGGTATGGCGTAAGCCTCTCAGAGCGACTATTGGATGCTTATAAAAATTCTGATTCTGTAAATGTAGCTAAGCTTCTGAAAGAGGCAGGCTCTCTGTATGAAGAGATAATCTCCCACAAGGGGCTTCTCTCCCTTGCCAAATGGAGCTTAGAAAAGACCCTGTTTATCTTAGAAAAGATGAAAAATAATGTTAATGAGGAAGAGAAAGTAAGTCTTTTGCTGACATTCTTCATGGAGGTGGCAGAATACTGCGACACCTCCCTGAAGAGCATTGAAGAGGCAAGAGGCAGGCTTCTTGAGCAATAAGGTATACCAAAATAAATCAAACACTTTTACTCATCTGAAGGGAAAATGGAAAAATTGGGGAAAAAGGGAAAAAGAGACTAACCACAAAGTCATAGAGGTAAGGAAAGGTGATCGGTGATGCAAGGAAAATGGTAATCAGGTTATCGGGTAATCAGTAATCGGGTAATATAGAAAAAGGTTATCGGTAATTGTTTCTCTTACTGATTACCGATCACTGGTTACCGATTACATTTTGCTTTATATTTTGTCTCCCTTTTTGCCAAGTATTGACAAAGTAGTCCTTTTCTGATACAATTTAGGGCGTGAAGAGAAAGAGCGTGTTTAGACTATTGAAAACTTTTTAGCAAATATAGATATTTGGTCACTTGAGAAGGCTTGGAAAATTTATGGAACTGACCCAAAACGATATTTTGTTCTCGCGATTAAAATATGAAACTGTTCTACAAAATTATCCAGCATCTAATTATACATTCCAGGCAAAAGAGCAAATTTGAGTATTAAGGGAGAAAATTAATTGGAATAAAAAAATGATTAAACTTGTGATTGATGGAAAAAAGGTAGAGGTAGAGGAAGGAACAATTATCTTACAGTCGGCTAAGTCTGTTGGAATTAAGATTCCTCATCTCTGCTACCATAAGGCTCTATCCACATCTTCAAGTTGTAGAATCTGTGTGGTTGAGGTAGAGGGTGCCAGGGCACTTGTTGCCTCCTGCTCATACCCTGTGGCTAATGGGATGATAGTCAGAACTAATACAGAGCGGGTGCTTGCTGCCAGAAGGCTGGTCATAGACCTGCTTCTATCCAACCATCCATTAGACTGCTTGACCTGTGAGAAGAATGGCACTTGTAAACTCCAGAAATATGCTTATGAACTGGGAATAACCAGGACGAGCTTTGAGGGCGAAAGATGCAAATATCAGACTGACACCTCTAATCCATTCATAGAGAGGAATTATGACAAGTGTATCCTTTGCGGCAGGTGTATCAAAGCCTGTGATGAGATTCAGATGAGGAGTATCCCTGATTTTATCAATCGGGGTTTTGAGACAAAGGTAGGCACATTTTATGATAGCCCATTACAGGAGACAGACTGTGCTTTCTGCGGACAGTGTGTGGCTGTCTGTCCGGTTGGGGCATTGACTGAAAAAATTGCTAAGGGAAAGGCAAGGGAATGGGAGCTTACGAAGATGGCGACTATATGTCCATACTGCGGTTGTGGTTGCCCCATAGAGCTGAATGTGAAGGATAACGAGGTTGTAAAGGTTACCTCAAATGAAGGCTCTCTGTGTGTCAAGGGAAGGTTTGGTTTTGATTTTATCCATAGCCCGGATAGACTGAAAACACCCCTAATAAAAGTAGAAGGCACAGGGGCACAAATACAGAATCCAGAATCCAGAATACAGAAGACAGAATCCAGAATTCAGAATTCAGAATACAGAATTCAGAATTCAGAATACAGAATTCAGAATTCAGAATACAGAACCCCGAACTCCAATCCCCAATTCCCAATTCCCAATCCCCAATTCCCAATCCCCAATTCCCATGTAGGAATTAGGAATTCGGCATTAGGAATTGGCGAGAGACCTAATTCCCAATCCTCAATCCCCAATTCCCAATTCCCAATCCCCGTCTTTAGAGAGGCAACATGGGACGAGGCTTTAGAGCTGATAGCGACTAAATTTAGCGAGATGAAGGCAAAATTCGGCTCTGATAGTATTGCTGGCATAAGTTCTGCCAGATGCACTAACGAGGAAAACTACCTGTTTCAGAAGTTTATGCGGGCTGTGATTGGCACAAATAACATAGACCACTGTGCCAGGCTTTGCCATGCCTCTACTGTGGCAGGGTTGGCTATCTCCTTTGGCTCAGGTGCGATGACAAACTCTATTGATGAAATAAGTAATGCAGATTGCATTTTGGTTATTGGCTCAAATACTACTGAATGCCATCCCATCATTGGCTTGAAGATAAAGCAGGCTGTCAAAAATGGGACTAAGCTGATTGTCGCTGACCCGAGGAGGATAGAACTGGCTGAGATAGCTGATGTGCATCTGCAATTTAGATGTGGAACGGATGTTTGTTTGCTTAATGGAATGGCAAATGTCATCATCAATGAAGGCTTACTGGATGAGCAATTTATCCAGGAGCGGTGCGAGGGATTTGACGAATTTAAGGTTGCAGTAAAGGAGTATACCCCAGAGAAGGTGGAGGAGATAACAGGAATCCCTGCCAATGATGTAATCAATGCAGCCAGGATTTATGCAGAAGCCAGGAGGTCAAGCATCATCTATTCTATGGGCATAACCCAGCATACCACCGGGGTTGATAATGTCTTTGCTATTGCCAATCTGGCTATGTTGACTGGAAATGTTGGCAGAGAAAGTACAGGCGTAAATCCCTTGCGTGGCCAGAACAATGTTCAGGGTGCCTGTGATATGGGGGCTTTACCCGGACTTCTCCCTGGCTATCAGAAGATGGATATAAAATCTAAATTTGAAGAAGCCTGGGGGGTTAATCTGCCAGAGAAGGCTGGGCTGACAATGTTAGAGATGTTTGCTGAGTGCGGAAAGGGAATACAGGCGATGTATATTATGGGTGAAAACCCAATGGTTTCTGACCCGGATATAACCCATATTGAGCATAGCCTCAAATCTTTGGATTTTTTAGTAGTCCAGGACATCTTCCTTACAGAGACAGCAAAATTGGCTGATATTGTTTTACCTGCCGCATCCTTTGCTGAAAAAGACGGAACATTTACGAACACAGAAAGGAAGGTGCAATTGCTCAGAAAAGCGATTGAGCCAATCGGAGAAAGCAGACCAGATGGCACTATTATAGTTGAGTTGGCAGGCAAGATGAGTTATAAAATGAATTATAGTTCTTCTTCTGAGATTATGGATGAAATAGCGAAACTCACTCCCATTTACGGTGGCATATCCTATAAGAGGCTTGAGGAAAGGGGTCTCCAGTGGCCCTGCCCTGATCCATCTCACTTAGGCACAAAGTTTCTACATAAAGACAAGTTTTCTGGGGGTCTCGGTAAATTCCAACCAACAAAATACAAACCCCCTGCTGAAACGCCAGATGAAGAATACCCATTTCTGCTGACTACAGGCAGGATGCTCTACCACTACCACACCGGCTCAATGACCAGGAGGTCAAGGGGCTTAGATGAAATTTGTAAAGAAGGATACCTTGAGATAAACCCTCAAGATGCTGATTTCTACGAGATAAAAGAGGCAGATTTAGTTGTTGTCTCATCAAGACGTGGCAGTATCAAGATAAAAGCCAAAATCACAGACAAAGTCCCCCCAAAAACCCTCTTCATCCCCTTCCACTTTGCCGAAACAGCCGCAAACTATCTCACCAACCCAGCCTACGACCCCATAGCTAAGATACCAGAATTAAAAGTCTGTGCTGTTAAAGTAAAATTCTTGATCCCCTAGGAAATTATACCTCATGAGCAATCTTGCCTTCGGTAAGATTTTCAATCTTACGAAGCAAGAATTATCTGTTAGCTAAAATTCAAAAGTGAACTGTTTAAAGTTCAAAAGCGAACTATATTTAAGTCACAGTTTTTAACCCTTTGAACATCGATAAGATTACTATTACACCAAAATCGGGACGGTTCATTCTCATCATTTTCCCTATGATTTCTTTTGGAAATTAGAAATTAGAAATTGGGAAGAAAAGATTCTGCTCCCTCTGCTAATTTCAAATTTCTAATTTCAACCCCATCTTTTAACCGCAAGCTTTCAAACA
>JAZDOR010000210.1:0-4446 GCA_043798435.1 bacterium
TGTTTGAAAGCTTGCGGTTAAAAGATGGGGTTGAAATTAGAAATTTGAAATTAGCAGAGGGAGCAGAATCTTTTCTTCCCAATTTCTAATTTCTAATTTCCAAAAGAAATCATAGGGAAAATGATGAGAATGAACCGTCCCAAAATGTCCTATTTTGTATTGCTGAACTTTTGCGTTTTTTAGAGAGATGTCAACACAAATTCAATGGTTTTACGCAATCCAATTTGAATACCTACTTCGGCTGGCTGGAAGAAGCTGAAAAGGATTTGTCTTGCTTACGATCGCCCATAAGCATTCTACTGCAGGCAGAAAAAAGTTCTTTAATTTCAGTTTTGGACAGTTATTTGCCTAATTATTCAATCGGGAAAGAGCATCAGAAAAAGTCAGAAAGCAGTCGCAACGCAATCATTGGAAAAAATCTCAAAAGAGGTAACACTTTACTCATCTGAAGAAGAGATTAACCGCAGAGGTCGCAGAGAAATAAAAACTTAAAAAATTTGTAAATTCTCTGCGTTCTCAGCGGTGCCCTAAAGGTGAACAATTGTCTTCTACTTCACTTGGGTAAATAGTTACCAAAAGAGATATATTCCAAAGTCGAAGAAGAATATATACCCAAATAAATATGGACAAGTTATTTGACACAGATTTTCACAGATTTTAGTGGTTAGAATAAAATCAGTGTTTAATCAGTGTAAATCAGTGTCTAAAAAAGGAAATTCCTATATAATTAAATTAAGCCATTTTTTGCACTCTCTGCACCACTGTCAGCTATTTAACCACACCAACAGGCTTCACTATCTGCTCTGTCTTGCCATCGTCATACTCTACCCTGAACTGATAGATGTAGATACCTGAGCCAACATACTTATCAGAAACATCATTCCAGCCGTTCCAATTGACTGAGCTTCCGCTTGTGTAGTGCTGACCTGCTAACACTTCCCTCACCAGATCTCCGGCTAAATCAAAAATCCTGAGATAGACCTTACAGGGTTTTGGCAAGGCAAAGACAAAACTTGTATCCTGACTAAGCTTAAATGGGTTTCTGGTGAGATAGACCTTCAAATCTGTTATCTCGGAAGGCTTTGTCTCTACACCCAAGGCAAAGATGCTTATATGATTCACCCAGAAGGTAATGGTATTATTGACTGGATCCACCGCGCCGCCTACTTTAATCCACACCCTTTCTACCTCATCATAGTAAAATGCCTCTAATTTGCCTTCATCAAGCTCATCTGCATCCCTTACTCCATCCAAATCCTTATCCCAGTTGCTATCATCGTAGGTTAATACAACCTTGACTGGCTGATGAAAGACATATCCCCCTCCATCTGCTGTAAACTCATAAATCAGCATTGAGTTGGCGGAAAGCATATGGTATGTCTTCAGGAAGAGAATAGAATTATCCAAGCTACCCACTATCTCCTCATCTTTCGTCATAATCAGATTAAAGGATACCCTCTTTTCCCCTATCAAGGCACCCTCTAACATCTCTATCCTGCTTCCATTCGGATTGATAATCACCCCTCCCCTTACGCCAACCATTTGGACGATCTTTGGCACTCTATAAATAATAGTCTTTGTCAGAGAACCTGTGTTCCCAGAGATGTCTGTGAAGTAGATATCAACTGTATTTGTGCCTTCACGCAAAGAGAGGATAAACCTGAACTCTCTCTTCGTATCAAAGGTAATATCGCCCTGGCTGACATCATTACATTCAATCCTTACCCTGGCTATCCCGCTGCTTGCTGTACCACGCAAAAGGGCATTGGAGTAAAATATCTCGCCGTTTATAAGGTTTGGAGTGAAGGTCAGTGTCCCTTCCTTCTCCACATCAGGTGGCGTTGTCTCTATTATTACAGCATATCTTTGAGTATCTGTAGCTTGATGCCCCACTACATCACCTAATCTAACCTGAAGGGTATATGAGCCATCTGGAACAGCCTGTGGAACAAAGATAGACTCATAAAGGGTAGTCTGGCCAGGTATCAGCCCACCGATTATCTTCCTGATAAGGGTGATTGTTCCATCCAAAAGCTCTATCTCTAAGAACGATGGATGAGCCTCTGTGTAAGAGTATTGGATATCAAGCCTTCTGTCTGCATAAGTCCTTACTGGAGAAAGGCTTGTAGGTGAGAGAATTTTTATCGCAGGCGGTGTGTTATCAACAGAGACCCTGACGCTATCTGTGCCTATAAGCTGGTGATTAGATGAATATGCCTCAGCCAAGATAACCCAGTCTCCATCAGGAAACGCTGTGGTTAGCCAATCCGCCCTCCAGCCATTTTCACGATAGTCTATAGTTCTCGTGCCATTGCCATCAAGTCCATAGTAAGTGAGAAAATCTTGGGTAACCCGAAAGGCTACATAGTGCGTCCAATCAGGGGCAGATGAAAGGCTGACAGATACTGTGCCAGAGACAATAGCTTCATCCTGTGGTGTATAAATGATTACAGGAGGCTGGGTGTTATTGACATTCACAGCCACCAGTGGAGAATACCCGCAGTTTCCAGCCAAATCCTGTGCCTTTATCTTGAGGCTATGGCCACCATTGGGGTATTGGGCTGTATCCCAGATGTATGTGCCTGTCCCCTTATTCCAACAGGAAGCAGATTCTTCCACCACGCCATCAATAATAACCGTTGGTGTTCCCAATATTGCTGTTGTTGTGTCAGATGCCGAGAATTCTATGATCACAGTTCCCTTCAAGGTCTTTATAGCTGGAACACCGCCATCTATCTTTGTAATCTCAGCAGATGGAGGCGTATTGTCAACCCGGAAGGATTCGGTTATTATTGCCTTATTCCCAACCTCATCCTCCATCAAGGCAAAGATTGTCCAGGTTCCCTCTGGAAGGTTTGAGACATCCAACATAAAGCTAAATGGCAAATTCCTATCATAGGCTGTCCCAGAGCCATATTCAAAAAGGACAGAGATAACATCGCCAGATGCGACCAATTCTATGGTTGCTGTCCTTGAGGCTATCTGTGGGGTTATGGTAAGTGTACCTATTGGCAATATATTATCAACCTCTACTACAACCGTATTAGACCCAAGGAATTGATTAGAGATGTTATAGGCAGACGCACAAATAGTATATATTGCCTCATCCTGTGGGGTTTTCCAATAGACTGACCAGCCATCTGCCTGATCTGAATCTGTACAGGTAAGAGAGCCATATTCAAAGACAACCTTCCTTGTGCTATCCGGGGCAATAGCGGATACTTCCACTATTCCTTTGATATGCGTCCCTGTGCCTGGAGTGATTATGGCAACTGCCTCTGAAGTGATTACTGTAAATAAGGTTTGCTTTGTATCCCCTGCATTACCCAGAAAATCATAAGCTCTAAGATAGACGATATGAGAACCCTCAGCAAGGTTTGCAATATCTATGGTTGCTGTGCCAATACCATTTATTGTGGTGATAGTACCTGTCGGTGTGCCAAAGAAGGTATCTATCCAATAATCCATCCCTGTGACACCGTTAAACCTATCTGTGGCTGTGGCAATGAGAAGCGGGCTCTTATTGGTTATTGGCGGTATGATAAGAATTCTTGTAATCTCTGGGCCTATTGAGTCTATATGAAATGTAAGGTTGCTCTCTGTCCCGTAGTTTCCTGCTTGATCTATAGCTCTGGCTGTAATAGTTTGTGTTCCATCAGGGAGGTTGATAAGGATGAAGGTAAAAGCCTCTATCTTTGAGTCAAAGGAGCCATCCTTTGGTGTCGCGAAATACCATACATTATCCATTGCATATTCTACCCTATCAATGGTAGCAATCTCATCTGTCGCTGTTCCTTCAATGATAATCTGGGTGCTACTTCCATACGGCTTTTGGGTGAATAGTTCTATCATTGGTTTTGTTAGGTCAAGAATGATAGTATCTTGGAATGTAGCTGTGTTTGAACTCTTGTCTATTATTTGGTAATAGACGATATAGGTATTGGAGGTGGTAGTGCATAGGCTATAGGTTCTAATTGCCTGTGGTGTCTCCCAGTCTGTCCAGTTTGTTGTATCTGTTGAGTATCTGACCTTATATATACCAGATGTCTCATCGTGGTAAGTAAGGGTCAGGGTAATCGTCTGTTGGTTAGTGTAAGGGTCAACAACTATTGAGCCTGTGGGAGAGCCTGTGTCAAGTATGAGCCAGTCAGTAGCCACAGAGGTTCTGCCTGAGGCATCTGTAAACTTGAAGTAGAGGTATCTCTTGCCATCACCTAAGGTAAAGGTATAGGTGGCTTCAGTCTCTGTGCCAGTCAGGGCAATATCATTTCCAAATGTAGAGCCATCCTCTGAGATGTTCAATAGATGTGTATCCTCTGAGAAGCTGAGGGTATAGGTGGCTAAATGGGTTCTGGTATAGGTGGCCGGGTTGATGGAGTTTCCAGTCAGGGTGGCATAAACCAAGGGTGAGGTCTGGTCATATTCTATGGTATCAGAGGCAGAGCC
>JAZDOR010000091.1:0-2169 GCA_043798435.1 bacterium
CGCCTTAAAGAGAATAACATCACCAGAGATGTTCTTCCTGAAGAAGACCACTGTGCCCTATCACCCTGGAGCGGTCTCATTCTTTAAGAAAAAGGGACTCTGGGATGCCAAACAGGATACTTACCAGGAGAAGCTGCTCAAAGGCGAGTTTCCCTTCTTAGACTAACACTTGAATGGTCACTATGGGGCCTACTTCCGTATGGGAGTAGGCCTTTGACTTCTAGAGGCCGTTTAAAAATAGATGATGAAAGTACAGTTATGTTTTTTGGGAAGGTGTTTTAAGACTGAGAGAATTAAATTTAACTGATTAACATTATCTTTACTCCTTGACAAAAGGATGTTAGCACTTTAACAACAGAATAATCAGCTCGTTTAGGCAACACTATTCCCCAGGCTTTCGGTCTGGCCATCTTTTGTAATGCCATTTTAAGTTGTTGCTGGACATACCACAGGCTGGGATCTGGTAAATCTCTCCATTATCATTGCCCCAATTCTCTTTATTACCTGAGCCGAGAGAGCCATATAGGCATGAATCTCGACCTGGGCTAAACCCCTTACCCTTGGATTTGCCAGCCGATGAGTTCCCTTCTGCTCAGAGTAGGCTCTCTCCACGCTAGTACGAGCATTATATTTCTCCTGCCACAAATTGCTCCCTCTGGGAATCGGGCCTATCAAGCGATAGTCGCGTGCAGGATGAAGGTAAAAAGTCTTTCCATAGCGAGACGGTGAGCACTGAAAGCGAAAAAGGCATTGGCATTTACCTAACACTGCTGGACAGCGAAACTTAATACGTCCACGCTTTTCTTCTTTGCCCCAATAGACAACTTTAAAACCAGCAAAACAAGTGTAGTTGCCATCATCAGTAAGGTATAGTGAGCCTTGGGTAATAGCATCAGTCCTTCCTCTAGGATTCAGAGCTATAATGGGGGCTGTTCCTATCTCCTCGATAGAAAAGCGATAATTCTCATATTTATCGTAGGCAGAGTCCATAGAGGTTGAATCAATCTTAACTTCAGGATGCCTTTTCTTGGCTCCTGTGAGCAAAGGTTTAGCCTGAGGTGAATCGCTCTCATTTGCCGGGGTCACCTTAACATCCAGAGGCAGTTGTGAGTTAGCGTCAACAATTAAATGAATCTTGTAACCAAAAAAGGCATAGTCTTTGCTCTTATATCCCCACTTGGCATCTGGGTCAGAGTAATCTCTGGGATGCTGGCATTTCCCTTTACAGTTACAGGTCTTCTTGCCAAATTTGCTGGAACAGGCCCAGATGTGAGTGGAGTCTATTGCAGTATCACCACCCTGGATTACCTTCAGAGTTATAGCCTGAGCAATCAACTGATGGAGAATCTCGTAGAAGATATCCCTACCAATGCGATCACGGAAATTAGTAAAAGTTCCGTTGGAAGGAGTCTTAAGAAAATTAAAGCCACAGAGGAGACAGAGCCTGGCATTGTAGCAAAGGGCTGAGGTAAGCTTTCTGTCTGAACTGACTTCACCCAAATAGATGAGGAGCTCAGCCTTGTAGAGAGAAATAGGGTCATAGCCCTCTGCCCCTTGTAGCGAATATCTATCTTTAACCAAAGGATGTATAAATGACCAGTCAATGTTGTCGAATATTATTTTAAGAGGGTCATTAGGTTTGAGTTTTAGTGAAGCTTCATAAGTAGTGAAGGTGAGCTGATTGACTGTTTTCATACTTTTAATCTCCCAAGCTATTTGAATAATTCTATCACGTAGTCTGGGGGTGAAGATATAAAAAGGAAGGTTGAAAAACTAAAAATTTGTAGCTAAAAAGAGGCCATCGGGAAAACTAAACGGCCTCTATATGGAAAGGAGGTACTAAATGAAAAGCAACGAGTTTCAATATGATGTTCTGCATCCCTGGGCTGAGGTGGACCCAATACCATTAAGAGGTATTTCACCTGGGCTCCCGGATATGAACAATAAGACAATCGGTACATTTGCTTCTACTTACAAACCTGCATCCCGCCCCATACTAAATGTAGTCGAAGAGAAATTGAAGGCCAGATTCCCCACAGTGAAGTTCAGCCGATTCGACCACGGGTATATTGTATCTGTGGCCGAGACTAAAGAGAAGGATAAATTCGAGGACTGGGTAAAGGGAGTTGATGCAGTTGTCGCTGCTGTTGGTGACTGAGGGTCATGCAC
>JAZDOR010000233.1:0-14760 GCA_043798435.1 bacterium
TTTTTGTTTTGTGTGTTTTAATATGTGTTCCCCACAAGCGTGGGGATTAACCGAGAAGTTGATATTATTAAAATTAAATAAGGTGTGTTCCACACAAGCGTGGGGATGAACCGTCTCTCTTCACCTTGAACTTTGCCACGACGCTGTGTTCCCCACAAGCGTGGGGATGAACCGCGAGAACTACATACCTATATAGCCTCTGCAATGTGTTCCCCACAAGCGTGGGGATGAACCGATTGTGTAGAGAAAAATGGGGCAAACCTTAATGTGTTCCCCACAAGCGTGGGGATGAACCGGGTTATTCACAACTAAAGACTCGCTCTAACAAGTGTTCCCCACAAGCGTGGGGATGAACCGAGTATAACCAATGGGACGATGACTATAAGAGAGTGTTCCCCACAAGCGTGGGGATGAACCGGAGCTACAATCTTCCAACCCCCCACCTCGTTTGTGTTCCCCACAAGCGTGGGGATGAACCGTCTATGTTTGCCGTGGCTTTGCCTGTTTCAAGGTGTTCCCCACAAGCGTGGGGATGAACCGTAACATCGCAGACCTGCCCTGTGCCTGTGGGAGTGTTCCCCACAAGCGTGGGGATGAACCGCTGAGACATTGGTGAAGTTTTTGCAATCCAAAGTGTTCCCCACAAGCGTGGGGATGAACCGTTCTCAATGTGCAGGTTACCAAAAGCTCAATAGTGTTCCCCACAAGCGTGGGGATGAACCGATATAGACGGAGGAGTGACCAAGCGCCCGAGCGTGTTCCCCACAAGCGTGGGGATGAACCGGTAGAAGCGATGGTTAAAGATGCCTTATCAAAGTGTTCCCCACAAGCGTGGGGATGAACCGCACCTGTTAAAACATAGCACCCGTCCTTCGGGGCGGTAGTATGAGAGACAGTAACCTATTTTCTTGCATTATAAATGGTAACTGTCCTATTATTATTATTCTCAAGGATATGTTAACCACCCATATTATAGGAACAATGGTTGTAAGCGTTCAGGTGTCAGCTATCAGCCGTCAGCAAAGACCATAAAATCAAGACAAATGAATAGTAAGCCATCAGTTGTCAGTCATCAGCCATCAGCAAAAGACCGTAAAATCAAGACAAATAAGCTGACTGCTGATAGCTGACAGCTCTTTTATAGCAGTAATGCCTTGTAAGAACTGAAAGCTGACTGCTGATAGCTGAACGCTTACCAATGGTTATAGGCATTCTCTTTGGAGAACAACTTTCAAGAATATGTTAGACAAAAAACCATCAATCTTAGAGGTTATAAACCTATTTAAGCATTTTGAGAAGCAAGGTGGCTTCTTCTCCAAAAAAAGCACAATTGCAGCTGTTCGTGGAGTGAGCTTTGAGATGGCTCAAGGCGAAACACTTGGGCTTGTTGGAGAGAGCGGCTCTGGAAAATCAACTATTGCCAGAGCGATATTAAGGCTTATTCCAAAGGATGGGGGAGAGGTCTTCTTTTTTGGAAGGTCTATCTTTGCCTTGAAAGGGAAAGAGCTTGCCAGGGTTAGAAGGGATATCCAGATAATTTTTCAAAGTCCAGACGCATCTCTGAATCCGAGAAAGACTATCTACTCTATCCTCAAAGACCCACTTATTATTCAAAAAATACGGGATGAAGGGAGGATAAAAGAGGTGCTGAGGCTTGTCGGTCTTTCTGGAAGGGACCTATCCTCATTTCCGCATCAGTTCTCGCTTGGGCAGAAGCAGAGGATTGCTATTGCCAGAAGCTTAGTCTCCTTCCCAAAGTTCCTGGTGGCAGATGAGCCTGTTTCTTCTCTCGACATATCCATCTCAGCCTCAATAATCAACCTCTTGTCAGAGCTGAAAGAAAGGATGGGGCTCTCTATGTTGTTTATCTCCCATGACCTTAGAATGGTTGAATATATAGCCGATAGGGTTGCGGTTATTTATTCTGGAAAGATTGTAGAGATTGGGGAAAAAAGAGAGGTTTTTGACAATCCACGACATCCATACACAAGGCTTCTTATAGACTCTATACCTGCCAATCATCCAGAGGGGTTTTCTATCCCTCAAGCATCTGAAAGCTCAATCTCTTCAGGGTGCAGATTTGCCGAAAGATGCCCGGAGAAAAAACCAATATGCAAAGAGATGGAGCCTGAAATGACTGAGATATCTTCTTCGCACTCTATCTTGTGTCATAATTAGTAAGCGTTCAGGTATCAGCAGTCAGGTAAAAACAAGAAAATCAGTAACCGTTTAGGTAGTGTAAGAAAAGGGGATGTGGAGATTATGGAAGGGGATAGGGGGATAATAATATAATAATATTTCTATCTCCCTATCCCCTATATCTCCTTATCCCCCTTCTTACACTCTTTGATGAATAGGCTGAACGCTTACGAAAATCAAGGCATAATAGTAAATATCATATGCTACCTGCTAATGTCTATATACTGGTTTAACCTTCTTAAAATCTGATACCTGAATCCTGACACCTCAGCGATTACAAAAAGATTGACAAGATTAGCGAAGAGGCTTAATATCTGATTGATGAAGATGCGGGTTTTTTTCAATAGCCTATCGGTTCTTGTTATTTTTTGCCTCACCTTGTGCCTTGCTCATTTTGAAGGCTATCTTCCGCTGTTCTCTGCCAGCTACTGGACATTAGGGATTACAGCTACCTCAGGGTTATTTTTAGCCCGACACCTTCCAGTAAGCAGATTTCTCCTGCTGATTCTTTTTGGGGCATTGACTGGCATTGGCACAGAAGAGACAGGGGTTTATTCTGGTCTCTGGAGCTATTCGCAGTCAACCTATCTCTTTGCCATAGCCTTCTATAGCCTGAGCCCCTTAGCCTCCTATAGCCTTCTTCTTGTCATCCATCACTTCCTCTCAAAGGTTTTGCCCCTTCGAAGCTCAAGGTGGCCAAGCAGAATCCTTGTTCTCATTATCTTTTCTGCCATTGGAGCAGACCTTTCGGGATACGCTAACCTTCCTTTTGTTCTCTGGGCTTACTACGGCTTGCTCTTCTTTATCGCCATCTCTGGAATGTATTATGCTAAGTTCAGCCTGAGCCTATCTGCCATCTTAGCTGGTGCAATTGTAGGTATGATAGGTCAGTATGCCGGAGGACCGCTTGACAAACTCTGGATATTCTCTGAGACACCCAGCTTTGTTCCTGCCTTTCTTGTCCTTGGTGTTTGGCCTCTGGAATTTCTCTCTCAGTTTTCTCTATCAGGCATTCTTTCCGACATTCTCAGAAAGGCTCATTCTATTTCAGATATCCATCTCTTTGCCAAAAGGAGTCTGAATAAATTGGCAAGTCCGACACCAGAGGTAGGTCAATACTACACCCTCATATTCTCTGTAGCCGCTGTAGCTTTAGCCATTTTTTCTTCAGGCTCACCAAGCTTCTGCCTTATCTTCTTTCCGACAATGATTTTAGCCCTGTTTATCTCCTCTTATTTAGCGACATATCGCCTCTTCTGGTTACTTGTTGGAGGAAGCCTGATATTCGGTAGCCTGCAAGCCGCAGGAGGAAAAGCAGGGCTTCTGCTCTCTGAGTGCCAATCCTTCTTATTCCCCTTCTTTGGCATCTTCTCTCTTTGTATCTATGGTCTTTACCATTATCTGTCAAAACCTCTGCCTCCCTTTTATGAAAGGACAGGCTTTCAAAGACTACCCCTTATTGCCGCCTGCTTTGCTGTTTTTATTTTAATAGCTGCGGGCTTATTCTTTCCTCAGGGAGGGTATGGGCTTATTCTCTTTTTGGTTGTTTTAGCTCTGGTGCATCTTATCTGGTTTTTGTCTAAAAAGATTCCAGGCTCATACCTTATTGTTCTCTTTCTTTCATCAGCGATATGTTTTTCTGTTATTCATAATCTTTGCTTATGGGATTTCAGGGACAGGGGTTCTTTCTTCTTCTTCCTATCTCTTCAATCTATCCTGTTCATCTTTCTCTTTGCCAGCTCTGCCTATCTATCCTCCCAACCCCTGATTATGAAGAGGCTTCCTGCTCCAAAATATAGGGGCAGGAGGGTGATAGAATTTATCCCAAAGAAGAATATAAGTTCTTCAATCGTTGCCTGTGCCCAGGGCGAAGGTTCATCTGAGATACTCTTATCAAAAGCCATTGAGCTTTTGGGTGGCATGAGCAAATTTGTCAAGCCTGGCCAGACTGTATTTATCAAGCCAAACATTATGATGCAGGTCTATGACCCATATACTACCTCACCTGAATCTGTAAGATGCCTGGCTAAATTATGCCTTGAGGCAGGGGCTACAAAGGTAATCATCGGAGAGACCTCCATCTCTGACATCTCTGCCTGTGAATCGCTGAGGTTTACAGGTCTTGCTGAATATTGGGAATCCCTTGACTCAAGGGTTAGGGTGGTCTGTTTGGATGAGGATGAGTTTGTGCAGGTTGAGCTGAAAACACCGCTCAATAATCCGGTCATTGACAGGATACAGCACCTTCCCAAACTACTCTTAGACAGCGATCTCTATATCAACATATCTAAGATGAAGACCCATGTAATCACTGATGTCACCCTTTGTATCAAGAATTCCCTTGGTCTCCATCCAGACAAAGGCAAGGCAAAACACCACGGTGAAATAGAACAAAAGTTAGTTGATATTGTCAAGGCAAGGCCCCCAGACCTATCCATTGTTGAAGGCTTCTATGCCTTAGAGGCAAATGGGCCCTGGTGTGGAAAGAGGGTAGATGCTAAGACCGTTGTAGCCAGTGCAGATATTGTGGCTGCTGATGCTGTTGCCTCTTATGTTATGGGTAGAGAACCCTTAGAGATTAAGACAACAAGGCTGGCTAATGATCAGGGGCTGGGAAATGCAAGGGATCCTATAATTGAGACAGGAGGGGCACCCCTTAAGAGATACAACTTCCTTCCACCATCAATCAATGATGAGAAGTTGGCCGAGAATGTTGGCAAGATACGGAGGGAGCATCCGACAAGATGGAAAGAGGCGGAGTTTCCATATCTTGTGGGAAGAATAAGGCTTGTAGCTGATGAGGAAGACAGGGACAGCTTAACCCTCCTGATGATGGTTCTATCGTTTATGGAGCCTGTCCTTGCCCCAACCTTTGTGGGAGAGCTTCTGCCTATGACCGACTATGCCATTGTCTATGGACCATTAAAATACCCATTAGA
Organism: bacterium; assembly: GCA_043798435.1. Lineage (GTDB taxonomy): Bacteria > UBA9089 > UBA9088 > UBA9088 > JAGUXG01 > JAGUXG01. Next base: position 5,139 of record JAZDOR010000233.1, read on the forward strand.
GGCTGATGGTGCTATTCTTTTTGGCGACAGAGCCATAGCCTCTGAACACCTTGTCTTTGCTCCAAGGATACTCTATATGCCCGGTGTGAATGGTGGTGCACCGAACCAATTGATGAAGACATTTGAAGAGCTTTCCCAGCAGATAGACCTTGACCTGGTCCGATTCCTGCTCTCCTCTATCTTGCAATCACGAGGGGATTACTGGTAATGGAAGAAAAGAATATAAAAGTTATAAGCCATAAGCTGTAAGCAAATAAACAATCCTTATGAGCTTAATCTTTATAGCTTATGACTTACAGCTTTTCATTTCTCCAAAGTCTCTGTGGTGAATCTCTTCTTCAGATTGCTAAAGTGTTACCCTATTTTGTCTCCCATTTGGAAGAAAAAACTTAAAAGAAGTCAACATAGAACAATATGGCATTCCTCAAAGCCCATCTTGATAGACATAGTATCTATAAGTCAAATGCAAAGCTCACAGTAAAAGTTTATAAAGAAAGTTAGAAAGTAAAAAGTTTGTAAAGTAAGACCGCAATAAAACTTTATAAACTTTATGAACTTTATGAACTTCATAAAAGAAGGAGCAAATAGGTTCTTAGAAAGATATTTGCCCGGCTACAACGAAAGGTTTGGTAAACAGCCAGTAAATATGGCTAATATCCATAGAAAGATACCAGTAGGAATAAACCTTGATAGTATACTCTCCATACAGAACATTTTCATTTTGCTGTAACAAAACAAAAAAATTCCTTGCCATTTTGACTGTCTTGGTGGTAAATTTAATGTTTGAAAAATTAAATGAACATATTAGACATTATCTTTATAGCCGTCTTACTGATAAGCACTATAATGGGTCTTTTCCGGGGGGCAACCCGGGAGATATTCTCTCTTGGAGCTGTAGTCTGCGGTGTATTAGGGGCAAGCAGGCTATACCCAAAGTTCACACCCTATGTGACTAAATATATATCAAACCCGGTACTAGCTAATCTTTTGAGCTTCGTTATCATCTTTGTCGTTATAGCTGGAGTCCTTATGCTCATTTCCATCATCCTTTGCAAGATATGGAAGATATTGCTTCTTGGCTGGGCTGATAGAGTAGGCGGTGCTTTATTTGGATTTATCAGAGGGGTTGTCCTGATTGGCGTCATTTGTGCCTTACTTTCAATCTTTCCTTTGGAAAAAACAAAGGAGATGATGAAGAATTCAAATCTCTTGCCGAGCCTTGAACCGGTAAAAGAGGTTCTTTTCTCTTTATTTCCATTTGAGAAGATATTGCCAAAATGAAGAAAGCAGGTTTTCAGCAGATAGAAGAGGAGATATCCAGCTTTTCTGAGGCTGCAGAGAAGATGGGACTCGTAGAACTCTCTGTTGGAAAGGGGAAAAGGTTCATCAGGCTTTTGATGGAAGAGAAGGCAGTGGAGCAAGGCGAAAAAGAAAGATGGGCAGGGGATAATTATCAGAAGATTCTCTCCCCATTAGAGGGGATATTTTATCGCTCTGCTCGACCAGGGGATCCGTATTATGTAGAGATAGATTCTGAAATTACTCCTGAGGTTACCTTAGCTTTGATTGAGGCAATGAAGGTCTTTAATGAGATAAAGTCAGAGATTGCAGGAAAGATAGTAGAGATATTACCCGTGAACGGAAAGAATGTCCAGAAAGGTGATGTGCTCTTTGTCGTTGAGGTAAATATTTAGCCACAGAGCTCACAGAGAGCACAGAGGAATTAGCCACGAATTAACTTTGAGAAATGATTAACCGCAAATGAACGCGAATTGACACTAATAATTCATTCGTGTCCATTCGTAATATTCGTGTTTATTCGTGGTTTATTCATCTTTCTCTGTGACCTCGGTGTTCTCTGTGGCAAGATTTATTTTTTTATTTCAAATGATTAAAGTGTTACAGAGCCTCCTCATCAGTATGCGGCCGAAGCAGTGGACAAAGAACCTCTTTCTCTTTTCCGCTCTTGTTTTTTCTGAAAAGTTGAATGACCTACCTATTGTTCTGTCTGTTGGGGCAGGATTTCTCCTCTTTTCTCTCATAGCCTCTGGCGGGTATATTCTTAATGATATTATTGACGCTGAAAAAGACAGGACACATCCGATAAAACAAAAGAGGCCGATTGCCTCAGGGGCTTTAAGCAAAAAGACTGCTTTGCTCTTCTGTCTTCTCTTTCTGTCTGCAAGCCTCATCGCCTCCTTTTGCCTATCTCAACCATTCTTTTTTGTGGTGTTAGCCTACCTTCTGATTATGTTCCTTTACTCTTTTTGGCTCAAGAAGATTGTCATTCTTGATGTAATGACCATATCAGCGGGGTTTGTCTTGCGGATAGTAGCCGGAGCTGTCGTCATCCCGGTAGAACCATCTTTCTGGTTACTAATATGCACCATGCTTCTTGCCCTATTCCTTGCCTTGTCCAAAAGGAGGCATGAGCTTGTGCTTTTGGAGGGTTCCGCTCCATCACACAGAACCATATTATCCGAATACACACCGGCATTCATTGATGAGATGATCTCTGCGGTGACAGGTGGGCTACTCATCGCTTACTCCCTTTATACCATCTCTGCTGAGACCCAGGAAAAGTTTGGAAAAAACCTTCCCTTGACCATTCCCTTTGTTCTTTATGGAATATTCAGGTATCTCTACCTTGTCCATCAGAAAGGAAAGGGTGGCAGACCCGAGATAGATATTGTGTTTGATAAACCCTTAATGATTGGTATCTGCGGCTGGATTGTATCTGTTTTGGTGATTATCTATCTATGAAAGTCAGAAGTTAAGTTAATGGGACGCAGATTTCCGCAGATTTACAGGATAATATTTTATAAATCCTAAAAATCTGCGTTCATCTGCGTTCAAAAATATATGAAAGATACCTTTGAAGAAGATAGAAAGAGAATGGTAAATGAACAGCTAAGGGCAAGAGGGATCAGCGATGAAAGGATCCTTTCTGTATTTGGCAAGGTTCCAAGGCACCTTTTTGTTGATGAGAAGGAAAGAGACAAGGCATATTCTGACCACCCATTGCCTATAGGCTATAACCAGACCATCTCTCAACCGCATATGGTGGCGACAATGACCAGCTACCTTAGTCTTACTGGCAAAGAAAGAGTTTTGGAGATAGGAACAGGCTCAGGCTATCAGACTGCAATTCTCTCTCTGCTAACTTGCGAGGTTTATACTGTTGAAAAGATTGAGCCTCTGGCAGAGAAAGCCTCTTCTATACTTAAAGAGCTTGGTATCACCAATGTTCATATAAAGATTGGAGATGGAAGTTTGGGCTTGCCAAATAATGCTCCCTATGATAGAATTATTGTCACCGCAGGCTCGCCTGATATTCCGACGCCTCTGGTAGAGCAGTTGCAAGATAAAGGAATCATCGTTATTCCAACAGGAGCAAGGTATATACAGGAACTGATTGTGGCAAGGAAAGAAGGAGACGAGCTTATCAAAAAAATAGAAGGCGGATGCATCTTTGTCCCACTTCTCGGAAAATATGGGTGGGCTGATTAGAAAATGTTCTATGTTCTATGTTTAAGAAAGGGAAATAAAAAGCTGTTCAGTTTTCTCTTCCTTCTTTGAACATAGAACTTAGAACTCTCTCTAACATTTAGAAAAATGGAACACATCTATTGGTTTATTGACCTTTTTCTTCATCTTGACAAGCACCTGGATACTGTTATCAGTTCCTTTGGAGTATGGACCTATGTCATACTCTTTCTCATCATCTTCTGTGAAACTGGTCTTGTTGTGACACCTATTCTACCAGGAGACTCCTTGCTATTTGCTGCCGGAACATTTGCCGCCATAGGTTCGCTTGATAAGTGGTATCTGGTTATCTCTTTGACAGTCGCCGCCATATTAGGGGATACAGTGAACTACTGGATAGGCTACCTAGTCGGACCAAAGGTATTTACAAGCTCCTCCTCTAAATTCCTCAACAAAAAACACCTTATCCGCAGCCATGAATTTTATGAAAAATACGGTGGTAAAACAATCATAATCGCCAGATTTATGCCCATTATCCGCACCTTCGCACCATTTGTCGCCGGGATAGCAAAGATGACTTATGTTAAATTTCTCCTTTACAACATCACAGGTGGGGTTTTGTGGATTGCTCTATTTATCTTTGGTGGTTATTATTTCGGCAATATCCCTCTTGTGAAACGCAATTTTACAGTTGTCATCTTTGTTATCATTTTCATCTCACTCATCCCAATTATCAGTGAGTTCTTGCGACATAAGTACGGAAAGAAAGAAAAAGTGTAAGCGTTCAGCCTATTCATCAAAGAGTGTAAGAAGGGGGATAAGGAGATAATAGGGATATGGAGATTATTCATTCTTAATTCAAAATTTATCCCCTTATCTCCATAATCCCCATATCCCCTTTTCTTACACTACCACAGCGGTTACGAAAAAGTAGAGTTAAAAGGAGATGCCAATGAAGTTTGAAGAGGCGATAAAGAGACTTGAGGAGATTGTGAGAATCTTGGAAAAGGGAGAAGTCTCCTTAGATGACTCCCTCAGCCTCTTTGAAGAGGGTGTAGGTCTCAGGAAGTTCTGCTTAAAGAGGCTCTCTGAGGCAGAAAAGAAGATAAAGGTAATAACAGAGGAAGAAGAAGGTAATATTATAGCCACAGATTGCACAGATGACAGAGGATTAAAAGATCCGTAATTACTCAAAATCTTTTTGGAAATATTTAGCCACAGATGAACACAGAAGAGATATTTAGACACTGATTTGCACAGATGGTCACAGATAATTTTTAAGTTTTATCAGTGAAAATCAGTGTTAATCTGTGTCAAAATATCCAACGGATAAGATAAAGGAGGGAAGAATAATATGGAAAAGGTAGTTGTTTATTATCACCAAGAGAGTGATACATTAGATATATGGCTTGGGAATCCTAAAGATGAGAGTTTTTGTGAAGAGGTTGGAGGGGGTGTTATCCTTAAAAAGGATAGAGATGGAAAGCTTATCGGCTTTGAAAAGCTGTATGTTCATCAAACAATGAATCTTCAGCGTGGCAAAAGACCCCTTCCCATAGAAGTAGTGGTGGCTTAGAAATGTTAGAAAACTGGATAATGGAAAAGAAAAAGAAGATTGATGAGGCTATTTTATCTATCTTGCCAAAAGGAGAAGGGTCATTCCATCAGGCATTAAAATATAGTCTATTCCCTGGTGGAAAGAGGCTGAGGCCATTGCTCTGCCTGGCAAGTTGTGCCTCTTGCGGAGAGATAACGGATGAAGCCTATAAAATAGCCTCTGCTATAGAGCTTATCCATAGTTATTCCTTGGTTCACGATGACATTATTGACCAGGATGAGATGAGAAGGGAAAAGCCTTCAGTCTATAAAGAGTATGGAGAAAATTTAGCTATATTAGTTGGAGATGCACTGCTCACCTTAGCCTTTGGGACCCTGATAGACTCGCCTGATGTGGCCAAAGAAATTATATTGGCTTCTTCTGAAATGATTGGAGGCCAGGTAGATGAGATGGCTATCTCTACACCTACAAAAGAACTGCTTTATCAAATATCTCTAAAAAAGACAGCCTCTTTATTCTCTGCCTCCTGTGTAGCCGGTGGTATAATTGGAGAAGGCAATAGAAAGCAGGTGGAGGCTTTAAGAATGGCAGGAGAAAGGTTTGGTCTTGCCTTTCAGATAGCCGATGATCTGACGGACAAAGATACGGGTGGAATCAACATTCTATCTGTGATAGGCATTGAAGAAGCCAAGGAAGAGATTAAGTCTCTGATAGATTCTGCAAACACCCACCTTATTATCTTCGGCGATAAAGCAGAAGTCTTAAAATTGCTGTTTTTCGCACCCTTGATGAAAAGTTCTCTTTATCCCTCTTCTGTTTTGCGAAAAATAGAAAATTGAATTGTATATGATGGTCAATGGATTCTCGGGTATTATTCTGGCTGGAGGAGAGGCAAAGAGGATGGGAGGTGTTCCGAAACATCTTTTGGGGGTCAAGGGTAGAAGAATCATAGAAAGGGTTCTGGATGTGATGAGGCTGTTTTTTGATGAGATACTTATCGTGGCAAATAAGAAGGAACCTCTGCTCTACTTAGGGGTCAGGGTTGAAGAGGACATCATCAAGGGACAGGGGCCCTTGGGTGGAATATATACTGGGCTCAAGTTGATGAGCAAAGAGAAGGGATTCTTCGTTGCCTCTGATATGCCTTTTTTGGATGAATGGTTGGTTGGAAAGCTCATCAAGGGTGCAGAAAATTCTATCTGCACCATTCCTGTAGGATCAAAGGGTATTGAGCCATTGTGTGGTGTGTATAGCCAGGGGATGATTGGAGAGATAGAGACTATGATAGCTTGCGGGAATCTTTCGGTAAAAGCCTTAATAAAAAACTCTTCCTGCAATTATGTTAAATTAGAAGAAAATGAGTATCTTTCTTTAACCAACATAAACAAACCAGAGGATTTGGTAACTGTTCAGGCTATATATCAAGAGTGTGAGGGGATAAGGAGATAAGAAAAGATATGGAGATTATTCATTTTTAAGGAGATAAGGAGATACTTATATTATCTCCACATCTCCCTAATCCCTATATCTCCTTATCTCCTTACCTTTTCTTACATTACCTGAACGCTTACGGATTTGAAAAATTGCGAATCACGGATTAAAAATGAGCATTTTATCTTGGTCAAGTAAGTTAGCCACCTGGTTAGTCCGTTTAGAAGGAAGAAAATTTACCTCTTTGCAAAGATGCGATAATCCCTCTTTCCTGAATAGGTCAAAAAGGGGATTGGCTCTGTATATCCATATACCTTTCTGTCAACAACCGTGTTCATATTGTTCATTTTTAAGCTATCAATTTGACGCCCAATTAGCCAAAAGATATTTTCAAAACCTAAAGACTGAGATAGAGCTGTATCTAAGCAAAGGATTCCATTTTTCCTGCCTTTATGTTGGTGGAGGCACTCCCACGATAATGATGGATGAATTGGAAAATCTCTTCTCCTACCTTAAGGGTCACTTGGGTGAATTGGCTGTTTCAGTAGAGACTATTCCACCTGATATTACACCAGAAAACATAACCCTTCTTAAAGAATTAGGGGTGAAGAGGCTGTCAGTTGGTGTGCAAAGCTTTAATGATGAGTCTCTTGCTATGATAGGTCGCAATTCGCATAGTGGCAAAGTCGCCAAGGATAAAATACAATCAGTAAAAGGCGTTTTTGATACCTTAAATATAGACATTCTTTATGATATTCCTGAACAACCCATTGAGGTTCTCCTTTCGGATATAGAGACAGTAAAAGAGCTGAAGGTAGACCAGGTTACATTTTATCCGTTTATGCCTTCACCTTCTGCTCCATTCCAATCCAAAGAAGAGTATTTTTACCGCACCATACTTACCAAGATGCAAGAAGGCTATAAGGCGAAGACTGCCTGGTGTTTCTCACGGAAAGATAAGATGATAGATGAATACATATTGGATCATGATAACTATATCGGTGTTGGTTGCAGTGCCATAGGATTATTAGATAAAAGCCTTTATATCAATACATTCTCGCTACAGAAATACAACGACTATTTAGAAAATGGTAAGTTCCCAATAGTGCTTTCCAGAAGACTTACTGATTGGGAAATTTCCTGCTACCGTTTGCTTACTTGCCTATTTGGGATACACATAAAGCCGGAGAAGCGAGGTTTACTGAATAGCTTTATACTTAAGTTATTACAATTTTTGGGTGCAGTAGAAGACAATAAAGGGGAATCAGTAGTTACTAAGGAAGGTATGGTTATGGTAAGCCGTATAATGAAAGAATTCTTCAGTAATTTGAATAGGTTGCGAAGTTATTGCCTAAAGAATCAGACCTCAAAAACAGAAAAAGAGGCACTCAGAAGGTAAAAGATGTCTATTTCCAGATTCTTTGTCAGTAAAGATGAAATTAAAGGCGACTCTGTATCAATCACGGATAGAGAGACCTTAAAGCACATTAAGGCTCTGAGGCTCGGACCCAAAGAAAAGATTATAATTTTAGACGGAAACTCAGAGTATGAGGCAGAGATAGGGACATGCCTTCCAAACTGCGTCCAAACTCATATTCTTTCTCAGAAGGATATTCCTCGCCTTGGCGTAAATATCACCCTTTTTCAGGGAATTCCAAAACACCCAAAGATGGAAAAGGTGGTAGAAGCTATGGCTTCACTTGGAATAGCAGAGATTGTTCCGCTTTTGTGCGAAAGGTCTGTTGCCAAAGGTATGAGGCTTGAGAGATTGCAGAAGATAGCTTATTCATCAGCTTTATCTGGAAGGCTTACAAAAATTTCTGAGATAACAAACCTCTATAGCCTCAAAAGACCAGAGGAAGATACCCTCTTTCTTGTTGCCTGGGAGGAGGAGAAAAAAAGAAGGATGAAAGACCTGCTTCCCCTTTCAAAGCCGAATATCTGGGTAACAATTGGACCTGAAGGTGGGCTGACAAATAAAGAGGTTGCCTATCTTGAAAGTTTAGGAGGAATCCCAATCTCCATCTTTGAAACAATCCTCAAAACAGAATACGCAGGGCTTATCCTTATATCTGCTATCCTCTATGAGCTTTCTGCAATATAACTTAGAGGAGAAAATATTAGCCACAGAGACCACAGAGAGCACAGAGATAATAAATAGGAAATTATATCCGCAGATTTCACAGATTTTATTTATATTTAGCTTAATCCTTTTTAGCTTACAGCTTCTTTTTTATCTCTGAATCACCAGCCTTTGTCTTCCAGAATACTTTCCTGCTTTGAGGCTTATGAAGTATAACCCCTGGGATAGTTTATCTCCTCTGTCATTCTTTGTGTCATAGAATAGGGCTTTCTCTTTGGTTATGTATAAACCTGCCTTTTTGTATCCGGCATCTATTGTTTTTACCTTTTGTCCAAGGATATTATAGACTTCAACAAGGACATCTGCATCCTCTGATAGCTTAAAGGGAATGTAACAGGAATCGGAAGAAGGGTTGGGATAGGACTGGAGGAGTATTGAGACACTTGGAATAACCTCTATCTTTCCTTCATCAGGGGTTATATCTGGGACAACATAGCCTTTCTCAATAAAGAGTGTCCTTCTGTTTGCTTCAGTGTCAAACTCAAACTTGATAAGGGATTCTCCATCTGCTTTCACCCTGAAACTAACTTTAGCAAATAGACCCGAGCTATCTGTTATAGGCACAAGTGAACCAATGGCTAAGTCTATCCTTCCTTTATTGTTGTCTATCCTGTTCATCAGTAACTGTAGGTTCTGTATCCAGTCTCCTTTATAGTATCTTCCACAAATCCACGCACTAAATATTATTTATCTTATATAAATAAACACACAAAGACACGGAGCACACAAAGAATAAGGAATGAAATATAAAACTTTGTGCCTTTCTTTGTGTCTTGGTGGCTTTGTGTGAGAAAATAAAGCTCCAGAGTAAGAAAAAGGGTAGCCAATCTATGAAGTTTATCTGTCCATCTCCATTTGGATCACCTGCAATCAATGTTATTGTTCCAATATCCGTGGTATCATTAGACTGGGTCTGGGTAATTATAGCTGTTCTTGTGGCTGGTGTTGCCCCTGGATAGGTAAAGCTCAGAGTGTATGTTCCAACAGGGATGTTTGAAAAGATA
>JAZDOR010000037.1:0-8115 GCA_043798435.1 bacterium
TCCACTTTGCTTGTGATACAAGGATAAAGGTGGGAGGTGTAGAAAGCGTGATAAATGGCTGGGACCCTGCAAATGACAGGGATAATAATGGCACAGTCTCCGATAGTGAGCTTCCTTTCATAAATGGCAGTGCTACAGCAAGAAACAGAGAGGAGGCTCGGGTCTCAATTGAAGGAAATCAAGGAATCCATTATAGAGCAAATATGGGAAATAGTTTCTACAGTCAGACTATGGTTGATTTTATCCAGGAGAGGATGGAAGAAGACCTTGGAGGAGGGGTTAAATGGGACGGGATACATTTTGATTGCTTGGGAACAGGTGATATACCCCTTCCTGTTATTATAAGTGGAGGGGAGGTTATTGAATACCCGGACACAAGGAATTACGGAGAGGATTATATTGGGTTTTTGGATGAAACAAGGAGAAGGATTGGAAATAATCTTATCTCAGGTCTTGTATTTGATGTTTCACCTATCCATTTTAAGGTTGATCTCCTTGCTGAAGAATTCTCCTTCGGTTGCGGTTCACGCATAGATACCTTTGAAAGTAAATCTAATCTGCTTAATTTCCAGAGGATATTAGGAGCAAAACACCCATTCCAACATTGGATATCCCTCTATAAAAAACTTGGCACAGAGACAGAGGAGATAATGAACAGGGATAAAATCCTTGGGCTGGCTTACTTCTATCTCCTTGCTGACTTAAGGTATGACTATTATCAATCCTGGGGTGGGGAATGCTATGGCTCTGCGTATACTCAGAAATGGTGGACCAAAGCCTGTGAGTTTGATGTTGGAAGCCCTTTAGGAGACTGGTATGTATTTGCAGAAGGGAAGGACCCATCCGATATAGAAAAGACATATAAAGTTTATGCCAGAAGATATACAAAGGCTTGTATCTTAGCCAAGCCTATGCCTGCCTGGAACTCTAAGTCATACAGCACAGACTCTACTACCCTGCATATCCTTGATAGGACATACCGTCCACTCAAAGCAGATAAAACCCTTGGAGAACCTATATCTACCATATCCCTCAGGAATGCAGAGGGAGCTATCCTTATCCCACAAGATTCCCCTTTTATTACCCTGAAGAAGACCTGCGATAAGAAGTATGTTGCCAAAGGAGGGACACTGACCTATACAATCACCTATACTAATGAAGGCTCAGGGACAGCAACGGATGTGGTGATTATTGAGGTATTGCCAAACAATTGCAAATTGCAAATTGCAAATTGCAAATTTTATTATGTAAATGATAAATGGCAGGAGACCTTGAGCCCATCTGCCACAAAGATAAAGTGGGTAATCCCTGAGGTTGCCCCGGGTGAGATAGGCACAACAAGTTTTACTTGCGAGGTGAGATAATGAATCAACAATATATCTTTCAGATTTTATACAGCTTAGTTAGGCCTCAAAGATACAAGTTTTTGAAGGAACTTTGTGCCAATCAAAGGAAAGGAGCGGATGAAATTAAAAATTGAATGCATTATTGACTAACGGAGAAAACAGGAGCACCTTAGCTGTTACAAGGTCGCTTGGAAGAAAAGGGATAAAGGTAACTATTGGGGCTTCCAAGCCAAGGAGCATTTCCTCTCTTTCTAAATATTGCACAAAATCATTTCTGTATCCCTCTGCCGAGGAGAATCCTTGTCAGTTTATTGATGAGATACTCAGGATATTAAAGAGTGAAAATTGCGAATTCCTCTTACCAATGAGTGATTTGACAACTATCTTAGTTTCACAGGCAAGGGATAAATTGGGTCAATATACCAGGATTCCCATACCTTGTTATACCTCTATTGAGATGGCTATGGATAAATCAGGGTTATTAAATATAGCCCGCGAAGAAGGGGTGCCCATTCCAAAATCTTGGTTTATCCAAGAACTTGATGAACTGAAAGCCCTTTCTGAAAAGCTTCAATACCCGGTAGTAATAAAACCAAAAAGCTCTTGGTACTGGACAGGTAAGAGATGGGTTCATGGATTGGTTGAGTATGCCGGGAGCAAAGATGAGCTTATATCTAAATATATGAAAGCTCATACTCAAATCCCGTTTCCTATAGTCCAGGAATATATTGCTGGAGAAGGCCAGGCTGTCTTTGCGCTTTTTAATAAATCAGAGCTCAAAGCCGCCTTTAGCCATAGAAGGATACGGGAGCTTCCTCCCTCTGGCGGTGTAAGCACACTTAGCGAGAGCATTCCTTTGGACCCAAAGATGAAGGGGTATGCATTCAGATTATTAAAGAGGCTCAATTGGCATGGCGTGGCTATGGTTGAGTTTAAGTTGGACAGGAGGGATAATCTGCCGAAGTTGATGGAGGTAAATCCAAGATTCTGGGGCTCATTACAGTTAGCCATAGATTCTGGGGTTGACTTCCCTTTTTTATTATACCAGATGGCTCAAAATGGGGATGTTGCCCCTGTCTTTGAGTATCAAATGGGAATAAAATCTTGTTGGCTCAGAGGGGATATTGAGCATCTTCTATTAGTATTATTGAAGCCTTCCCCATCCTTTCCCAAAAGGTTTTCTACACTGATAGATTTCTTAAAGCCTGAAAGGAATATGAGGCATGAGATAATCTCTATAGATGACCCAATGCCCGGGGTATCCGAGAGCCTCCATTTTTTTCTCTGGCTGATAAAGAGGGTTTTTGGAATAAAATGATACGAGGTCTTTTTCATATTCACACATCCTTTTCTTACGATAGCAGTATGAGTATAGAGGAGTTGAAGGACTTCTGTGAAAGAAAGGGGTATCGGTTTGTTGCCATTACAGAGCATAGGGAGGGTATGAATCCAACCAGGATGAATGAGTTTGTGGAAAAATGTCAAATGGTCTCAGATAGCTCCTTTCTCTGCATCCCGGGCTTAGAATTTTCCTGTAAAGGAAATATTCATATTTTAGGCTTAGGAATCAAGGAATATTTTGATGGAGATAATCCAAAGGAGATTGTAGAATGTATACACATCAAAGAAGGTTTAGCCATCCTGGCTCATCCAGGTAGAAAGGAATATGAACTGCCTAAAGACCTTCTCTCAACATTGGATGGGATAGAGATCTGGAATGAGATGTATGATGGTAGATTCATCCCAAAAATAGACATCCTTTCTTTATTTGAAAGAGCAAAGAGGATAAATCCCAATCTACTTGCATTTTCCGGGGTTGAGCTTCACAGCTTATCACAGTCTGTAACCCTATCTTTAATTATGAATGATGATAAGAATATCTTAAAAGCCTTAAAAAAGGGTGATTTCCGAATTATTGGAGGTTTGCTCAGCTTTTCTTCATCGCCAAGATTCAGGATGTATGAAAAGGCTTGGTTTTGCTTAGTCAGATGTTTATACGATATAGCCAGAAAAATAAAAAGAAGGGTAAGCGTTGCGGTAGTATAAGAAAAGGTGAGTAGATAAGGAGATATAGGGATTAGGGAGATGTGGGGATAATATAAGTATCTCCTTATTCCCTTAAAAATGAATAATCTCCATATCCCCTTTATCTCCTTATCCCCCTTCTTACACTTCTGATACATAACCTGAATGGTTACAAAGAAAGTTATAGTTAACTCCATAAATCTTCGCACAAATTTTCTCACACAGAGCCACAAAGAACACAAAGATTATAATATTCCCCTTTGTGACCTTTGTGTCTTTGTGTGATTATTTATGGAAGATACTATAAAATGAAAAACATCTTGCATTGTATTGACACGGGGGGTCCTGGGGGAGCAGAGGGGGTCCTGATAAATATAGCCAGGCTGATAGATACAGAGAGGTATAATTCAAGTATATGCTTACTAAAGAGGGGTTGGACATTTAATGAAGCCAAAAGGATTGGGATTGAGCCTTTTGTTTTAACGAAGAAGCACAGATACGACCCCTTCCTTTTATGGCACTTGATTCGTCTGATAACAGAGAAGAAGATAGACCTTATTCACACCCATTGCTTTGGGATGAACCTTTATGGAGCCTTAGCTGCTAAGATGACAGGGGTGCCTGTAATTCCTACTGTTCATGGTTTCCTGTATGACTTTGAGAAAAACCGCAGGCTCATTGCTTATAAGCTTATTAGTAGATTTAGTAAAAAGATAGTTGCTGTTTCTCATGAGCTAAAATCCCATTTGATTGAAAAGGCAAGGATAAATCCAGATAAGGTCATGGTCATCCATAATGGGATTGATTTAGATGGGTATAAACCAATCGCTGACTCCAACTTAAAGAAGAGAGAACTGGATATAGAACCATCTGCTCCAATTGTAGGAATAGTAGGGAATTTACGACCCGTAAAGGACCACGAAACCTTTTTGCAAGCAGCATCTCAGATTATAAAAGTAATGCCTTCTACTAAATTTCTGGTCATTGGTGATGGACCACTTAAAGAAAACTTAAAGGAACAAAGTAGAAAGATGAAATTAGATGAAAATGTCTTATTTTTAGGACATAGAACTGATGTTTTAGAGCTGTTAGCTATTATGGATATCTTTGTTCTCTCTTCAATATCAGAAGGGCTATCATTATCAATCCTGGAGGCTATGGCTATGAGCAAGCCTGTGGTAACAACAGATGTTGGTGGCAATCCAGAGATAATTGTTGATGGCAAGACAGGATTTCTGGTTCCTCCAAAAGACCCATCAAATTTAGCCTCTAAGATAATGCTCTTGAAGGATAAAGGGCTTGCTGAAAGGATGGGTGGAGAAGGAAGAAGAAGGGTAGAAGAACACTTTAGCTTAGAAAAAATGATAAAGAATTATGAGCAACTTTATGAAGAATGTCTGGAATAGTAACCGTTCAGGTTATACATCAAAAGTGTGAGGTGATAAGGAGATAAGAAAAGATATGGAGATTATTCATTTTTAAGGGGATGGAGATACTTATATTATCCCCACATCTCCCTAATTCCTATATCTCCTTATCTCCTCACCTTTTCTTACACTACCGCAGCGTTTACCAAATTAGGGGTTAAGAATGAAGTTTCAAAATATATTGTTAGTAATTCCTCCTATTTATAATATTGGGCAGCCGCCATTATACCCACAAGCTGGAATTGGATATATTGCTGAGGCATTAAACCAAAATAAGATAAATTATGAGGTAATAGATATGCGTTTTGGTTATAAGATTCGGGATTTAATTAAAAGAATAAATAGAGTTAATTTTGATCTAATGGGTGTTAGCATGACCAGTTTAGGTTACCAACATACATACAACATAATTAATGAAGTCAAAATTAGATTCCCAGATATTAAGATTGCAGCTGGAGGTCCTCATCTTTCTACCATTAGAGAAAGGGTATTAGAGGGGTGCACTGGAGTAGATTATGGCTTTGTCCTTGAGGGTGAAGAGAGTTTTATTGAACTCTGCCAAGGTAAAGACTTAAAAGAGATAAAAGGACTACTCTTTCGTGATGAAGATAGGGTGGTTTATAATGGAGATAGAAATTTTATTGAGAATCTGAACGGGATTGGATTCCCTAAGTATTATAAATTTGAACTTGATAGGTACTTTTCAAAAGCCTTACCCATAATCTCCTCCAGGGGATGCCCATATAGTTGCATTTATTGCCCTGTAAAGACTACTATAGGGAAGAGGTTCCGGGTCAGGTCTGCTGAAAATGTGGTAGAAGAACTAAGATATTGGTACAGCAAAGGATATAGAGATTTTCAATTTCAAGATGATAACTTCACTCTCTATCCTGATAGGGTATATGAGATTTGTGAATTGATCCTTAAGGCAGGGATGAAGGATCTTCGCTTAACCTGTGATAATGGTGTAAGGGCTGATAAGGTTGACCGCCATTTGTTGGAGACAATGAAAAAAACTGGTTTCTATCTATTGGCTTTTGGTGTTGAGGCAGGGAATGATAGGATACTTAAAAGGCTTAAGAAGGGAGAAAGGATTGAAAAAATTGAGAAGGCTATTAAAGATGCTACAGAACTTGGATATAAGGTGAATCTCTTTTTCCTCCTTGGTTCTCCAGGAGAAGGATGGGAGGATATAGAAGATTCTATTGAGCTTTCCTTGAAATATCCTGTCACACAAGCACTCTTTTATAATCTAATCCCTTTTCCCGGCACAGAGCTATTTGAATGGGTTTCTACCAATAACTATTTTGTCAGAAAACCTGAAGATTATCTGAACGATACTTATCATCAATTAAATATACCCCTTTTTCAGACTCCAGAATTGCCTTTCTTTGAGAGGAAAAAGGCGTTTGCATATGCTCAGAAAGTCTCTCTTAGAATTAGAAGAATGGGTATTGAACGGGCTTTCTCTCCAAAGGCAGGAAAGCACCTATCAAGGTTTATAGCATATTTCGCATCCTCAAAGATATTTGAGTGGTTTTATGATAGAAACCCCTTCTTTAGAAAGATAGCAGAATCTGTAAAAAGGAGATCGCTTTCAAGATAAATGTGATGCATTTGAGGGATACTAAGAGGGTAGGAGGACCAGAGAGGTTAATCTTATCACTGGCTAAGAATATTGATTCTACCTCTTTTAGGTTGATAATAGCCTCCTTTGTTGATGAAGGGTCAGAAAATGAGCTTCTATCAGAGGCAACAAGAAGGGGATTTGAGACTGCTATAGTCTTTACATCGTCTTTTAATTGGACAGAGATATTTCGACTATCATTCTTGCTTAAGAAGAATAGTATTGACATACTCCATACACATGGGTATCGGGCAGACATCATTGGCTATCTTGCCACTAAGATTGTCGGGATTCCTATTGTCAGCTCTGCTCATGGATGGGCTGGTTATCCTAAAAAAGTGCGAGTCTATGAACATATTGACCGGTTCTTTCTCCTGTTCTTTGATAAGGTTATAGCTGTCTCAGAGGCAATGAGAGAAGGGTTGATAAGAATAGGTATTCCACGCCATAAGGTAGTGACCATTTATAATACAATAGACTTAGAAAATTATCAGTTCTCAGATAACAAAGGGATACGGGAAGAGCTTAAGGTGGACAATAGGGTAAAATTGGTTGGAACCCTTGGCCGCCTGAGTCCAGAGAAGGGACACACTTATTTTTTAGAATCAGCTGCAGAGGTTATCAGGGAGTATCCTGAAGTAAGATTTATAATTGCAGGAGAGGGTCCAGAGAGAAGCAGATTAGAGGAATTGGTAGAAAGGTTGGGCATCCTTCAAAAGGTCTTCTTTTTGGGACATAGAAGGGATGTAGAAAGAATCTTCAATAGTATAGATATCTTTGTGCTTCCCTCCCTCTCAGAGGGAATGCCTATGACAATATTGGAGGCTATGGCTTTTGGAAAACCCACAATAGCCACTGATGTTGGTGGTGTTTCAAGGCTGATAAATGAGAAGACAGGGCTTTTAGTTCCTTCAAAAGACCCATCTTTATTGACTGCAGCCATAATCTCTCTCTTAAAAGACCCAGAAAAGGCTCAGTTGATGGGGCTCTGCGCAAGAAAGAGAGTAGAAGAGGAATTCGCCCCTGAACAGATGGTTAAGGATACAGAGAAGGTTTATCTTGAGGTTTTAAAAAGAGGTTCTACCGGGTTTTGTGTGGAAAATAGATAATATTTTCATTGCAAAATTAGCATTGCAAAATTAGCAATTATCAATGGAAAGAGAGACAGAGAAGAAAACAGGTTTTGTGTGGAAAATAGATAATATTTTCATTGCAAAATTAGCATTGCAAAATTAGCAATTATCAATGGAAAGAGAGACAGAGAAGAAAACAGGCGATGATTTGGCAGAGCGATTACTTCATTTTACGGTAAGGGTAATCAAGCTCGTTAATGCCCTGCCCAAAACAATTGTTGAAAGACATGTTGGGGGACAGCTCCTGCGATCAGGAACTTCGGGAGGATCTAATTATGAAGAAGCCCGTGGAGCTGAATCAAGAGCTGATTTTATCCACAAGCTAAGCATTGTTCTTAAAGAACTCAAGGAATCCAGATTCTGGATGAGGGTTATCTTTCGGGCCAAGTTGCTTGCTCCTGATCGTGTTGAGCCACTTATTGTAGAGTGCGAAGAGCTATGTGCAATCATTGCCAAAAGTATCATTACAGCGAAAGAAAAATAATTTTGAAATGCTAATTGCTAATTTTACATTTTGCATTGAATTATTCAAAAATAATCATTTGATTCCACAAAAA
>JAZDOR010000049.1:0-4188 GCA_043798435.1 bacterium
TAAGGACGCCCAGACATATTTAACTCTTGGATCAAGCAAACAGTTTACAAGTAATGATTTCACAGGGATCTTATCAGGCAATGGAATTAAGGTAAGTATGTAATGGTAGAGGTCGTGGTCTAAAGACAATATCTTCACCGAAAGGCTCTATTGAAGTGTAAAATATGAGGAAGTTTATATAAAAAGAAAAGGAGGATAATTTATAGGTCTGTTTAGCTTCATTCTTTCAGAAAGAATACATCTAAAAAAGAGGAAAAATGGTCTTGACAAACCCGTCCACCTTAATATAGAGTTAATGTAGAATAGAGACAGTAAGATTAGCTAATGTGGTTTTGCCTACCGCCTCTTTTGTAGAAAAAGATGGAACATTTACAAACACAGATAGAGTCCCCCCAAAAACCCTCTTTATCCATTTCCGCTTTGCCGAAACGACCACAAATATCCTCACCAACTCAGTTTATGACCCCATAGCCAAGATAAAGATAATATGACATACAATCAACTTGAGGAGAAACTTGAAAAAGCAAGATTAGCTCCCTGCTATCTTTTTGTAGGTGAAGAGGAATTCTTAAAGCAAAGGATGATAAAGAGATTATCATCTTTGCTTTCTGCAAGAAGGATTATTATCAACCATGAGAATGAAAAGGAATTAAATAACATTCTTTCCCAATCTCAGCTTTTTGGAAGAAGACTTATTTTGATAGAGGATGCCGCCCTTTTTTCAAAAGAGAATAAGTGGTTTCTTTTTGAATATATAAAAAGTCCAGAATCTTCCACAATTATTCTTCTTGAAAAGGAGAGAAACCCTAATCTTGAAAAGATTGTTGCCCAAAATGGGGATGTTGTCATCTTTCCTCATCTTAAAGGAAAAAGCCTCATCCTTTGGGCAAAGGGTCTCTTTGATAAAGAAGGAAAGAAGGTTGATGAGGAAGCCCTTGATACCCTTCTTAATATAGTTGGGGATGATGTTTCCCTTCTCTCAGTTGAAATAGAAAAACTAATCCTGTTTTGCAAAGAAAAAGAGAGAATAACAGAGGAAGATGTAGTATCCCTTGCCTCTGGTGGATTTTCCGAAGACAATTTTAAGCTTTTTGAACTTATAAAAAGGGGAGATAGGAAAGCAATAGACCTTTGCCTCCAATTGATAGAAGGTGGAATGGCAGAGTCTCATGTCCTCTTTTTTCTTGTCAGTAAGATGCGAAGAGAAAGGGCTCATGCAGAGGTTTTTAATCTTTTTGCTGATACAGACCTTTCTCTGAAACGAGAACCAAAGGTTTCCTATACCCCAATTATTCTCTCTCTTCTTTTAAGGCTTATGTCGCTACAAAAAAACTAAAAAACTGTATAATCGTTCAAGCTATACATCAAGAGTGTAAGAAGGGGGATAAGGAGATAATGGGGATATGGAGATTTATTTTTAATTCTTAATTTTTAATTCAAAATTTTATCCCCTTATCTCCATAATCTCTATATCTCCTTTTCTTACACTACCACTACCTGAACGATTACGCCTTTAGTCATTTTTTATTAGCTGATTACCAACTGTTGATGGCTGAATGCTATTCTTGGTTGCCCAACGGTTATGAAGCCAGAACCACTGCTCAGGATGTTTCCTTATAATCTCCTCAAATTTCTTGGTTAAAGCCTCCATATTTAAAGTAATATCTCTTTTTATATCCCCTGCCCTCTTAAAAATAAAGGGTTCTTCAATTATCACCCTTAAGCTGCCGTCTTCTGATCGGATGTTATAAAAAGGGATTATTGACGCACCTGTCCTCAAACTGAAGACAATAGGAGAAGATGTAGTTGATGCAGGTCTGCCAAAGAAATCAACAAATACTCCACTTTTTCCAGCATCCTGATCAATTAAGATGATAATAATCTCCTGCAAAGACAATACTTTCAATGTATCTCTTCTTGCAGAATTTGAATATATCACATTGAATCCTGCTCTCTCTCTCTTTATTTTAATCAACCTTTCAACAAGCTCATTTCTCTGTCTTCTGGCAATCACATTTAACCTATAACCTTTAGATGCAAGTGCCCTCCCCATCATCTCCCAGTTTCCAAAATGGACGCTTACCATAATTACGCCCTTTCCCTCAGAAACCGCCTTCTCAAGATGAGAAAGTCCATAGACCTCCATCTTACCCTCTATCTCCTCTTTTGAAAGCCTGTCTATTTTAGTAAACTCTAAGGTAGATAAGACAAAGTTCTGATAACATTTTTTAGCAATCTCCCCTACCCTCTCTACAGGAAGTTTTGGAAAGGAGGCTTTTAGGTTCTCTATTGTCCTCTTCCTATGTTTTGGAAATAAAAAGAGGATTGTAGAAAGAGTTTTAGCAAAAGAGTCTATTCTGGCTTTAGGAATAAGCCTCATAATTCCAATTAAACCCAGGACAAAAAGATACTCTAAAATATGTTTTATCCCCTGCATGTTTTTGTAAGATGTTTTTCTATATTCATAAGTTCATAACTTCTAAAGTTCAAAACTTCAGAATTTTATCATTATAGCTATAAAGTTCTTGACCTACCTTTCTCCTTTATTATACATTATATTTTATTGTACTGGTTTTAGGCAATTTGGAAAATAGAATGAAACTTTACACCTTAACCTGCCATCAAGCTATAGAGCTTATAAAGAAAGGGGAGATAAAGGCAGAAGAGCTTGTCCTTTCTGTGATAGAGAGAATTGAGGAAAAAGAGCCAAAAATAAATGCCTATATCACCAAAACCTTTGACTCTGCCTTGAAAGAGGCAAAAAGGATTGATAGCCTTAATGAAAAGCCTTTCCTGGCTGGTATTCCTATCTCCATAAAAGACAACATCTGCACAAAAGGAATTCCAACAACCTGCGGCTCAAAGATATTGACTGGTTTTATCCCCCCTTATGACGCAACTGTCATTTCTAAACTAAAAGCCTCTGGTGCCATCATTATTGGAAAGACGAATATGGATGAATTTGCTATGGGTTCGTCAACAGAAAACTCCTATTTTGGGCCCACAAAGAACCCGTATAACTTAAATTGTGTACCAGGGGGAACGAGTGGAGGCTCTGCAGCTGCTGTGGCAATCCATGAAACAATTGTTGCCTTAGGTTCTGATACTGGTGGCTCAATAAGACAGCCTGCTTCATTTTGCGGGGTTGTAGGTTTGAAACCCACCTATGGACGGGTATCCAGATATGGCCTCATTGCTCACGCCTCTTCATTTGATCAAATCGGACCATTAACAAAGGATGTTACTGATGCTGCTTTATTAATGAAGGTAATCAGCGGGTATGACTCGGCAGATTCTACCTCGGTAAAAATTGATGTTCCGGATTATTTAAGTTATTTAGAAGAAGACTTAAAAGATATTAAAATCGGAGTTCCAACAGAATACTTTGCTGAAGGGATTGATCCGGAGGTAAAATCTATTGTTCTTGGTGCTATTGATATTATTTCAAGAATTGGTGTTCGATGCGAAAATCTCTCCATGCCTCACAGCGAATATTGTATCCCTACCTATTATATCATATCTTCATCTGAGGCATCATCAAACCTGGCAAGATACGATGGTGTTCAATATGGCTTACGAATAGACGGAGAAAACCTTATTGATATGTACCGAAGGACAAGAACAGAAGGATTCGGTAATGAGGTAAAGCGGCGGATTATGCTTGGCACATACAGTCTTTCTGCTGGATATTATGATGCCTATTACTTAAAGGCACAAAAGGTGCGCACATTGATAAAGCAGGATTTTGATAGGGCATTTGAAAAATATGATGCTTTAATAACCCCTGTCTCTCCATTTCCAGCCTTTAAGATTGGAGAAAAGATAGACGACCCATTACAGATGTATTTAGCGGATATATATACTGTTACCATTAATCTTACTGGTCTGCCTGCCATAAGTATTCCCTGTGGTTTTTCAAAAGATGGCCTTCCCATTGGACTCCAGATAATCTGCAAGCCATTTGATGAACCGACACTTTTAAGAATTGCCTTTGTATTTGAGAAATATCTTGATAAAATGAGGAAATAGATGCACATTGTACTGCACCTGCTAACTTTTTCTCTAAAGCTTTATTTCCATTGTGCCGATCTCTAATATAGAAAGCAAAAATCTATATTTATAGGAGGCAAACAATGGTTATAACCAAAATACCAGACCCATTAGAAGGGCTCTTTGATAATTTTAGAG
>JAZDOR010000055.1:0-12264 GCA_043798435.1 bacterium
CAAGGGATTGGTCTGCCCTTTTTTAAGCCAAAAACTACTTATGTAACCGTTCACCTCCATAGCATTTCTATAAATACACCCCATAAACAAAAAATTCCTTGCTATCATTGACTTCCTTTTGGTAAATTTAATATCTAAAAACATTATAAAATTATCATTCCGAACAGTATTGTAACTGTCCCCTATTTCCTTTCCCCAGATTTTAATGAAAAGTAGGCGATAAGCCGGATTCTGTTTATGTGGTCATCTATCTAAGGATGGCTGTTACCAGCTATCTCTTGCGTCCTACCCGAAGAAGGCCAGGCGAGCCTATCTCTTCTTTTTTGGACTTGCACCGGAAGGGGTTTAGCGAGCCTAAAGATCGCTCTTTAGCTGGGGAGCTCTTACCTCTCCTTTTCACCTTTGCCTGTAAGCTTTGCAGCTTCCATCGGCTGTGTATTTTCTGTGCCACTTTCCATAGGATCACTCCTCCTGGGTGTTACCCAGCATCCTGCCTTTTGGTGTCCGGACTTTCCTCAAGCCTAAGCTTGCGACCACTTCGCCTACTTTATATTACTTTATTATCCCAATCTTTCCAAAGACTGCTTCTCCCTGGGACTCTATCCTGTAGAGATAAACACCTGAGGCAGTATTTCCGACCTGCCACTGCCATTTACCAGCGGTGATATTCTCTTCTTTTATCAGTAGTTCGCCAGCGATATTAAAGATGCTAATGATTGAAGGTGAAGGCAAGTTGTCATTAGAGTCTCCAAAGGTTATTCTGCCTCTGTGTTTGGCAAGCTCCCAGGCTCGGTAAGGGTTAGGAAAGACAGGCACCTTCTTTAATCTTAAAGACTCTCCTGCTGGGGCAAATATGGAAAGATGGGTTGTTGTGCCGTAGAGAGTGTTTCTCTCTAAATCACGGCTGGTCTCTATTGGAATCCATATTCCATTTTGATAGGTATAGAAGATTAAGTTCCTCTCATCTATGTTTGTGCCATCGATCAAATGGCTGTAAGTATTTGGATAGGCAAGGCTAATGTTTATTGTGCCAGTTCCAGAGAGCGGTGCGTTGTCTGTGCCAAAGGCAGAGATGGAAAGGGAGATACCAATATTATTTTGTGGCAAAGGAGAGGCAGGGGCTATCTCTATCTTGTAAGGTCTGTCAAAGGTGTTTTTAGATACAGTAATTGTAGCTGGGATGCTCTCATTTTTCCAGATAGAGCTTGCAGTTGGGCTTCCATAAACATAGAAAGAGATGCTTCTGTAAACCTCGCCATTGGTGATGGTAGCCAGGATAAGTCCAGCCTTGGAAAAGGTTATAGCAAAGATTGTCTTGCTTCCATTAAATGATTGTTGAAGGCTGGTAGGAAAGATTTGGTCTTGGTCATAGACTATAATTGTGCCTGGGTCACAATGATTTTCATACTCATCAAGCATCCAAACATCTATTGGAAATGGAGACTGGGCAGTAGGAGTTCCATAAGCTAATTCAAGGGAGGAAGCCTGAGAAGAGGCAGAGACAGAGAAGGCAGCTTGGGTAAAAAATGCACCCAAGGTTGCTGTGGCTGTATAAGAGCCTGCCTGTTTGAGTATAAAAGATAGGGTTTTACTTCCTAAAAATGGGGTCTGGGTGGCGAATTCTGATGAAGAGAGATGCAAGGTGCCTGTGTAGCCTGGGGTCTCATTATAGAAAGAGTCCTGGGCAAGGACAAAAAAGGTAAAGTTTCCTCCAGCTACACCCTGATTGGGGCTGACATAAAGAGCAATAGAGGTTGTAGAGCCTGGGAAAATCTTGCATGTAATAGGTTGAAAGAGGCTATATTTATAACTTGCCTCTACCCTGATTTCACCTGCCTTGTTTGATAAAAGAACAGCCCCTGCAGTTCCATCAACTGTGGTTGAGGTAGAGGTTATTGTGCCAGTACCAGAAAGAATGCTCCAGCCAATCTCTGCCCCTGTTATTGGATTGGTAAATTGGTCCGCAAGATAGGCAAAGAGGGTTAAACTGCCAACATCTGCTGAGGTATCAGGTGATTTGCAGAGGGTAAGTATGTCTGGAGTATCAGGATAGATACAGACTATTGTTGTGCCGAATATCTCTGGAAGAAAGCTGTCTGTAAGGGTGATCGTTTGGGTTCCTGCGGTCTTGAGACTCAGGGTAAAGGAGGCTGTGCCATCAGAAAAGGTTACCGAACTTACACCTGGGTAAATACGGGCTGTCCCCTGATAGCCTGTGGAGATAGAGCCTGTGTGAGAAAGAGCTTCTGCGGTAAAGACTAAATCATGCCCTGCTGTCCCTGTGCCAGGCCCTGTTATTTTGAAAGATGCCGCAGGAATCACAGTGAAAGAGGCTGTGGCAAAAATGCTTTCGCAGGTTGCCGTGATAAAACCTGCACCTGCTGAATATGAATATAGCGTGGTCTCTGTTGCATAAGATGTGCTTAAAGTGCCAAGGGTTGTTGTCCAGGTACAGGGCAGATTCAATTGATTTCCGACAGAGTCATGGACCTGGGCAAAAATAGTCTTTTTTCCTCCAATGGGAATAGTAAAAGGGAAGGGGAAGGGTTGGAGCATAATATAGCCTAAACTATAGGAAACATAGAAACAGTCTGTAAGGCAGGCTGTCCAATAGGAGTTGGTGAGAAAGAGGCTATATGTTCCATGTTTTGTCCCATAGAGGCTAAAGAGAAAACTGATAGTGGTTGTTCCAGATATAGCCGTGAGAGAGCCTTCTCTGATATTGCCTCCCATAACCAGCCTGGCAGTTGTCTTTGGCGAAAACCACTTGCCAGTAATCTCTAAGGTGCAGGTTCCTGTATTTGGTGCAGATGTTGGACTGACAGTCGCTATCTCGGGAATGTTTCCAGCCAGAAAATCCCTTTGCTCTCCTTTTGCGAGATTCAAGGTAGCCGACTCTGGCATAAAGACCCAATTTAATTTTTCCGCTTTGATAGTGTAGGTTCCTGGATACAGTAACTCTATGCAGTATGAGCCTAAACCATCAGTAGTAGTCTGTGTAGAATAGTCGCCTGTAATAGTCAGGGTTGCACCTGCCAGAGGCTCATCATCGAGAGTAGTGATTGAGCCCTTGAGATACAGCTTTGAGCTTGAGAATAGAACCTTTGGGTTTGGGTTATAAAAATCTACCCTTTCGGACCAGATAGAGGGGCTGAATCCGTACCATTGTTTTTCTGGTTTTATGGTATAGATTCCCGGGTAGGTGATGTCAAACTGAAAGTATCCATTTGCAACTGTGGTAGCAGTTGCAGATTTTCCTCCTGAAAGGACGAGATGGACATCAGAGACACTATCCCCTGTGACTGTGCCTTCAATAAATATAGGCCTACCAAGAAAATGATAGGTCTTGTTTGGATTCTCATAGCCAAAGAACCTTGTCTCTGAAGTTGGCAGGTTGAAGCTATAGCCTGGCATCTCCAGGGTGATGGTGTAGGTATCAGGGTTTGTCAGGTCAAACCAGAATGAGCTATTTGTGCCAATAGTGATAGAGCCTACTCCGCTTACGGTAACAGTAGCCCCTAAAATTGGTTTGTTCTCCGGGGTAGTTACAGAACCAGCAATATATCCTTCAAAGTTTTGAAGGGCATAGCCCCCTCCCTCTCTCTTTCCGAAGATATAGCACTTATTTTCGGATGGGACACCTATCACTACTTGAGGTTCATTTGAGGCTATAGAGGATATTGTCGCTGTCCCTTCAATGACTATCCCTTTATCAATAGAAGGTTCATAAGGATAGCCTGCCCAAGCAATGAAAAGAAATAGAAAAAGATATTGCATAAAATAATTATACCCTTTATTCCCTTTTCTGTCAAAAAATTGGTTTATAAACACAGCCACAATAGTTTTGGCGATACAGGTTGTATCTTTTGGATAGCTCCAGAGACCTTTTGAATCCATCCTTCTTCTTAAAATCATACCCTCTAAAACTATCAAACCCTGTTCCTATCTTATTTATAAGATGGCTATCCTTTTGAGGTGATACAGTCAATGTTGTGGTAAATGGGATTTTGAGCTCTTTAGATTTTTGGAATGTTTTCTCCAATCTCATCCTGAAACAGATTCCACACCTCTTGCCACCCTCTGGCTCTTTCTCAAAACCCCTTGTCAGCTCAAGCCACCCCTTGTTTTCATAATCCCCTTCTATCAAACTAAACCCCAGAGCAGATGAGAGAATTTTTGTGGCTTCAAGCCTTCTATGATACTCCTCCTCTGGATGGATATTGGGGTTATAGAAGAATCCCACAGGCTCAAAACCATCTTCTCTCAGCCTTTCTACAATAGAACCCGCACAAACCCCACAACAGATATGAAGCAGAATTAACTTCATTATATAGGAATTTCCTTTTTTTGGACTTTAGATGAACGCAGATTTTTAAGATTTATAAAATATTATCCTGTAAATCTGCGAAAATCTGCGTCCCATTAACTTGATTTGGAAAGAGCGGTCTTCATCTCAGAGAGAAATGCCTCTGTTGGTCTATAGCCAATTACTTGGTGAATCACATTGCCTTCTGGACTTATAAAAAGAATGGTCGGAAGCCCTCTTACCTGAAATTTTCTGGCAATTTCTATTTCTTTGTCGCAGTCTACCTTTACCGATACAAAACTCTTTGAAAGGGAGATTACCTCCTGATTCTTGAATGTCTCAGCCTCTAATTTTTTACACCAACTACACCAATCTGCGGTGAAGTGAACCATCAAAGGTTTGTTCTCCGCTTTTGCTCTCTTTAGCCCATTTTCAAACAGAAGCCATTCAATCCCTTCTTGCTTTATGGTTTGCTGAGGAGAAGGTTCTGGTCTTTCTCCTGACGGCATCTTCGGGAGCCCTTCTGATTTTACTGTTTGCTGAGAAGGAGGTTCTGGTCTCTCTCCTGGCGGTATCTTCGAGAGTTCTTCTGATTTTACTGTTTGCTGAGGAATAGGCCATGCTTTCTCTTTTGGCATCTTCTCATGGCATCCAATAAAGAGAAAAAGAATACATACCAAAAACAACCCTTTCATTATTATAATTATATAACAACCTAACTTAATTTGCCAAGCGTTTATATCGCTTTTGTTAGACAATGACTGCATCTATTCCCATCAATTCTCTGGTACTCTTAGGTTTATCGATGGGCAAGGCTCTGGAGTTTCTTGCTTGCAATATAAAGCTATTCAAGGGGAAAAACCATAGCCACAAAGACAATCTGAGTCATCACCAAAGAGTAATCAGGTAGAGAGAATCATGTTCAAAGTGATAGGAGACTCCTCCCAGGTCTCAAGATGGGAAATCCAGGTTACTTGTGACCTCTTGATTAGCTTCCCATCTTTACTCTGTTTTTTATCATACTCCTTCCACTTTGTCTCCTTGAAGGAAGAAAGACCAATGGCATTTTTTAGTAATCCATATTAGAAAGGACAGGAATGAGGGATAAGACAAAGACCAGGGATAGAACTATAGCTCTATAGAGGAAAGTAAACTATCCCAGGGGTCATACTTTATAAGCCTTAAAGCAGGAAAGTTTCTGGAAACGGGAGGTTGGTGATTCAGAGATATTAAAAGACTTTAGAAACAAGACTCAAGACTTCAGACTTTATTTTATTGGTCTATGGTCTGATGTCTTGTCAGTTTTAGTACAACAACTTATGCAAAATACTATAATTGACAGAAGAAGGGGTTTGGGTTATAATTGGGGCGTGAAGAAGAAGAGACGAGCCGCTAAAGAGAAAAGGTTCAGTCTGCTATCATTTTTTACAAAAGAGACTTTTATTGTTGTAGGATTTCTGCTTTTAGGTTTTATCCTGAGGCTAATCTATCTCTCTCATCTAAAGATACATGACCCTTATTTCTATCTGCCTGGAGAAGGAGAGGATATGCTCACCTACCATAACATAGCCTGCCAGATATTAAGCGGAACACTTGGCAAAGAGCCTTATTACTATGGACCTCTATATTTCTATTTTCTTGCCTTAGTCTATAAGATATTCGGGATAGACCCATACATAGCCAGGCTAATCCAGATGCTCCTTGGTATTGCCACATCCCTTCTCATCTACCTCATTGCCAGAAAGGTCTTTAACAAAACAACAGCTCTCATCTCTATCTCTATCTCTATCTTCTATGGTATGTTTTACATCCACGAAGGGGTCTTGCTTATGGAGTCTTTGGTTACATTCCTGAATACCCTATCAATCTTCCTTCTACTCAGAATTGAAAACAACCCATCTTACAAAAACATAGCCCTTGCAGGAATCACCATCGGTCTTTCTACTTTAGCTCGTGCAAACATCTTACTCTTTATCCCATTCATTCTTATCTGGCTACTCATCACTCATCACTCATCACTCATCACTCTGAAAAGGTTTGCTTTCCTCTGCTTAGTCATCCTCCTCACCATCTCCCCTGCAACCATCAGAAATTACCTTGTATCAGGCAAGTTTGTCTTAATTTCAACCAATGGACCAGTCAATCTTTGGATTGGGAATAATCCTTATGCTACTGGAGAGTTTTACTATCCCCCTTCTTTCTATGGTGATAAAGTTGCAGAAGTGGTTAAAGAAAAAGGGGAGATGGCTTATATTGAAGCGGTAGTAAGATTCTTTAGAGAAAAGCCAATAGCGTTTTTAAGCCTTCAGATTAAAAAATTTCTTCTCTTCTGGGATAAACACGAGATTGAGAATAATGTAAATTATAGCCATCAAAAGGGCTACTCATCTTTATTTAGACTCCCCATCTTTCTTGGCTTTGGTCTAATTGGACCCTTTGCCCTTTTTGGAATTCTCCTCTCTCTTAGAAGACCCAAATGCCTCTTGCTACAACTTGCTGTTTTATCCTTTATGATAGCCACGGTGCTCTTTTTTATTACAGCAAGATACCGACTTTCTATTATTCCTATATTTTGCTTGTTTTCAAGTATAGGTATCTGGTGGTTATGCAAAAAGATGTATGAGAGAAGATATAAAGTTCTCTCTCTCTCTCTAATTCCTTTGGCTGCCTCTTTTTTCCTGTGTCATTATTCTACTATCCACAACAGACTCTATCCCCTTTCTCATCCTGATGGTTTCCACATAAAGAGTGATGACAGGATTATAATTAAGGATAATATTGGTTCGACAGGAGCTGACAAGGTCTCATTAGCTACCGAGCAAGATGTTATTAAAAAAGGGCTTGTCATAAATGAAGATATCTCAAGATTAAAAGAGGTAGGGGTTGGTTTTAATTTTAGTGCAGGAGAGGGTGGATTTTTGAGCCTTGAGGTCAACGATAGATATGCCGCTCCAATTAAGCCTATGAATACTGGGGGACTAATGGCTTGGACTGAAGCTATATTTCCTTCTGCTGCCTTCCACAAAGGAATGAACTCCATTCTCATAAGACAATTAAAGGAAGGGGATACCACTATTGTGATAGACACCTCTTGTAGCTTTAGTAGATCTTGGTTTAAGAAAAAAGAAGGGGGGTGGAAGAGATTAAATAGGGGAGAGTATATGGTTTGGTTGACCCTATATCCTGACTCCAAAAGGGATTGGGCACAAGAATACTACAATAGAGGAAAGAGCTTTTTTAATGAGGGACTGTATAAGGAAGCTGAAGGTCAACTTAAAAAGGCATTGGAGGCAGATCCCAAGAGATATGAAGCATATCGATGGTTTGGTTTGTGCTATGAAGCTGAAAAAGAGTTTGAAAGGGCAATCAAGGTATATAAGAATGGGTTAAGTATATTGACTGACAGAAATTCTCTCATAGAACTTCATAACAATTTAGCCAGGCTCTATTATGAGAAAGGTATGATAGATGATGCCATAGAAGAGACGAAAAAGATTATTGCCATCGACCCTAAAAATATCCAGGCACATAATAATCTGACTGGTTTGCAAAAATTGCCCGACAAAAATTAAAATTTTGAGTATGCGTATTAAAATAAAAATAGACAGCGATTTTGAATTGGAACACTTAAGCTTATAATATACCGAAAAGAAATTGGTTTGCAAAAAAGTAACTACTCAGGTTCAGGGGTTAAAGGGTTCAAAGTTCACGGTTAATCCTCTTATTCTCTAACCTTGAACCGTGAACCTCAGAACCATAAACGAACACAATTTTTGCAAACCTGATTTGTTTGGGTATAGAAAGTTCTGGTCTATTTGTTAAGATTAACTTTAGAGTAAAGACAGAGGGAGAGTCTCTTGTAAGGTTTGAGTTTGACACTGAAGCAAACAGAAGGACACTCTTTATTGAGAAAGGCTATGTTGTTCCAGAGCCATACCCAGATGAAGGAAAGATAGAGGTTATCCCAATAATAGCTATCAGCATTCAGCTTTCAGTTATTTTTATTAGCTGACAGCTTACTAAGGACAGAAGGTGAGAACAATAGATGCCGGATACAATTCATACATAACTAAAGAAAAAGCCCTATTCTATGACACAAGGAATGATAGAGGGGATAAACTATCCCAGGGTCTATACTTCATTAGCCTTAAAGCAGGGAAGTATTCTGGAAGACAAAGGTTAGTGATTCAGAGATAAGCATAACTGGAGTTAAAAATAAAAATCTGCATTCCTAAGTTTTACTTCAGATTAGACAGCCCCTTTTCCCAGTTCTTTTTTCTTTGAGCAATCTCTCTCTGTTTGCTTAAAATTTCTTCTCTTAGTTTTGTAAGCTGAAGGTTTCCTGGTCCTCCAATATGACTTCTCTTCTTTAGGGCAGACTCAATCTCAGGGGTTTCAATCTTGTCTATTTCTTTGGCTACCTTTACTTTACCATCGGCATCTAAAAGCTTATAACTAAGAGAATCAACCAATTTATACGCGTCTCTGAATAATGCTCCTCCTTTTACTAACTCTATCGCTTTATCCTGGGTGAATATCTCGCTTGTGCAAGCCTTTCTTAAAGCCTCCTCATCAGGCTTCAGGTTTTCAATTATCAACCGGGCTATCTCTATAAGTTCTTCTCCAATATCAAGACCCTTGATGAATGGCTCCTTTGTCTCCTGAAAGTCCTGATTATAGCCTGAAGGAAGGCTGTTGATGATAGAGATTACTTGAAAGACCAAAGAGATGAAGGTATTAGACCTTGCCCTGGTTATCTCCAAGAAAGATGGGTTCTTCTTCTGAGGCATAATGGATGAGCCAAGAAAGAACTCATCTGGAAGGTGAAAATAGCTGAATTCAGGAAGGAGAAAAAGGATAAGGTCTGCTGAAAACTTTGAGATATCAAGGACAACACCCAATAAACCCATCAGAAGGGACGCCTCAAACTTTCCTCTACTATTGTTTGCATAGAGGGTATTTCTCTGAACCTTTGAGAAGGAAAGAAGTTCTGCTGTAAGCTCCCTATTCAAAGGCAATGGAATCCCATAGCTTGCACCTGAGCCTAATGGAGACTGGTCGTAAAGATTATAGCCTGCATCCATAATAATAAGGTTGTCAAGGAAGCTTTCGCTAAAAGCCCCTGCCCAAAGACCTAAGGATGATGGCATAGCCTTTTGGAGGTGAGTCCTTCCTGGCATAGGAATCATAGGGTATTTTTCAGCAAAAGCAAGAAAGGAGAGGGAAAGGGATGCGGTTTTTTCTTCTATGGCGAGAAATCTCTCTTTGGCATAGAGCCTGATAGCGGTTAAAACCTGGTCATTTCTTGACCTTCCGGTATGAATCTTTTTGGCGACATCTCCAAATTTTTCTGTCAGGTGGTTCTCTATCTTGGTGTGGACATCCTCATCACTAAACTGAATAACGAACCTTCCTTCTGTATCAAGCTCAATAATCTCAAGCAATCCTTTTTTCAGGAGAGAAAACTCATCGGTAGTGAGTATTCCAATATCTAATAACCCTCTGATATGGGCTATACTTCCTATGCAGTCAAACCTGACTAATGCCTGGTCTAAAAGATAGTCTTTTCCCACTACAAAGGCTTCTATCTTTTCGTTTGGTGTATAATCTTTCTGCCAGAGCTTCATCGGTAAGAGTAATCAAACCTGACAAGTGGTTGGTCTAAGAGGCAATTCTTCCCCACCACAAAGGCTTTTATCTTTTCGTTTGGCATATAATCTTTTTGCCAGAGCTTCATATCTTCAACAGGTGTCAGGCTTCAGGTATGAGGTATCTGACACCTTAATAGGTGTAGTTCTCCTTGCACCACTTGATAGTCTTTTCCAAGCCCTCGGTCAAGCTCACCTTTGCCTCAAATTTCAGCTTTTTCTTGGCATTAACAATGGATGGAACCCTTCTCACTGTGTCCTCAAACCCTTCGCCATAATAGCTCTCATAAGAAGTTGTCACAACCTCAGAGGAGGAACCTGTAAGCTCCTTTATCAGCCCTGCCAATTGATATATTGATGTCTCCTGGTCTGAGCCGATGTTATAAACATCACCCTCTGCATCGGGTGTGGTGCAGGCTAAAATTGTTCCCCTGACTGTGTCATCAACATAAGTGAAACACCTTGTCTGCTTTCCATCTCCGTGAACTGTGAGTGGCTTTCCCTTGAGTGCCTGCTTGATAAACCTGGCTACAACCGTGCCATATCCCTTCTCATCTATCCTTGGACCATAAGAGTTGAAGTATCTGACAATGACTACAGGCAACCCTTTTTTGGAATAGGCAAAGGCTAAGTGTTCATCTATTGCCTTTGAGGTGGAGTATGCCCACCTGTCAATCTTTGTTGAACCCAAAACCCTTTCTGTCTTATGCTCATCAAAGGGGATTTGGTTAGACTTTCCGTATATCTCGCTGGTTGAGGCAATGAGCGTCTTCTTCCAATACCTATGGGCAAGGTCAAGAATTATATCAGTGCCTTTAACATTTGTCTTGATGGAGGTTAATGGGTCATCCACAATATGCTTTACACCAACTGCAGCAGCTAAGTGATAAATTACATCGCTTTCCTTGATAAGCCTCTCCATCAAGGCCTCATTTAAGACAGAGTCGTTTATAAACCGCAAATTAGGATTACTGAGGTTATGCTTGATATTCTCGACACTTCCTGTGGTCAGGTTATCAACTACATAGACCTCTTCCCCTGCCTCAAGAAGTCTATCCACTAAATGAGACCCAATATAGCCTGCTCCTCCTGTCACAAGTATCTTCATTCTGAATGTAATAATGAGCTAAACATAAAAAGATTGTATACTAAAAACCCGATGGCTGTCAAATAGTATAGTTTGAAAATCGTAAGCGTTCAGCGATCAGCCTTCAGCTTTTATTATGCTACCTGCCAATGTCTATATACTGATTTAATCTTCTTAATATCTGAAACCTGATACCTGATACCTGATACCTGATACCTGAACGCTTATATTGTTCCTATACTATGATGACTTCTTCGGTAAGATTGATATTATGAAGACTATGCACCTTCTCCTTGATAATTTTAATCAAATGAAAAACATCCACACCCCTGGCATTACCCATATTTTCAATAAAGTTCTTGTGTTTCTCAGAAACAATAGCCTCTCCCACCCTGAAACCTGCTAAGCCTGCCTTTTCAATGAGCTCCCCGGCACTAATTCCTACTGGATTCTTAAAGATACAGCCAGCTGTCTTCTTTCCTACAGGTTGAGTAGCAGACCTTTTTTCTAATATCTGCTTTCTTTGCTCCTCCATCCTCCAGATAGCCTCGGGTTTTAAGGAAAAGTCTCCCCTGAGGATTATTGTATCCCTCAGGTTGCTATCCCGATATAAAAATTTTGGTTCTTTTATTGCTTGTTCTTCTCCATCCCTTGTGAGGACATCAACTTTAATAAGATGGTCTGAGATTTGGCAATTGAAGGCACCTGCATTCCCAACAATTGCCCCGCCTACTGTTCCTGGAATTCCTGAGAGGTTGGTAAGCCCAGAAAGCCCAAAGGATATGGCGGTGTTGATAAGACCGGAAAGAAGTGCTCCTCCTCCAGCAGAGAGCATATTGTCCTTTCTTTCAATATCTCTGAAACTACCAGAAAGTTTTATGACCAGTCCAGCAAAGCCAGAGTCTTTGACGATAACATTTGTCCCTCCCCCAAGGATAAAGATGGGAAGTTTTTTTGTCTTAGCAAAAGCCAATGCCTCTCTCAGCTCATCAATATTTCCTGGCTCACAAAAATATCTTGCCTTTCCCCCAATCTTTATAGAGGTAAAAATGGAAAGCAAAATGTTTTCTTTTATCTCCATCTTAAATTAGTTTAGAAAGTCAAAACCCTTTCTATTAACTCTAAACTCTAAACTCTTAACTCTAAACTCTTAACTCTAAACTCTTAACTCTAAACTCTTAACTCTAAACTCTTAACTCTAAACTCTTAACTCTAAACTCTTA
>JAZDOR010000089.1:0-5618 GCA_043798435.1 bacterium
TGAAACTCTACCCTTGTTATTTCCCAAGGCGACTCTAATTTGAGTGCCTTACTAAATAATGATGTCAAAATTTCCATTTAGGTCCTCCTTTACTTTTTCATTCTATTATATACTTACCCACTTGAAATAAGAAAGAGCCACAATCTTCTGAATTTTCTTGCGGAGTGGCTGCCCTGGCGACACTCTTTACATACTATTATGACATTCCTATAAAAGAAGAAGAGATTATAGATGAATTCTTTAAGAAGATGATAGAGGAAAAGAGAGGGATATCCTTCTTAGATATGAAAAGGTTTGCTTTGAGTAAAGGGTTTGATGCCCAGGGATACAAGCTGAACTTTGCAGGGCTTGTTGAGCTTCTTAAAGCAAATCTCCCTGTAGTTGTCCATACAAAAAGGGTTATTCAGGGAAAGGAAGAGCTACATTTTAGCTTGCTTATTGGAATGGTTGATGGCTATCTTGTTTTTAAGGATACAGCCTTGGGGAATATGCTTATTTCTACCGATGATTTTTTATCGAAATGGACAGGATATGCCTTAATAATAAGACCAACTGATGAATTAAAATTGGTAGGGACGACTGAAAAGATTAAAAAAGAAAAGGAGGAGGCAAGAGGATATGTTTCAAGGATTTACTTCTATCAAAACCACCCTAAGAGGTTTTATAGCACTCCTGCTCATTTTTAGTGCAGGTAATGTAATGGCTCAGTCAGAGGTATCCCTTATCAAGTTAGAGAGAGAGAAGGGGTGGTTAGCTTCAGGAGGGCTTGTTTATTCAAGCAATGTAGGAGAGTATGTCCAGATGAGGGTAGCAGAGCCTTCTTTTATCGGAGGGTTTATCTTTAATAAAAACTGGTCTTTTTTCTCTGCTGTTCCTTTCAGATATGAACACGCTTCTTATGCCTATATTCCAGGGATGCAGGAGAAGAAGACTGAGGGGTTATTTAGTCTGGGAAATATAGCGATTATTCCAAGATACCGTTTTGAGAAGAAGGGTAAATGGATAGAGATACCTCTCGCCATTCAATTTCCTACGCTTAATAAGATTTCTGGGAATCTGCAGTATGAGGATATTGAAAAGGAAGGAAGAATCTTTGCTATTGAACCAGCGATAGAGATAAGTAAGGTATCTGACCCTATAGTCTCATTTATAAGGTTCTCCTTTGCCCAGCCATTATGGAGGGAGAAGGATAAGTATAAGGTTTATGATCTCTGGAAGGCTAATACATCAGCAGAGCTCTATTTTCTTGTAAATGAACAGTTCTCTTATTTCTCTAATTTAGGAATTTATATTGGAAAGAAAAAAGAGGGCATTTTATTAGAGGGTGGTGTTGCCTACCATAGCAAGCCCTATCAAGAATGGAGGCTGTCTCTACTTAATGGCTATGATTGTAGTAGATGGGGAAGCTCTATGGGTCTATCCTTTACTATGATGCAGAAGGCAAAGGTGAAATAAAATGCAGGAAGTGTTTAAGCCAAATTTTTCTACATCTACTTATTATTGGCTTGGAGGTGTTTTGATGATTCTTTTTATCCCTCTTTTCCAAGAATTATATCATTTCAGTGGAGGGAAATCTCTTATAATAACAGGGATGGTCTTTATACCTCTAATCTTATTGATAGGTTTTTACACAGGAATATACCATACAATCTCTTATGAAGTTTATGAAAAAGAGCTTATTCTGAAATGTGGCCCATTTAGCTCCAAAATTCAATATAAAAAGATAAAGAAGATTACTAAAATTGAAGAGTTGGGTTTTTCGCCAATCGGACTTTATAGATCCTCTAAATATTTACTTGGCAGTAGTTATTTTGTAAAATCCGGTTGGATAAAAATGTATGCCACAAACTGTAAAAATGTCCTTTTGATTGAGACAGATACGAAGCGATATGGGATTACACCAAGCAATGAAGAGGATTTTCTTCGGATATTGAATGAAAGATTAAAGAAGGAGGGAGGTAAAGATGTCAGAAACCAAAATACCGCAGGCATCAAATATTGCCATAAAACATGCGAGAATATTGAGGGGGCCACACCAATGGGCATTTGATTTGACCAATAAGTGTAACTTTCGGTGTTTGCATTGCTTTAATCGGAGTGGGGAGAGTTATGT
This sequence comes from bacterium, assembly GCA_043798435.1. Taxonomy (GTDB): domain Bacteria; phylum UBA9089; class UBA9088; order UBA9088; family JAGUXG01; genus JAGUXG01. Next base: position 2,114 of record JAZDOR010000089.1, read on the forward strand.
GGTTAAAGAGGAGTTGAAAGACCATGAAGTGCTGAAGCTTATCAAGGATGTAGCCGTAATGAAGCCATTTAATTTTTGTTTTTGTGGTGGAGAGCCGCTTTTACGAAAAGAGATATTATGTAAGGGTACTAAGATATTGTCTGAGGTAGGTAGCTTAGTTTCTCTTGTTACCAATGGTTCTCTTGTAACACAGAAAATTGCCAAAGAGCTTTTTGAGAGTGAGATAAATAATGTTCAGGTCAGTTTAGATGGAGCAAAATCAGAAACCCATGAAAGATTAAGGCAATACAAGAACTCCTTTGAACTGGCTATTCAGGCTATCTCAACTTTTCGTGAGGCAGGGATGAAAGATATCTCAATAGCCTTTACCCCTACAGTCTTTAATTGTTCAGAGTTTGAAGAAGTATTTTGTCTTGCTAAAAAATTGAATGTCTCTCAAGTTCGCGTTCAGCCTCTGATGATTTTAGGTAGAACACAACTTCATCTAAAAGAACTTGTGCCTACTCCTCTACAATATCGGGAATTGGTGAAGACAATCAATAGACTTAAAGAAAAATATGGACCTGGAAGCGTTGAATGGGGGGACCCTATTGACCATCTTATTCGGTTTAGGACCTTAGCCCAGCATTGCATCAATCATCTCAGTATCCATGCAAATGGGGATATTGCTCCATCACCCTACATTCCTTTAACTGTAGGGAATATAAGGAGGCATAACATTCAGAAATATTGGGATGCTGGGCTGGTAAAGGTATGGGAACTACCGATAGTAAAAGAACCTGCTGAAAAAATTGTCTCAGTTTCAGACTTTGGAAAGAGAGAAGAGGGTAGTCCTACTGTCTGGTTTGATAAGAATATTGAGGTTGATATTATTAATAACAATTTATTTAAAGGAGGTAAATGAAAATGGAAAAGGAATGCCCAATCTTTAAGAAGGAGAATCTTTTGTATGAAAGGGAGGAAAAAGAGGGGTATTGGACAATCATACCCAAGTTTCATCCTGAAACTCAAGAGTTGGTGATAAACCATACCTCTCGGAAGATACTGGAACTTTGTGATGGCAAAAGGGATATTGAAGGTATAGTGGATGGAATGAAGGATATCTTTCCAACAATTGCCAAAGAAAAAATCCAAGAGGATGTAAATGTTACCCTTAAAAAATTCTCAAGATTGCTTATTATTGAGTGGATTGGAGAGAACCCTTTTCTATATAAGAGGGAAGCTCTTCTTTCAGGTGACCAGACCGCAATGATAGCCCAGGAGAATGATATCTTAAGGATTAAGAGGTTTATTGAGAAATCAAATCTCTTTCAAGACGATAAAGAAAAAGATGCAAATCTTTTCTTATATAAAGACCCATTCATCTCATCACCCTCTGAATATGAAGGGGTCTCCCTCAGGGCAAAGCTTTTCCATTTTATAGAAGACTTTTTCCTTTTGGAAAAAGGCAGTGAAATCTCTGGTCTTATAAGCATTGCTTTGCCAGTTTCACCTCGCATTACCTCATCAGTTATCAGGTTGATAATTGCTCCAAGGGATTCTTTTTCTGAGCTTTTGAGGTATGCTCAGGATAATCTGCCATTTATCTCATTAAGGAAAGTCACCAAACTCAGGATACAGGAGGCTACTTCTGAAAAATTAGACCCTGAGCTTGAAAGGGCATTATTGAATGAAGACTATAAAGAGGAAGGGATTATGAAAGATGAGTTGGATTTCTCTAATTCCCTGAGGATGCTTGTTAGATATTATTCAGAGGCTTTTATAGAAAAGATTGAGCATCAAAGGGTCTATGAGATAGAGAAATGAAGAAGCGAATATTGATTATGGCAATTGGAGGCTTATTTATAAAAGAAGCCTTCTCCCTTGACCTTCAACAGCTTATTTCCGAAGCGAAAGCAAGGCATAGAAAGTTTGAAGAAACGACCAAAGATTTGGCTATTTTACAAGAGGCAACTACATTTTCTCCTCCAAAAGAGATAATCTCCAAGATAAGACTTTTCAAAAAACAAAAGAGATGGAGGTTGGAATCAGTAGTAGTAAAGCCAATAGAAAAGAAGACCATCCTTATTCATGATGGGAAAGATACCGTAATGGTCACTTCTCTTGGTAAAAGAAAACTCTCTGAAAAAGAAAGTAAGGGAATTCAAACAGAAGTAAATTGGTGGGAGATTAAAACATCCGAGGCAAAGATTATGGAGACAGAGAGCTTAGAAGGGAAAGAGTGTTATATGATTGGAATGAAAGAGAAAGGGAATCTAATTGCAAAGATGTGGATTGACAAAGATGATCTGGTTTTAATCAAGACAGAAACAAGACAAGGTGAGGATAAAAGTTTAGTTTGTGAATACTCTGATTTTAGAAAGGTAGGAAGTAGTTGGAAGATGCCATGCAAAACAATAATTTCTCAGAATAATGAGGTTATTTCTACGGTGACTACTAAATCTATTGAGATAAATAAAGGATTACCAAACAAGCTTTTTGACCCTAATGAAGAGAAGGGTCCTAAGATGCTTGATATCTTGAAAGAGGTGTTTGATTGAATTGATAGGGATAGAAAGTTTACACTACAATATTGACCAGCCTGTTTGGGACAACGATAATATTTCGTATCCTTATACTTATGGCCACCTCTTTTTATAGTAAAATTTACTGCTCATTTTCATCTTGCCAATAACCATTAGTATTTTACTTTACCTCTATCTTACCATTAGCCAGGCGAAATTCGCAAGCTGTTCTATCTTCAGGCAGGTAATGCTCAGCCTTTCCTACTACTACCTCTGTGCCAATATATGCTTTCTTTTTGATAGAGATATGGGCAAGGGGAATAACAGGCTTTGCAGTCAGCTTCTTCAGAGCCTCTATCTTTTCTTTTAATGAAGAAGATATCGTCTCTTGCTTGCCAAGAATTATAGCCTTTCTTTCTTCAGAGACATTTTTAAGACCAAGGGATATTTCAGAAAGCTCATCCTTTTCCTTCGTCATCTCAAGAATAAGCCTCTCCATTTCATTCCTATCCTCTGGGACTATCCCAACCTCAAGCCTTGTCTTTATCCCAACAGAAGAACCAACCTCATCTGTCTCTATGGAAAGACTACATCGAACCCTTCCGCCCCGTATCCTTCTTGCAGAAACCTCCTCGCCTGAAATATCAGATAAAATAATATCGCCCAAAATATTTATTTTCTTTGCCGAAACAACCGAGCCCTCAATAAAATTAGCCTTCACCTCCCCTGCCCTAATTTGAGCCTTCCGTATCCCCTTTATCACCTCTACCTTTCCTTTTGCCTCAATCTGGCCGCCATCTATGGCATCCCTTACCAACACATCGCCTCCTGCCTTAACCTTGAACCCATCTAAGATAGAGCCTGTGATTAAAATTGTGCCTACAAAATCTACATTTCCAGTTGCAGGACCCACATTACCGATAACCTCATAGACAGGCTCAATATGGAGCTTCTCATTTAACAAGGTAACCCTTCCATCTATATTGGCTATCAGGCTCTTT
>JAZDOR010000104.1:0-21619 GCA_043798435.1 bacterium
ATTTTGGGGAGGACTAATATTTTTTGACACAGATTTACACTGATTTTCACTGATAAGAATTAAAAATTATCAGTGTTCATCTGTGTCCATCAGTGTCTAAAATATTTCTTCATTTATAATCAGTTTTTATCAATGTCTAATTTTTTGGCTAATTCCCCAAGATTTTGAGTAAATACACTGAATACTTACCTTGGGTCAGTAATCTTTCCTGTCAAAGCAGATGTGGCTGCTGTTGCTGGGGACGATAAATAGACTTCTGCGTTTGGATTTCCCATCCTTCCCTTAAAATTCCTGTTTGCTGTTGACAAACAAATCTCTCCGTCTCCCAGGACACCCTGGTGTATTCCAACACAGGGTCCGCATCCAGGGGAAAGAATTACTGCACCCGCAGAGAGCAAGGTCTCTATTATTCCCTCTCTTATTGCGGCAAGATAGACAGAGACTGAAGCAGGAAGGATAAGAAGCCTTGTCTTCACCCGTTTTCCTTTAAGTATTTCTGCTGCAACTCTAAGGTCAGAAAGCCTTCCATTTGTGCAAGTCCCGATAAGAACCTGATCTATCTTTATCCCTTCCTTCTCTTTCACCTCACAGATGTTGTCAACAGTGTGTGGAGAGGCAATCTGTGGAAGGAGCGATGAACAATCTATCTCTATCTTTGATTCATACCCTGCATCTATATCAGCAGAAAGCTCTTTCCATTCATTCTCTCGTCCTTGCCTTTTAAGAAACTCCAATGTTTTTTCATCGGATGGCATAATCCCTGCCTTTGCCCCTGCCTCTACAGCCATATTTGAGATGCAAAGTCTATCCTCAATATCTATCTCAGAGATTACATCTCCTGAAAACTCTAAACTCTTATACCCTGCACCCTCTGCACCAATCTTTCCGATAAGATGCAAGATAATATCTTTGGCATAGAGACCAGAGGAAAGCCTGCCATTCAATTCTACCTTTATCACTGGAGGCACTTTGAGCCAGGTATATCCTAAGCTTATAGCAACAGCAATGTCTGTTGAACCCATCCCTGTAGCAAAAGCACCCAATCCACCACCTGTGCAGGTATGAGAATCTGCACCGACAACTATCTCACCAGGGGCAATAAAAGACTCTGCCATCCGCTGATGACATATTCCTTCACCTATATCCGAGAGATAGAAGCCCTGTTCTCTGGCAAAATCTCGCAGGAGCTTGTGGTCATTGGATAGCTCCATCTTAGGGCTTGGTGAGGCATGGTCAAGGAATATGGCACACTTTTTTGGTGGATGAAGAGGTTGGACATCAAGCTCAGCTATCTTTTTGAGACAAAGTGGACCTGTTCCATCCTGAAGGAGGGCTGTATCTACACTTACAACTACAAAGGAGCCCACTTCCACCTTTGCCTGCGTATGTTCAGAGATTATCTTTTCAGTTATAGTCTTCCCCATTATCTCACCAACTTAGCAAACCTTTCAAAGCTCCTATCATAAGTCTTCTCTACATCAGGCGGAAAACAGCAGGCTGGAAGTTGTTTCATCTTGAGGTGATAAGAAAGACAGTCGCAACATCTGCCCTTTCTTACGCAAGGTTCATAGGTGCAGTTGCACCTTCCCTTATTTTTTTCTATGTTGCATTTATAGAGTCCTTCTATAGTCTCCTGAGCCATATTGTTGTTGCTTCCTTAAAAAGGTGGGTGTGTCAAGGTCTTCTGGAAAGAATGGAGGGGTTATCCTTTCTTTCTGTTGATCTTCTTGTTTTGGTTCATATTTGAGTGGAGAGAGGGTAGATTTCTCACGGTGTTTTCCAAAACCTGTGGCAATCACCGTAATCTTTATCCTTCCAGAAAATTTATTGTCAAGCGATGTCCCAAAGATGATGTTGGCATCACCATCGCTCTTTTCAATGATAAGGGTTGCGGCCTCATCTATCTCTGAAAGGGTGAGGTCATCTCCTCCAGTGATATTTATGAGTATGCCTGTCGCTCCCTCCATAGATGCATCCTCTAAGAGTGGCGAGGATATAGCCTGAGCTGCTGCCCTCTTTGCCCTTCCTTCTCCCTCTGTCTCACCAATACCCATCAAAGCCTTTCCTTTGCTGCTCATAATCGCCTTCACATCAGCAAAGTCTAAATTGATAATCCCTGGTATAGTGATTAAATCAGATATGCCCTGAATTCCCTGGCGAAGGACATCATCAGCCAACTTAAACGACTCAGCCAGGGGCACACTCTTTTCTCCAGAGAGCAATTTTTGATTGGGAATGATGATAAGTGTATCAACCTTTTCTATCAGCCGAGTTATGCCCTCCTCTGCCTGCCTTGCCCTTCTGGTTCCTTCAAAGAGAAATGGTCTTGTGACCACACCCACTGTCAAAGCACCTAATTCTTTGGCTATCTCAGCAATGATGGGCGCAGCCCCTGTTCCGGTTCCACCCCCCATTCCTGCGGTAATAAAGACCATATCAGAACCAACTAACATCTCTTTTATGGCCTCTCTATCTTCCTCTGCTGCCCTTTGCCCAATAGTCGGGTCTGCCCCAGCACCCAGACCCTTTGTCAATTTAGCACCTATCTGAATTCTACTGCTAACAAGGTTTGAGTTGAGTGCCTGAAGGTCAGTATTGGCTATAACGAGCTCAATGCAATCTCCTGCTCTCTCAAGCATCCTGCCCACTGTATTTCCCCCTCCTCCCCCTACTCCTATTACCTTGATTTTAGTATGGTTCTGGATAACAGAAGCCTCCTCCACTTCTTCAAAATTAAACATTTTCCCTCCTTTAACAGTTGATAGTTTATAGTCTATAGTTTATAGTTTATAGTCTATCAACCATCAACCATAAACTATCAACCATCAACTATACACTTTTCTATTATATATATTTTTTCCCTATTATACAAGGGTTATTTCAAGCAATCTTTTAACTTTCAGCTCTTAGTTATTTTTATTAGCTGACTGCTGAACGCTGACTGCTATTTTCTATCTATTGACTATTTCAAACAAATCCTGTTCTTTCCGCTATTTTTTGCTGAGTAAAGGGCTGTGTCTGCAGATTTAATCAGCTTATCCTCAAGCCTTCCATCTTCAGGATACTGAGCAATACCACAACTTACTGTTACTGGCTTAGGAAGCCCTGCTTGCTTAAAAATTTCTTTCTCTACATCTCTTCTCATCTTCTCGGCAACCACATAAGCTCTTTCCCTTGTTGTTTGGGGAAGGATGATGGCGAACTCTTCCCCTCCGTATCTGACCAGAATATCTATCTCTCTATGAAAACTACTCCTTATAATCTTCGCCAGACAAGACAAGACCTCATCCCCTTTAGGATGACCATAAGTATCATTTATCATCTTAAAATTATCAATATCAAGAATAATCAGGGAAAAGACAAGGTCATACCTTGATGAACGCATCATCTCTCTGTGAATGGACTCCTTAAAATACCTGTAGTTATTCAACCCGGTCAACCCATCAGTAATAGCCAGCTCTTCTATCTTCTTGTGCAGAAGGCTATTCTCTATAGCAATAACTGAATTATTCGCCAAGAGATCTAATAACCTGGTATCCTCTTGTGAAAAACCATTGGTCCTTGTGTGGGCAATACATATAATGCCAATTGTTTTCTCTGCCACTTTGAGAGACGAGGCAAAGAATGAACCCATAACACCACCCTTTGTTTCATTCTCAATAAGGAGTTCAGAATTAACAATCTCAACAAGAAGTTTATCAGCAGGGAGAGACTGTCCGGCAAATTCAGCGAACCTAAGGGCTGCCTTTTCTGAAAATTGAGAGATAAATCCTTTATTTCTTGGGGAACGCAAATAAACCTTGAATATGCAGAGTTTATCATCCCAGAGCAATATACCTGAAGCAACATACTCTACCATTTCAGACAGAAGATTAGTAATATCCTTTATAATCTCAGTATAATCAAGGGTTTTAGAAAGGAGCTTGTTTATCTTGTTGATAACAGAGAGCTCATACAGGCTTCTGTCGAGCATCTTATTGACATTAGCAATAATCTTTTTTCTTGTCTCTGCTTTTTGTGTCTCCGCCTCTAACTCAGCGATCCTTGTTTTGAGCTGTTCGTTCTCGTCTATCAGTTCTTTTTCTGTCATTTAAGTAATGTTTAGAGTTTAGAGTTTAGAGTTTAGAGTTTAGAGTTTAGAGTTTAGAGTTTAGAGTTAAGAGTTAAGAAAAGTTTAGAGTTGAGAGTTTTGAGTTTAGAGTTGAGAGTTTAACTTATAACTCATAACTCTACACTCATAACTCATAACTCATAACTCATAACTCTAAACTCATAACTCATAACTCTAAACTCATAACTCATAACTCTAAACTCATAACTCTACACTCATAACTCATAACTATACACTCATCCAAGAATCCTCTTCACGCTCGCTATAAGCATTTCCGGGCTATAAGGCTTGGTCATATACTCATCTGCCCCTGTCTCCTTGCCCCTGAACTCATCTGATCTCTGTGTCCTGGCTGTAAGCATAATAATTGGTATATCAGAGTATTGAGGGTCATTCTTCAAGACACGGCAGACCTGATACCCATCCATTTCAGGCAGGGAGATGTCTAAAACAACAAGGTCAGGCTTTGTTTCATAAACCTTTTCTACTGCAGAAAGTCCATCAAAGGCAAGCTCTACAGAATATCCTTCCTCTTGGAGAACAATCTTTCCAGTCTCAGCCAGATCAGCCTCATCATCAACCAAGAGAATCTTTTTGGGTAACACTTTAGTCATTATTTTTTGGTAACCGTTTAGCATTATGAGAAGAGAAATACATTTCTTTATTGATTTGTCTGACCTGTCTGACTTGTCTGACTTTGCTACAGAATACTAAACGCATACTAATTTTGTATCAAAACTCCTCTCCCAGCCTTCGTATCAGGTTCTCCTCATTCTCTCCATCTTCAGGAAAGGTGGCGATGCCATAAGAGACAAAAATCTTTTTTTCTATACTAATAGAGGGAAAAGCTATATCATCAACAAAGGAGGTCAATCTTTCTGCAACCCTTTGTGCCTCTTCTCTTCCTGTCCGTAGGAGGATAATAAAAAAGCCCTTGTCCTCATACCTTATTACTTTATCTGAGCGGTGTATCTCTTCCCGTATCTTTTTCTCAATATCTTTGAGCAGACCCTCTTTCTCCGGGGTATCTTTCAGCTCAACTACACCCACAAGCCGAAAGAGAAGGATGGAGAAAAGCCTTTCCTCAGCCTTTGCTGAGAAGAGCTCGTCCTGGACAGAGAGATGAAAAAATCTATCAACCTTTGGAAAAGAAGTGAAAAATCTTGTGCCTTTTCCCACAGTGCTCTCTACCCAAATCTTACCTTTATGGAGGTCAACAAAATGCTTGACGATAGCCAGACCAACCCCAGTTCCCTCAATGACACCAGCAGTCTTTGCCCTCTGAAACTTGCCAAAGATTCTATCTACATCCTCAGCTGGAATCCCTACCCCTGTATCCTCGAAAGCCACAACAACCTCTTCCTCTTTCTCTTTGACTATGATAGAAATCCTTCCTTGCTCCGGGGTAAACTTAATGGCGTTGGCTAAGAGATTAATAAAAATATGTTCCAGCCCTTCCTTGCTTCCATATATATCCGGGAGGTATTCAGGAATAGCCTTTTCTATCTTTATCTTTTTGGCATCAGCCAGTGTCTGGACAGAAAAGATAGAGCTTTCAATCTCTTCTGAAATAGAGACTAAGTCCATATCCATATGAAGCATCCCGGACTCTATCTTTGAGATATCCAAAAGGTTGTTTATTACCCGCAAGAGCCTGTCAGCATTCTTCTGTATAGTTATGAGAAACTGCTTTGCTTTTGGTGAGGGATCCCCTGTTTTTTCTATGAGATAAATGGCATTGTTGATAGAAGTAAGGGGTGTTCTAAGCTCATGAGAGACATTACTGATAAGCTCAGATTTTACCCGGTCTATCTCCTTTTCTGCGGTTATATCCCTGATTACAGTAGCTACAGCAAAGAGCTTATCTTCCTCATCTTCTATCCTTGAAGCAACAATCCGTAGCCACTTGCCAATCTTTTTGTCCTCTATCTTCCTGAAATACTCTATCTCCTCAACTACGACCCTCTCTTTCTTCTCTAAACATCGGTTCACTATCTCTATTACTCCACCGTGATGTTGACCAAGAAGCATCTTATCATCTTTGATGCCAAGAAGTTTAGAGGCGGCAGGGTTGATAATCTTAATCTTCTTCTGGGTATCAACAACCAAAACCCCTTCTCCAAGCCCCTGTAAGATAGACTCCAACTCCTTCTTCTGGATAGAGGCTTCTTGATGGGCTTTATGCCTATCTAAAAGGATGTCAGAAAAAAGATTGGCTAATATCCCCCCTAAAACCTCTATTTTCCCCTTCGTTATTTTCTCAATCTCCTCTGGAACAGCTGGATCACCAGAGACATCTAAGACAACATCTATCTCTTCTTTGGAAAAGATGGAAGCATACTCTGTATATGTAGAAATATCAAGAGAGCGGGCAAAGACCATCCCTGCGGCATTCTTCTTTACATCAACAACTCCAACAATCTTGATGCCCTTATAATCTTTGAGTATCTCCAGCAGACCCTTTCCCCTCCTGCCACCCCCAATTACCAAAACATTCTTCATTACTCTTCCTCTATAATTGCACCTACGGGACAGACCTCAGCACAGGTGCCACATTCTGTGCAATCATCCTGATTGACACAATATGCGTCCTCTTTTTCCATAATAGCCTCTGCCGGGCATTCCTCAGCACAAACGCCGCAAGCAGTGCATTCCTCTGTGATTACATAAGCCATTTTCTCACCTCCTTTAATTGGTTTATAGTTTATAGTTTATAGTCTATAGTCCAGCAACCATAAACTATCAACTATAAACCATAAACTATAAACTATAAACTATAAACTATAAACTATAAACTATAAACTATAAACTCTCCTTGATTTTGCATATTGTATAAGCCTTCTCTTCTTCCGTCAACTTTTTTTTACACTATCTTATCTTCTACGCTCTTTTTATGTTGGATTAGCCCTTCAAGCTCTGCTATTCTGATGAGTAGTTCAGCCTCTCTTGTAAGTGCTTCATTTGTGTATGAGATGATGGATGTCTTTTTCGTAAATGTGTTGGCTGAAAGCCCGGAGGAAAACCTTGCTGAGCCTCCTGTGGGAAGGGTATGGGAGGGACCTGCAATGTAATCACCCACAGCAACAGGCGTGGAAAGAAAGATTGCCCCGGCGTTCCTTATCCGATCTTTCAACTCTATATGATTTTCTGTATATATTACGAGGTGTTCTGGGGCAATAGTGTTTACCAGCTCTATCCCAGCATCTAAAGCATCTACGAGGATTATCAGCCCATCCATCAGTTCTTTGGTAAGCCCTTTAACATCCTCTGCCAATTTTATACTATCTGTGATAAGAATGGCAAGATAGCCTTTTCCATGCTCAGATTGTGCAAGGAGCTCATTGGCGACAAGATTAGAATCTGCTTTTGAATCTGCTATCACCACAACCTCTGATGGACCTGCTAAGAGGTCTATAGCCACATCTCCATAAACCTGCCTCTTAGCTAAGGTCACATAGATGTTTCCAGGCCCTGCAATCATATCCACTTTTTTTACACTTTTTGTGCCATAAGCAAAAGCTGCAATTGCTTGGGCACCTCCCATCTGATATACCTCCTCAATGCCCAACAGACCGCAAACACCAAGAATATACGGATTGATTGGTGGAGGAGAAGAAACGGCTATCTCCTGGACACAAGCAACCTGAGCAGGGATAACGGTCATCAAAAGCGTAGATATAAGCGGAAAGTTTCCGCCAGGGATATATAGACCCGCCCTATCTATAGGAACTACTTCTTCCCCAACTATCTTACCATTTAGTTCTTTTGTCCAGGAAGAAGAAAGGGTCTCTCTTTGGAAGGTTCTTATATTCTCAGAGACCCTCTCTATCAAGCCAATATCCCTTGCATCTAACTTCGAAAGGCTATCTTTAATCTCTTTCTCGCTTACTCTGAGGGAGTCTAACCGTATCCCATCAAACATCTCTGTCCAGTGAATGATAGCCTCATCCCCTTTGCTCTTTACAGAGGAGATTATCTCAGAGACAACCCTTGCTTCCTCATCAAAGGATGGTTTTTTTAAGGTGCCATCTATCTCAATCTTATCTTTTGGAAAACTCAATATTTTCATGTCAACTTCAAAATGCTATAATTCTAAAAGCCTTTTTTTGTCAAGAAAAATGAACCTGTCCCTTTTCTACATCCTTATACTTTTATTTCTTTCCCCGTTGTTAAAATTTCCCGAACATATGGATTCGTTTTGTCAAATTAAGATTTTTTGAGGGGATGAGGTTCTATCCGTGTATCAACATTTCGTCCTAATCTCATTAGTTAAAATTGAGCGTCAAAGACATCCGGCACCCAATCTTTATCAATAATGGCTAAATCTATATCACTATCTTCTTGTGGATTTCCTTTAGCATAAGATCCATAAAGATAAACCTGCTCAAACGATATATGAGATTCTCGAAGCAGATTAAGATATTTATTAACAATGCTTACAATTGTTTCTGTATCTGTTCCTTGAGCCATAATCGCAACTCCTTTATCTTGGCAATACTTGTTTCTGAATACTCCTTTGTACACTTCTTGTAAAATTCATATTTAATAACTTTTCAATAACCAGATGCCCAATAAATAATGCCCATAAATAATCGGTGCTTTTGACTAAATTTTCCATAGTCTTAAAATCTTTATCCGATGAACCGACCCAATATTTAATTAATTCCTTTTTTGTCATAGTTCAACCTCCATAATAAAGTTTAGCGGAAAACTCAATATTTTCATAAGTATTTAGTGTATAGTTTGGTGGGAGAATACCCTGACTACAAATTTATGGCAGGATGTTATACTTTTCAATCTTAAGCTAAATCCACAGATTTCACAGATTACACAGATTAAAAAAGGAAATTCCTATACTATTAAATCACTCTATCTCAGCAAAGAGCTTCTCAATCTCTTCGGGGGAAGAGGTAACCTTTATTACCCTTTTGTTGCCAATTGCTCTGGCAAGTTGATCTACTGTCTCTTTTATTGTTCTCTGCTCGTTCGCCATCTTCACGATTAATCTCTCTTCTTCCAATCCAACAGGGAATACGCCACAGAGCTTAAGAAATCTTATAAGAAGCCCTTTTCTTTCCTCTTTCAGGATATCTGGGGAATATAAGCTTATCTTGTCAACATCATCTTCGCCAAATCTCCTTCTTAATACCCAGGTCACAAGACCTCTAAGCTTCTCTCTATCTCTACCCATAACACTATCCTTATACCTGAGATATGCCTCAAGCCCCATCTCTGCTTGTGCAGCATCTCTTTTTATCCTTGCAACTTGAGCTTCTGTCCATATTCCATATTCTACCAAACCCTGAGATAGCTCTTCATTCCGTCTTGAAGAAAAGGCATAGGCAGGAAGCGTCTTTGTAACTATCTTTCCGCTCCTCTTAAGATTCGCATACTCTATTGCCGTTCCTATATTATTAAAAAGGACCTTTTCAAGATCTATCCTTTTCTTGTCTATAAACCGATAGATATTATATGCCAGAGCCTTATAGACAGTATTCAGGACATCTTCTAAATCCATATAGGTAGAGACAGCAATTATTTGAGTTCCTGGGTCCTTTTTAGATATCCTTTCAATTGTCCTCAGCCCTCCTTCTCCTTTCTTGTCTCCAGGGCTTAGACACATATCCACCACGGATACATCAAAAGGGGGGAAATCCCTGATTACCCCTATAGCCCTATTCTCGTTGAGAGCTATCTCTACCTCCCATCCCATATTCTGGCACAACTCTTGCCAGGTTTTTGCTAAACCCTCGTTATCTTCAACAATTAGAATTCTTGGCATATTTCCTCCTGTTTATAAGGCAAAGAGATTATAAAACTTGCTCCATTACCTTCTGTTCCTTCTTCCCATATCTTGCCCCTGTGTGCTTCAATGAATCGCCTTATAATGCAAAGCCCTAACCCTGTTCCTCCCCGCCGTGTTGTAAAGAAAGACTCAAATATCTTCCTCTTATCTAAAACAGGTATCCCATTTCCATTATCAGCAAAAACTATTTCTACGCAGTCATTCTTGGGTTCAATACTTATCTCAATCTCTGGATCTTTCTCAGGGAGGAAACCTTTAGCGTTATTAAGTAGCTCTACAAACACCTCTTTCAGCCTATCCTTATCTCCATCAAGTACTACCTTTTCTAAATGGGTCATTACAACTACAGAAGATAAATCCGCATCTCTCATCGCCTCTTCAATAAGACTATCTAACTCCAACCTTTGAACCTGCAAAGAGATAGGCTTAAGGAGCCCAACAAAGTCATTTAATATCTCCCGCGTCTCCTGAACAGTGTGGGCTATACTATCTGTATCTTTCTGAAACCTTTCTATATCTTCGTCAAACCTTTGTTGGACAGAGGTAATCTTTTGGCTTAATATAAGGTTTCTGCTTGCCAATGTTGCCATTTGGGTGCCTATGCGATGACCTACTGAAGCAGAGAGTTCCTGGATAGTCTTTCGCTTATCCCTTTCTTTCTCAAGGTGTACCCCTTGAATCACAAACAAGGCAGTCTGTAAGAGGGGAAGCACCATTTTCTCATCTAAGTAGGTGAAGCCGCCATCTTTAATAAATGTTGCCCTATCTGAAACCTCCTCTTTCCAGATAAGAGGGATGCTCATCAGGGAACCTTTTCTCACAGTTCTTCTTTCCCCTAATATATCCTTTGAGAGACTTCCTGCCTCCTCTATCTCCATCCCTTTTATTGCGGTTTTCTCCCACGCTCCCTCTTCTTTGTGCATCCAGAACCCCTTCTCTATCCTGAGGAGGAGTAAGGCTCTATCAAGACAGAGATTAAATAAATCTTCCAGGGAGAGATCAAAACCATTCTTTTCTATCTCCCGTATCCCGGCAAGCTGTGCCCAAGCCCTTTCTAATTCAATGTAAACCTCATTTTCATTCATTGCAGTATCTCCCGTATCTTTCTTGATAGCTCCTCTACGTCATAAGGCTTGGAAAAATAGGCTTTCATCCCCAACCCCTTTGCCTTCAAATACTCTTCCTCCCTCTCCCAAACAGTAGTAAAAATTATAGGAATATTTCTATCCTTTATCCTTTCTGCTATTTCAAACCCTCCATTGTTGTCCATTTCAGGGTCATCTAAGGATTTGGGAAGCATACAATCTAAAAGAATCAACGATACATCCCCTTTTTGAGCCATACCCATTCCTGTCTCTACATCAGTAGCCAGTCTTACTTCATATCCTTTATCTTCCAACCTCCACATCAAAAACTTGCCATGGGACTCCTGGTCCTCTACTACCAATATGGTCTTCTTCATTTCTTTTACTCCTTTTTGTTGGGCAACCAGAATTCAATACAGGCGCCCCTTTCTAATGGTTTTGATAAGATATCTCCTTTATGGGCATTGACAATCTTTTTTGCTACATAGAGTCCAAGACCCATCCTTTCTGGATGTAATGGAGAAGGAGAAAAGAGGTCTTCCTTTATCCCCTTTCCATTGTCTGAGACTATAAAATATGTTTTTTTCTCCCTGCTCTCCACACAAATCTTTATTATTCCTTTCTCACTGGGTCTTCTATCCACAATAGCAGTAACAGCATTGGCAACCAAACTGATAAGGACATCCTCTATCTGCTCTTTATCCATATAGATGTTATCTCTTTCAGAAATCTTAACTTCAATCTCTATCCTCTCCTTTCTACAACGCAGATTAAACATAATCTCTATTCTATTCATCATTTTGCTTATATCCGCAGATTCATAGAATTGAGGAGATATAAGATATGTTTGAGCATCCATCCTTACGGCATACAAGATATTGTTAATCACCCGACGAAGTTTATAGCTATCCTCTTCTACAAGTTCAAAGGCTTCATCCCATCTTTTTGTTGCCTCTCTTACCATAGGATCAGCTAAATAATGCTTGAGTTCTGGAAAGATTTTATTCAAGTATGTGTTTTTTAATTCACCAATACCCAGCATAAGACCGTGCAAAGGGGTTTTTAGGGCATGTGAGGAAGCATAATAGGAGATTCTTTGTTTTTTTGCTATTTCCTCTCTGTCTTTGAAATATTCTGCCATTTCAAGGCATATAGCGATATGGGAGGCCAATACCTCAATATATGCCTCATCCTCTCTGGAAAATCTTGCTTCTTCTTTAGGACATTTCTTATTCTCTACCTTTATCACCCCCAATAGTTCATCCTTGGTGCTAATTATCGGTGCTGCAAGAAAGGATAGGCATTCGTTTGAAGGAAGATGGGTAGCAGGTAGGTTTGGCTTGCTCCAACATGGATGTCTCCTTACGCCTTCGTAATCTAAGGATAGTGGTTTTCTCGTTGCGGCGATATAGCCAGTAAGCCCTGTCCTCTCTCCGGCTATAATTTTTAGCCTGAGCCCCTTTTTGTCTTCGGTATGTCCAAACTCCTCAACCAATTCTAAATAGTCAGGGTCTTTACTGACCAGAAACAGAGAGCACACCTCTGTATCTAAGGCACAGGCTACAGACTCAGGTATTCCTTCCTTCAAAGAGGAGATATCAGACACTTGCGAGGTGAGTCGGTTACTTATCTCTATAAGGGAGCCCCACCTTCTCATTGTCTCCTGATTGATCCTGTAGGAAAGTTCTATATGTTTATGCAGATCGTCTTTTATAATAGAAGATAACGGTTCTTTCTCCTTACTTGTCAGGTTTAAGATGGCTATTGGCCTTTTGTTGCTATCACAGAGGGAGGCTATCAGCCGATAGATAGGCTCTCCTTCTTTCTCTTCTTCCAATATCAAGCAACAATTCCCTTTTTTAGCATTTTCAAACCCACCTTTTAGGTTTTCTCTTTCAAAGCAATGGGAATAATGGGGATCGGATTCAGCCAGCGGACATTTTATTATGGGATTAAAACCCCCTTCAGAAAACTCTAAGAGGCAGGTTTCTATTCCCAATGGTTTTTTTGTCCCTTCTTTTATCTCTTTTACCAAATCCTCAATGTGGTCATATTTTAAGTAAAGCCTGTAAATTAAATGGAGTAATGCCTCTTTTTCTTCTATCTTATTTTGTTCCATATCAATATTTTAATGCCCTTCTTTTTTCTCTATCCTTCATAGCCAACACCCAATCGTGGCGGTCATGTATCAGGTAGTCTAAAAGGCCTGCAGAGTGTTTTTCTATCAACCCCTCCATCAACCTTTCCATCTTAACCCTTTTCCCATTCTCCTCTATCAACTTATGGGTAGAGTCTTTACTCTGAAGGGCATGGCAGAGATTATCTGCCAATTCATATTTTTCTGAGAGGTCATCTACAAGGAAATCATTGGGCTTAAACCCCATTTCCTCAAGCTCAGAAAAGAAAGGGTCAGTTTTCGTATCGTCAGCCTTTCTCTTCAGATAGCAAAAGACATGCAAGGGAGAGGAGTAAATATCAGGGGCCATCCTCTTATAGAGAGAGACAATGGTTTTGGAACTGCCAACCATTTTGAAGGAGATGTTTCTATGTTCCTCTTTCAAGAAGCAAAGGAGGTAGAGGTTAAAGGCATCTATGTGGTTAAGTGTCTTATGATGGGCCGAACGTATTCTATTCAGTTCAGAAATCGCATGGCTATATGGTGAGGAGTAGATTCTTTTAATCTTTTCAAATATCCCTCCATCTTTCCATCCAATCTCAATATTAATTACCTCATTTATTGGGATTAACCTCCTTTCTTCTATTAGATAGCTAAGGTTTTGAATTGGGGTACCCAAGATTCCCCGACTCCCTGTAGTGCTGAGAAAGGAGATAAAGGAGTGGCTCCTTTCCATCTTGATATATAACTCCACAATAGACTTTGGGTCTTTGAACTTTTGATTTAGGAACTCTTTCGTGGTTGAGCAGTGTATAAACCTCTGGTAATCAAAATCCTCCTCCATATTCTTCTGGATACAGGCTATTTTCGTTAAGACGCGCAACATACCCCATATCACTCCAGGCAGGAGAAAAAAGGCATAACACTTGAAAATAGTTCTAAGTATAGGGGTAACAGGGGATCGGTGTGCGAATATATAGTGAAGAATGTCTGTTGTATCAAGAGCGTGTATGAGCCTTTCCTTCTGGAGGTCTTTTTCTACTTCTTTATAGCACTCTTTTGTCCAGTTCATTGTTACAAAAGAATCAACTTATTGATAAAGGTGGGGTAAAAAAGGGGTAGATTAAGTATTTTTACTCTCACCTTTATATTATACCCAACAAATAAGGTTGATGTCAATTTCTACTTTGCTATGATAATTTTATCATGTCAACAGATAGACCAGGATTCCCCTTTGGACAACAAGCCTGTTTCTTGCCTGGGGAAAGACTATAGAGTTTGAGCTTTCTATCACACTGTCTGTAATCTCCTCGCCTCTATGTGCCGGAAGGCAGTGCATAATCAAGCAATTCTTCTTTGCCAAGGAGAGCAGGTCATTGTTTATCTGAAACTTAGCAAATGCCTTTATCCTCTCCTCCTTCTCTGCCTCTTGACCCATACTTGTCCAGACATCTGTATAAAGCACATCAGCATCTCTTGCCGCTTCCTCTGGGTCACTGGTAACCTTTATCATCACACCGTTTGCCCTGGCATACCTTACTGCTGTATCCAGCACATCTTTTCTTGGGCAATACCCAGAAGGTGAGGCAACGGTGATATTCACACCCATCATAGAGCAAGCAAGTATAAGGGATGAGGCAACATTATTGCTCCCATCGCCGATGAAGGTAAGAGTCAAACCAACCAATTCACCTTTGTTCTTCCAGATAGTGTATAGGTCAGAAAGCACCTGACAAGGGTGACTGTCATCTGAAAGTCCGTTGATTACAGGAATAGTAGAATATTGTGCCAGTTCAATTAACTTCTGATGAGAAAAGACTCTGGCAATAATGCAGTCAACATAAGAGGACAAAACCCTGGCTACATCCCTTACCTCTTCTCTGACACCAAGCCCTATCTCTAAGTCGCTCAGGGATAGGCAGGAAGCCCCAAGCTGATTGATGGCCACCTCAAAAGATACCTTTGTTCTTAGGGATGGCTTCTCAAAGAAAAGAAGGATATTCTTATCCTGCAAAGGCTTTTGATCAAAGCTTCCGGCAAGCTCATCAGATAGCTTGAATATCCTCCAGATTGAGGCAGGAGAAAGCTCAGAAATACAAAGTAGGTCTTTCTTCATCTTATTTTTACGCTACAAAGCATACGGCGTAAGGGTTATATACCGAGAATAAATCAGGTTTCCAACAAACTAAATAGAATTCAGGAGTCAGAATTCAGGAGTCAGAATGAAAGAACTTGATTGTATAGGAATTTCCTTTTTTTGGACTTTAGATGAACGCAGATTTTTAAGATTTATAAAATATTATCCTGTAAATCTGCGAAGATCTGCGTCCTATTAACTTGTTTATTCTGGATTCTGAATTCTGTTATTTTACGATTTGCAATTTACATTTATTTTGGTATAGATGATTTTTTCTTCATCTCCTCTTGTAATTACGACACTTTTGGGCGTTTGGTATCTCGGGATTATCACAAGCACCTCTGTAATCATACATACAGACATCACAAAGAAATGATGGAGTCTTTTCGAATAGCCCTTTTATAAATGAGATAATCTTCTCTATGAATCCCACGAGACTATCTTAAGAGAAATTATTGGATTTCGTCAACAAAAAAATCCTTGTTGACGAAAACCCTTTTTTACCGATAAAATATCTCCAATGGAAAAGCCACTTACATTAAGAGCCCTTTCAGAGAAAAAAGAAGATTTCTCTCCTGGTCATAGAGCTTGTGCTGGATGTGGGGAGCCTATCGCTGTCCGCCAGATTTTGCTTGCGGCAAAGAACCCTGTGGTTATTGGATCAGCCACTGGATGCCTTGAAGTAACAACAACCATCTTTCCCTTCACAGCCTGGCGTGTGCCATTTATCCACTCTGCCTTTGAGAATGTGGCGGCAACAATATCTGGTGTAGAGGCCAGCTACAAGGCTTTGAAGAAGAAAGGGAAGGTTTCGGCTGATATTGACTTCATTGCTTTTGCTGGGGATGGCGGAACTTATGATATTGGGCTTCAATCACTGTCTGGTGCCTTAGAGAGGGGCCACAGAATGCTCTATGTCTGTATAAATAATGAGGCCTATATGAATACAGGAATACAGAGGTCAGGAGCTACACCAAGGGGTGCGCACACAACTACAGCACCCGTAGGAAAGGTTATTCCAGGCAAAATTCAATTTAGAAAGAACCTGACAGAGATTGTCATTGCTCACAATATACCTTATGTTGCTCAGGCTGTTGTTGGAAACTGGAGGGATTTGGCAAATAAGGTAGAATTTGCTTTATCTGTTGATGGCCCATCTTTTATTAATATCCTCTCTCCTTGTCCTTTGGGCTGGGGTTTTCCTTCTGATCAGACCGTTGAAATGGGCATACTTGCCGCAGACACAGGAGTTTGGCCGCTCTATGAAGTAAGAGAAGGGAAATACCATATTACCTATAAACCAAAAGAGATAAAGCCTCTTTATGATTGGCTAAAGGCTCAGACAAGATTCAAGCATCTATTCAAAGAGGAGAATAAGTATATCATTGATGAGCTTAAGATATGGGTAACAGAGGAGTGGAATAAGCTTGGCAAGAAAGATGAGACCAATAGTAGTATTTTTATTACGAAGTAACAAGGTTCTGCAAATCAGGTTCTTATAACTTAGTCGCTGTAAAAAATAACTATTTTCCAGAAAGTATCTTGAGTAATCTAAAAAAATCTGCGTCCCATCAATTCGTTACTTCTCACTCTTAAATAGGGTTGTCTGGTAGCATATTTTGACTGTCCGCGAGGGACTGTGCGAAAGGTCAATAAGGTTAAATTCTAAGGAGAGTTTTGGGGCAAGATGCCATTTCATTCCAAGAGAAAGAGCCGCTTCTCTTTTCTCTTCGCCTTTATCCAAGGGAATATCCCCTATCTCTGCCAAAAATTTCATATTCGAGCCAATATTTGTCTCTGCTCCGCAAAATAAGGATAAACCGCCTTTTTTATAATCCTCAACATCAGTCAGAATGCCAAAATGAGAGCCTATCTTTGTATCTAAAAGGACAATTGGCTTGCTGGCAACAAGGTATAATCCCTTTATCCCCTTTATCCTTTTTCGAGGCTCACCCTTTTCATCAACCCATCTCTTCTTATATCCATAAGGGTCGTGGTATCCTATAGCCAGACCTGGAAATCTTTTTGTCCCATCCGTGATTCTTATCCTTCCAGAAAGAACTAAGGGGAGGGAGGTTTCCATCTTATTATCGCCGATGGCATTCTGAAGGTCAAGAGGAACACCAATCACCACCCTTTGGCTCAGCCCAAACCTTGAATCTATAACCAAACCACCCTCATCATACATTCGAAAAAGAAGAGCCAAATCACCCTTTTTCAGGGTATCAGTGGTGGGAATGTTTATAAGCTCAAGTGCTTGGCAGGAGCAAGATATGAAGAGTAAAAAGATGAGCCACACTTACAAAACCTCCTTTACTGGAAAGGCAAGAGATGTTTGAGTATCGGCAATCTCATTGAATTGAATCACAAATTGAGCCGCCTCCCTTTCGTCATCTGCTTCAAATATCAAAAGGAGGTCAGGCTTTCCAAAGAGGACAAGAGCCTCTTTTACTTTAATAGTTTCAGGAACCTTAGTATATTTTAGAAATATCTCTAAGGCTTCCCGAGTCTTTCCAGGAAGAGTGGCAAGTGTGGTTACAAAAAGCATCTATCTACCGTTCTTTATTGATTCTAAGACCTTGATAAACTCTTCTAACCCTGTATCCGGAAGGACGATGGCATTCTTTTTCCCTCCTGCTTTCTCAATGATTCGCAGGAATTTGCCTTTAGGGTTTTCTTTGTAATCAAAGAAAAAGGTCTTTGCTTCAACATCTAATCTTTTACTTAGAATTTCATTATCCATTTATTCACCCTTTTTGAAGTATATCTTTCTCAACCTATTTCTGTCAAACTTTATTTATATTTCTTGCTCCTTGCAAAATTTATTTAATGTTTTTCCTTTTTGTTCTGGCGTAGCCAGAACCCTTATGTTTTCTTGCTCCTTGCAAAAAACATTTGCAGAAGAATATCTGGTAGGTGGCTATAATCTTCCCAAACCTTGATTTATAAGCCTCCTCAAGGTTTTCTATCACACTCTTTGTCCAAAGCCCATCTCTTATTTTCATTCCTTCTCCAGAGTATTTTATCTTCTTGAGAAGAAAAAAAAGAGATGGATATTCCTCAACCCTTCTCTCCTCTCTCAAGCTACCATTAAATTCTTTCATTATTTCGGTGAGATCATTCTTTAATATAAGACCTGATGGCATTCCTACTATTTCTCGAAGTTCCTGGAATGTGTCGTTACCAAAGATAGAAAAGAGAATCTTCCCGGACTTTTTGAGGATACCTTTATATTGAAAAAGGCTCTCTCTAAGATTAAAGAACCACTGAAAACAGCTACTTCCTGTGATTAAATCAAACCTTCTTTTTATTCCTGTTTCTTCTCCGTCTGCCACAAAAAATAGGGACTCCCTCACACTCTTCCTGGCTATTTTGACCATCTCCTCGGATATATCTAAGGAGACTATTTTTGAGGCAGGAAACCTTTCTTTGAGGAGCTTCGTATAGAAACCTGTTCCACACCCAATCTCTAAGATATCTTGAGGCTCGACCTTTATCTCATTTATAAGCTGGAGGCAGATTTCCCTCTGAATATCAGAGAAGCTGTCATAGAATTTAGCATATCTTGAGAATCTCGTGGCTATATCTTTTTTATCCACTTAGTTGAAATTCAGGCAAGAGATGTGTCAATCTTATGAATTAAAGAGGCTATCTTTCTATGAGTAGATTCCTTATCTTTGAATAGCTCTTCTACTATCTCTAAGGATGAAAGAATGGCTACCTTTTCCTTTGGAAGGCTTGGGGCTCTTTTTAATATGTTCATCATCTTTGAGTCAATATATTTGGCCATACTCTCAACCTTCTCTGAAGGTTCTTCGGTAAGAAGATTATAACCCTGACCCATGATTTGAACAGAAACCCTATTCATTCAATCTCCTCAATCTTAATAATAAGTTGTTCTACTTTTTTCTTCAAAAGCTCTCTTTCAGCAAGGAGCTTTTTCGTCTCAACTTTTTCCCCTTCCCCTTCTTTTCTCTCTTTTCTGAGGCGCTCTACCTCAGCAATCAACCTATTTACCCTCTCTTCTAAAACATTTAAGTTTTCTATCATAATAATATTCTACGGATAACCTCCTATTTTTTCAACATTAAAATTAAAGAAGGAAAAGGTCTTGACAAAATATTGCTCCCAGAGTATATTTTGAACTTAATAGCAATCGACTTTGAGTTTGTTGATGACTATAACCAGAACAAAAGACTCAAGAACTTAAACTATAAAACACCAGCTCAATATCTAAAAGAAGAGAAGAATATCATCTTATAATGTATTGTTGGCTAACAACTACATAGTTACATTATCTAAATGCTTACCATGACAGAAATTCTAACCCACACCCTAAAAAATAGCCTCATAATTACCGCCTCTGTCTTTATAATGATGCTGCTGGTTGACTATATTGAGGTCTTAACAGGCGGCAGGATGAGCAAGATTATAAAGGGTGGTTTATGGAGGCAATATCTTGCCACATCATTTTTGGGTGTAACATTAGGTTGCTTAGGCTCATTTGCCTGTGTCTCATTCTATGCCCATGGCCTTATAACCTTTGGGGCCCTCTGTGGCAATATGGCTGCTTCCTGTGGGGATGAGGCATATGTTATGCTTGCCCTATTTCCCAAACAGGCATTGATATTATTTGGTATCCTCTTTCTCTTAGGTCTCGTCTCTGCTTTTGTAGTAGACAAAATAGCACCTATTTTGAAGCTCAAATCCCTTCAGTCTTGCGTCCTATCAGAGTTACACCCAAAGGAAGAGTGCAAAATTTTAGATGCAAAGGGTGTTATTGACACCTTAAGAAGGATTACCCTTGTCAGGTTTCTCTTTTTGGTTATCATCTCAATATTCATCTTTGCTTTGATTGGGAAAATCATTGTCTTAGAAGAAGCCTGGGAAAGAAATAGCCTTTTTGTTCTGTTTTTATTGGCAATATTTATTGTCCTGACAGTCCCTGACCATTATTTAGAAGAACATATCCTCTGCCACATTGTCAAAAGGCACATCTTCAAGGTATTTCTCTGGACATTCTCTGCTATTTTGATTTTGGATATTGGGCTTAAAGTTTGGGAGATAGAACCCCTTGTTAAGGCTAATATGCTTTGGGTATTGCTTATTGCGGCTTTGGTAGGAATTATTCCTGAATCAGGTCCTCACCTTATTTTTGTGATGATGTATGCCAAAGGGCTTATCCCATTCTCTGTGCTCCTTGTAAGCTCAATCGTCCAGGATGGGCATGGGATGTTACCATTATTATCCTTGAGTATAAGAAAAGCCTTATTAATAAAGATTTTCAATATCGCCTTTGCCTTGATAATTGGAATCACCTTATATTCTTTGGGATTATGAAGATAGCTATAATCCAATATCCTGGAACAAATTGCGAATACGAAACAGCAGAAGCAGCCAAATCCTGCGGCATAGGGGCAGAAATCTTCAGGTGGAATCGTCCTTCAAAGGAGCTGGCTAAATTTGATGGTTTTATCTGTGAATGGGTTTATCTTTCGGTATCTTCTAAAATAAGCCCCTTCTTTTCTCAATTTTCTGAAGGAGAGGTCTTTTCTATACCCATTGCCCATCAACAGGGAAGGTTTATCACCAGTGACCAGACCCTACTCAATACCTTAAAAGACAATAGACAGATAGCCCTTCAATAAGCCTTTTATCACTATTCCATCTGATTAAGTGTTTTTTTGCAGGTCTTACAATCTGCTGGAAAAAAGAGGTCAAGAAAAGAGGAAAGAAGTGTCATTTTATTACCTTTTGCCTTCAGTCACTTTACTGAATAAGCAATTCATAGTATACCCAATGAAAACGTGATTTAGCAAAAATTTAAGTAGCCTAAGACTCCAGACTCAGATTAACGAAATAGACACGAGGCTTAGACATCAGACTATTGCACCATAACATTTGATTTTAGGAGTTCAGTTGTGTTTATATTCAACTTGCTAAAGTAAATCACTATGAAAGGGTACACAAATTCAAATGGAGTGATGCACTATAGACAATAAATAGCTGTCAGTTAATAAAAATAACAATGGCTGAAAGCTGAATGCTGATAGCTATTATAATAGTCTTGCGTCTATGGTCTGAAGCCTACAGTCTTTTTCAACCACCTTTTTTGGAAACCTGATTTATTCTCGGTATAAAATGGGTAATCCCACAGGTTGCTCCCTCATTCTCAGGCACAGTTAGTTTTACTGTGAAGGTGAGATAGAAAAAATCCTTCAACATATTTTTTGCTACTGCAAGAAATATGTTGTGATTGAAAGACCTTGAGCTATTTCAGCAAAAGCTGAAGGACCACCCTGAGCTACTTCAAGAAGAATCCCTTCAGGCTCCTCCGTTTATTGAAATACCAGAGCAAGAGCCA
>JAZDOR010000159.1:0-9004 GCA_043798435.1 bacterium
GAAGAGCTATGTGCAATCATTGCCAAAAGTATCATTACAGCGAAAGAAAAATAATTTTGAAATGCTAATTGCTAATTTTACATTTTGCATTGAATTATTCAAAAATAATCATTTGATTCCACAAAAAACCCTGAAGAGCCTAAAAAGATGAACATCCTATTTATCGCTACCTTCATCCCTTATCCGCCCTCTTATGGAGGTTCTTACCAAAGGACATTCAACATAATCAAACATTTGGCCAAAGAGAACAATATCTTTCTGATAGGTTTTGTAAAAAAGAAGAATATGCCAGAGGATATTGATGCCCTTAAAAAGATATGTTCAAAGGTAGTAGCTCTCTATACCTCAGATGACTGGTCTGTCCTTTCCTTAGCCAAACACCTTTTTCTAAACCTCTTCTCTCCTCTTCCTTATACCGTTCAAAAGTATTATTCAAGGAAGGTAAAGAGGGTGATTGAGGGGATATTAAAAGAAACAAAGATTGACATCCTTCATCTTGATGCGCCAGATTTAGCAGGGTATATGGAGGATTATCCCGAGCTTCCTTCTGTTTTGGTCAATCATAATGTAGAATCAATCCTGATGAAGGGTTATGCCAGGCAGACAAGGAATATCCCCAAGAAACTCTACTTCTACCTTCAAGGTATAAAGATGAGGCTTTATGAGAAAAGGATGCTTCCTGAAGCAGATGCTTGTATAGCGGTCTCTGATGATGATGGGCAGAGACTAAAGGCAATAGCCCCCAAAGCAAACATTTCCATTGTTCCCAATGGGGTTGATACAAGCTACTTCTGCACAAAAGAGGGCTCAGTGGATGAAAACAACATGATCTTCATCGGCTCTATGGACTATTATCCGAACTTAGATGCCGCTATCTTTTTCTGTAAGAAAATATTGCCCTTGATAAAGAAAGAGGTAAGAGATGCTAAGATGATTGTCATTGGCGCACCAAAGCCAAAACAGCTTTTAGGAATAAAGGATGTAGAGGTTTTAGGGTTTATTGAGGATGTCCGACCCTATATACAGAGGGCAGGGGTATATATTGCTCCGCTTCGGATAGGTAGTGGAACCCGTTTGAAGATTCTTGAGGCTCTGGCTTGCGGCAAGGCAATAGTCTCTACCTCAATAGGATGTGAAGGGCTGGCTGTCACGCATTATAAGGATATCTTGATAGCGGATAGACCAGAGGATTTTGCTAAAGCGGTTATTACTTTAATGAAAGAGAAAGGCCTGAGGGAAAAACTTGGTAAGGAGGGAAGGAGATTGGTTGAGGAAAGGTATGATTGGGGAGGGATTGTTCAGGTAATGAAGGAGGTATATAAAAATGTTGCGGATGATTCCACTGGAAGGGATTGTTCAGGTAATGAAGGAGGTATATAAAAATGTTGCGGATGATTCCACCTGCAGGTGCACCTATTAGGATACAGGAGATTATGTATAGCTATAGATATTTATTCTCTCCTTGTTTTGAGGAGCTTAAAGAGAGTCTTTCTCAGTATCTCAAGACAAAACACATTTTCTTCTTCTCCTCAGGTCGTGCTGGACTTTCTGTTATCTTGAAGACCTTGCATAAACTCTCTGATAGAAGAGAGGTTATAATCCCTGCTTATACCTGTTTTAGCGTTCCTTCAGCCATAGCAAGGGTTGGTTTGAAAATAACCCCTTGCGATATTGAACCTACTACCCTTGATTTTTCCCTATCTAAACTTCAAAGGCTTGTTACAGAAGAGACCTTGGCTATAATACCTGTCCATCTATTTGGTCTCTCATCCCGGATTGACGAAGTATTAAAGATAGCTAA
The DNA here is from genome assembly GCA_043798435.1 of bacterium. GTDB lineage: Bacteria > UBA9089 > UBA9088 > UBA9088 > JAGUXG01 > JAGUXG01. Next base: position 1,802 of record JAZDOR010000159.1, read on the forward strand.
AGGCTGTGGGGCATGCACCATTTCCGATGTTGCTCAGGCTATGGGAGCAAGGCTTCACAATCAGCCCTTAGGTGGATTTGGCGATGTAGCCCTTTTTAGTCTGGGTCGTGGAAAGAACATTACTGCCTTGCAAGGAGGAATCATTGCCACCAATTCAGACCTTTATGCCCAGGCCATTCAGGAAGAGATGGATGGGTTAGATCCCATAACCTTCAAAAAAAGGCTACTTATACATTTGAGCTTATGGCTCTATTCTATCTTTTTACGACCACAGCTATATTGGCTACCCAATAGCTTGCCATTCTTAGAGCTCGGCCTCTCTAAGTTTTCTTTAGACTATGAGGTATCCTCTTTTTACAAATTTCTATCTTATATTGCCCTCTCTCAACTAAGAAATTTAGATGCTGTTAACCGGATGAGAAGGGAGAAGGCGGATTACCTTATCAAGGGGCTAAAAGACCTGCCTTACCTCTTTATTCCTTCCCCTATTTCAGGTTCTTCTCCTTGTTATCTCCGCCTCCCTGTGCTTATTGCCGAGCCTGATCTCCGTGAAGAGATTTATCGCGAGTTAACTCAAAAAGGAATAGGGGTGAGCAAGATGTATCCTGCATCCATAGATGAAATACCCGAGGCAAAACCCTATCTTTCTGAAAAGACAAAGTCTTGCCTGAGTGCTCAACGGGTGGCTAAAGAGATTTTAACCCTACCAACCCATCCCCTTGTAACCAAAAAAGACCTTGACAAAATAGTCATTATATTCAGAAAATGTAACCGTTCAGGCTATACATCAAGAGTGTAAGAAGGGGGATAAGGAGATATAGGAGATATGGAGATTATTCATTTTTAATTTTTAATTCAAAATTTTATCCCCTTATCCCCTTAATCTCTATATCCCCTTTTCTTACACTATCGCAGCGCTTACGAAAATTCTTAAGATGAAAAAATTCCTGAAGTGGTTGATTTCGTATGAGGGTGTTTACAAAGAGAAGAACGGTATGAAGAGTCTTCTCAAGTGGTTGATTTCTGCACTTATTTTTTATAGTGGTGCATTACATCTATACCTCTTCATTCTGCATAAGATACGACCTAAGATTCTTGTCCTCTGTTATCATCGGATAGTCCAGGAGCTTAACCCTTCTTTTCCTTCTGGAATGGAGACGGGTGTGAATACCTTTAAGAAACAGCTTGAATATTTGTCAAAAAATTACAAGGTTATCTCCTATCAAACCTTTATAGATTATCTCAAGCAAAAGATTCCTTTGCCTTCTTGCAATCTTTGCCTCCTCACATTTGACGATGGCTGGAAAGAGACTTATACCCATGCTTTTCCCCTTCTGAAGAAATATCGTCTGCCTGCCATTATTTTCCTTCCTACATCCTGTATAGGCACAGAAAAAAAAGAATTTTACCCAAGATTTGGAATCCCAGAAGACTTTGTTGGCAGACCTTTCTTAAATTGGGAGGAGGTTTATCTGATGAGTTCATCAGGATTGATATCCTTTGGCTGCCATACCCAGACACATCCTCTTTTAGACGAAATCTCCCTTGAAAAAGCAATGGATGAGATATCAAAACCAAGGTTAAAGATAGAGGAAGAGCTCCATCTGCCAGCAAGAACCTTTGCGTATCCTAAGGGCAGATGGAACGAAAAGCTGAAGGAGATGGTTGAAAAGGCAGGTTATGAATGTGCATTTACCACAAAAGAGGAATTTTTTGACCTGAAGCTGAGTCCGTATTTAATACCTCGAAGAATTGTTCATGAAGGAATGTCAATTGAAGTATCAGGCAGATTCTCTAAAAGCATATTTGCTGCGGTAATAAACGGTATATTTAAATGACCGAATACAGAATTCAGGTAACTATTTACTCAAGTGAAGCAGAAGATAATTATTCACCGCAGAGCACGCTGAGAACGCAGAGAATTTACAAAATTTTTAAGTTTTTTATTTCTCTGTGCCCTCTGCGACCTCTGCGGTTAATCTTTACTTCAGGTGGGTAAAGTGTTACGAATTCAGAATACAGAATGCAGAATAGATGCAGGTTTTCTTATTCTGACTCCTGAATTCTGACTCCTGAATTCTATTTGGTTTGTTGCAAGGACTGATTTATTCTCGGTATAAATGAAAACATTGAAATGGCGATTAATCAGCATCTTATACATTATATTGATCTTCTGCCTCTCTTCAATACCTGATACAGGGAAACAGATTATTAGGGGAGAGAATGTTATTTCAAACCTGGCTCATATTCCCATCTACACGATTCTAACCTATCTTCTCTTCAAGGCTTTTCAAAACAAATCTTCCTCATCTACCAGGATATGGATCATATCAATCCTCTGTGCCTTTATCTTCGGAATAATTCAAGAGTTCTATCAAGCCTTAATTCCAGGTCGTACGACCTCTCTCTCCGATGTTTGCCTCAATGGGATAGGCATTGGACTTGCTTTAATCATTAAATGGAAGAAAAAAGAATAATCTCGCTTAAAGGAATTATTGGCTATGCATCAGCTTTGTACTTTGTTGGACTCTTCTCCTCCTTTATTTCATTTGGTGTAACCCTGATGTTGATTAAAGTAATCACAAAAGAGGCTTTGGGAAAATTAGGCTTTTTTGTTGCCTTTTATACCTTAGGAAACTCTATATTGAGCTTTGGTATGGAGAGAACGATAGTGAAATATGTAGGAGAAGGCAGGATACATAAGGCTAAGATTATTAAAATCATCTTCTTGCTTACAGGTATTATCTCCATCTTTACTATTCTGGGAGGAATAATGATATATAGCTTTAATAAACTTTGGGCATTTTCGTTGCTGATGATAACGCCTTGTCTCTTCTGCAGTTTTTCTGTCTCAATATTTAGAGGAGAGTTTGCCAGAAACAAAGAGATTAAATTTAATCTCGTCTGTTCGCTCTTAAACTCTGGGATTACTCTCATCTTACTTTTGTTCTTTAAGAATGAACTTGCTCCAATCCTTGGACAGATATTCAGCTACTATATCTGTGCAATTTTTCTTCTCTTCTATCTATTAAGTAAGGTCAAGGGAGATGATAGGTGTTCTATAAATACCTCTGATTGGTCATGGATAAAAGAGATGGCAAAATTTAGTTTTCCACTGTGGATAGCCATCCTTTGTGCTACAGCAAATAGGACAGCAGATAAGTTCATCCTTCAGGGTTTTTTGGGATTTTCTCTTTTGGGCGAGTATTATCTATCCCAACAATTTTTTCAATTTATTGACAAACCAATAGCCAACCTTTCTCAGGCTCTTTTAGGTGGCTTATCTATCAGTGGAATTAAATCTTTATCTACATACCAAAGGTTAATATCCTTCAATTTAGTGCTCTTTCCTTCAGTCGCCTTATTAACCACTGGAATATTGCCAGTTTTATTGAAGATTCTCAACAAAGATTTTCCCTGCGTTGCACCCATTTTTGCCCTTCTTTCTGTCTGTTTTGTGGCAAAGAGCATAGAAGTGGTCAATACTGTCTCTACTATAGTGAAAAACTATCCACAGGCAAACCAGAATACCCATCTTATCACCTTCCTTATAAACATACCAACCCTACTCATATTGGTCTCTTGTTTTGGTATCTATGGAGCTGGTTTTGGTGTAATAACATTTTGGTTTCTCTATATATTTATACATATGCACTTTATGAAGAAGATACTACCTGAATATGTATCCCTTGGATTAAGGATGTGCATTAAGGCACTTCTTTTCTATCTGCTTGCTCTGAGTCTGATATTCAAAATAGGAGGCATAGCCATTATTCCATTGGGTATCGCTGTCTATCTCTTTGGCAGTCATTGGATTGGAATCTGGAGTTATCTCGAGTTAAAGGCTATGATGGAGGAGCTTTTTAAGAGGAAATCTCTGACAAAAGCAGAACAAATTTGAAGATAAAACTTTTTTGTTTGAAGTGTAAGTCTGATTTGGTAAGTTGTGAAGGAGAACTTATCTGCTCTGCCTGCAAGAGCAGATATGAAGTAAGGGGAAATATCCCCTGTTTTACCAATCTTCCTTATTGGGGAGAGGTTCCTCCTGAGGAGATGAGAAAGATAAATAGATTTGCCAAAGAAAAGGGATGGAAAGAGGTTTTAGAAGAGAGATTAGAACCAAAAAATCCCGTACTCTATGAATATGTTGCCGGTAAAAGAAGGGCAAATTGGCATCTTCTCCTTCCTTTGACATCAGAAAGTAGGGTCCTGGACTTGGGTGCAGGGTGGGGAAGTATATCGTTTCTCCTTGCTCCTAAGTGCAAGGAGGTAGTTGCAGTAGAAGGAATATATGAAAGGGCAGAGTTCTGTGAAATAAAAAGAACTCAAGAAGGAATTCAGAATCTTCAGGTTATTGTGGCGGATGTGACTGAACTTCCGTTGCCAAAGGGCTATTTCGACCTTATAATATTAAATGGGATACTTGAGTGGGTAGGGTTGTTTGGTAAAGAGGATCCGCTTGCGATGCAAAGAAAGTTTCTCAGAAATCTCTGGGAACTTTTGGGACCTGGCGGTTATGTGTATATTGGGGTTGAGAATAGATATCAATACAATTCCTTTTTTGGAGGAAGGGACCACACAGGGTTACAATTTACCAATCTTATGCCGCGTAGAATTGCGAACCTATATTGCAAATTCTCTATGCAAAATTCACCGCGAACTTACAATCGATTAGCTTCTTATAGAGTTTATACTCATTCATATTGGGATTATAAGAACCTTTTGCATGCGAGCGGTTTTTCAAATGTAGAAATCTTCGCAGTTTTGCCTGGTTATAACAACCCAAGAATATTGCTCCCACTTGATAACAGCAATATTCTATCTTATTATTTAACTTGTTTGCATTCATTTGCTACCTTTTTAGGGAAGTTTCTTGGCTATTGGGCAAGGATTTTAGTAAAACTTGGCTTGGCGAAATTATTGGTGCCAGACTTTAGTATTATTGCCCAGAAAGAGGGGTTAAGTGATACATAGACTGAAAGAATTAATAATAGAAAAGTGGGAGGCATTGGATATTTCAGGCAAGAGACCATCCTCCTTAAACATCCTCCAAATGGAAAATCATGAAGGAGGGGTGCTTCTGTTTATATTTAAGGATAGGGATAAGTTTCCTTTTGCTATAGCCAAGATTGGTCTAAACGAAAAGTCTAAAACCCTTTATGAAAAGGAATTTTATAACCTTAGCCTCGTTTGGAACTCGCTGCCAATCTATTTAAGGAAGACGATTCCTCGACCTTTATTTGAAAAGACCATAGATAGTTACTATCTCTTTTTAGAGACAGGCTTAAAAGGAAAGAGGAGACTGGCTGAAGATTTTAAGCTGAAAAGCCTTTCTTGGTGGGGCAAAAAAAGGTTCAAAGAGTTTCTTAAAAAGGTTGTGAAGTGGCTCATTGAGTTCCATAAGGCAACTAAGAAAGAGGTGGAGTTTACAGAAAGCCATATAGAGGAATTCATCTTAAAGCCTATAGAGGATTTTAAGAGGATTTATACTGTAAAGCAAGAGGAAGAGACATTTTTCAAAGTCCTGTCTGAAAAAGCAGGACTACTTTTAGAAAGAAAGATTCCACTGGTCTTTTCTCACAATGATTTTTGGCTTGGAAATATACTCAAGTTTAAGGAAGAGATAATGGTTACAGACTGGGAATTATTACAGAAGGATGACCTTCCTCTAATAGACCTACTTATGCTCTTCAGCACCCTTATCGCATCTAAAGATGATGATAATCCTGGTTCGTTTAAGTATATCTATCTTGAAGAAAACTGGTTCTCTAAGCTAAGAAGAAATCTGGAGAATGAGTATCTTGGTAGCCTGGGGATTGACTCAGAGATAGCAGAAATCCTCTTTTATATCTTCTTGATACGGATGAGTATCAGAGTGCCTTTCTGGAGGAATAGGCTTCTATCTACACATATCTCCAAAAACTTTAGTTTTTCAGATACAAGTATTTAAGAGGGATTTTATGAGGATAGGAGAAATAGTCTTACGAGCATTTTCTAAAAAACCATATAAGGGTGACTACAATCAGGATACTGAACAAGAATTATCACATAACGAGCTTTCGTTGCTGCGAAAGGAATTTCCACAGTTCTCAACCTTGGTGAAGGGCAAACGAGTCGTAGATTTTGGATGTGGGAGAGGACGGCAATCTATATCACTTGTCAGAGAAGAGGGCTGTTATGTCTGTGGCATTGATACAAACATTAATATATTACAACAGGCCAAAAAGCTGGGTTCTGAAATCGGAATCCAAAATAGCAATCTCATATTTGTAGAACATCCACCAAGTGAAATGCTACGAACTTTCGATATCGTGATTTCGCAAAATGCTATGGAACACTTCCCTGACCCTATTGCTGTTCTAAACGAAATGAAGGGTCTAATACATCAAGATGGGAAGATTCTAATCACTTTTGGACCACCTTGGTTTGCGCCCTATGGCTCTCACATGCATTTCTTCTGTAAAGTTCCATGGCTGAATCTCATTTTTTCAGAAAGAACTGTGATGAATGTCAGGGCACTTTATAGAAATGATGGTGCTAAGCGATATGAAGAAGTTGAATCTGGTCTAAATAAAATAACTGTCAAGAAGTTTGAAAGAATTGTCTCCCAAAGTGGTTTGATAATACAATACAAAAAATATAGTTATGTCAAACGACTAAACTGGATGAAGAATCTTCCTTTACTAAGAGAATTATTTATTAATCATATAAGCTGTATTTTGACCTTGCCACATAACAAATTGTTGTAATCGACCACTAAAAACGGCAAATAAGCTTATTGGTAACTGTTCACCGCATTTTAGTTGCCCTTAACATCAGAGATTATCCAATGGAAGATGTGAAAAAAATATAGGTTTTGAGCCTCAAATGTGATACTTCTTGCTGACAAATCCAGAAAACTGTGGTATACTAAAAGATATAAATATCAATGGTTGTCCCGTATGAAGTGGATACAACAAGCTTTACTTGCGAGGTGAAATGAATATGAAAAAGATAATTTTGGTGATTGTTTTGATGTTAGGAGGAAGTGTCTGTTATTCCCAGCACCTTGGCCATATCAAGACCTTCGGTTTTTCTCCGGAGGGAATAGATAAATCATGGGAGGCAGAGCATTATGACCTGGTTGTTGACTCAGCCTCTTTACCTGCGTACAAGCACCTCAACCCGGATATGCTTGGTGTTACAGGCAAGATAATCCTCTAT
>JAZDOR010000163.1:0-12135 GCA_043798435.1 bacterium
AGCTAATGTTGATCTGGCAAACGGTATCGTCACCTCAGCTAAGATAGAAGATTATACAATAGCTAATATTGATATGGGAGGCGATGCCGTAAACACAGTCAATATAGTAGATGGGACAATAGCTAATGTTGATCTGGCAAATGATGCTGTAACTACAGATAAGATATTAAATCTAAATGTAACAGAAGGCAAGTTGGCAGATGGTGCTGTTACTGAAGGAAAGATAGGAGAGGGTGCTGTTACTGCTGGTAAGATAGCCGCTAATGCCGTTGGTTCTGCTGAGATAGTAGATGGTACTGTTGGTTCTGATGAGATAGCCGTTGGTGCTGTTACTGAAGGAAAGATAGGAGCTGGTGCCGTTACTGCTGGTAAGATAGCCGCTAATGCCGTTGGTTCTGCTGAGATAGCCACTGATGCCGTTGGTTCTGATGAGATAGTCACTGATGCCGTTGGTTCTGCTGAGATAGCCACTGATGCCGTTGGTTCTGATGAGATAGCCACTGATGCCGTTGGTTCTGATGAGATAGTCGATGAGAGTATTACTGCTGATGATATACAGGCTAATGCCGTTGGTTCTGATGAGATAGCCGCTGGTGCTGTTACTGAAGAAAAGATAAGAGATGGTAGTGTTACTACTGCCAAACTGGCAGATGGTGCCGTAACTACAGCTAAGTTAGCAAATGATGCCGTAATTGGCACAGCTACCTATGCCTCCACAGCCACCTATGCTTCCACAGCAACCTATGCTTCCACAGCCACCTATGGCAGTCATTACATAGGCGAGTCCTATGGTGGCGGGATAGTATTTTGGGTTGACTCAAGTGGACAGCATGGCTTAATAGCCGCCACAGCAGACCAAAGTACACAGTGGTATAACGGAGTATATGGAATTACTAACGCTGTTAGGAATGGTGTTTATGCCGGGCAGTATAATACAGAGCGTATTATTGCCACTCAAAGCACCGGGAGTTATGCGGCTCAAATATGTGCTAACTACCAAGGTGGTGGATATGGCGACTGGTATCTACCTTCAAAATATGAATTAAATTTATTGTATCAGCAAAGAAGTGTTGTTGGCGGTTTTGCTGATACCAGCACCTATTGGAGTTCTACCGAGGGTGATAGTAACAACGCGTGGGTCTATTACTTCGGCGATGGCAACCCGTACAACTACGATAAGTTCACCACCTTCTATGTGCGTGCTATTCGGGCTTTTTAACTATTTGTAGAGAAGAGGAAGAAAATTGAGATGAGAAAATGCAAAAAGCAATGAAAACAATAAAAGAAATAAAGCAAATATTATCTGAGTATAAAGAAGAATTGGCAAGAAACTACAGAATAAAAGAGATTGGTATCTTCGGTTCGTATGTAAGAGGCAAACAAAATAAAAAAAGCGATATTGATATACTTGTTGATTTTGATGAAGTAGATATTCCGGATCTTTTAAGGTTTATAGAAATGGAGCGATATCTTAAAAGATTAATAAACAAGAAGGTTGACCTTGTAAGAAAGGGCGGTATAAGACCAGAGCTTAAAGAAATAATCCTACGAGAGGTAATTTATTTATGAAGAGAGATTTTAAGTTATTCATTCAAGACATTCAGGACTCTATAAATGAAATAGACGAATTTGTAGGGAATATGGATTTTAATCAGTTTTATAGCGACAATAAAACATGCAGTGCGGTAATGTTGAAAATAGAAATAATTGGAGAAGCCACAAAGAATATACCGAAAGAAATAAAAACACGATATAAAGGAATTCCGTGGAAAGATATGGCAGGCATGAGAGATAAAATTAGTCATTCTTACTTTGGAATAGATTATAAAGTTGTCTGGAATGTAGTGAAGCAAAGACTACCTGAGATAAAACCAACGATTGAAAAAAATACTAAAGGATTTGGAGGGTAATTAGGGTCAGACCTTGAATAGCTGGTAACACTTTAGCCATCTGAAGTAAAATTAACCACGGAGACACGGAGACTTTAGAGAAATATAAAATATAATCACAAAATCCAGAAAAAACTAAATATTTTCTTTAGTGCTTTCGTGGTAACCCTTTTCGTGCTTTTGTATTTCTTCTTTCTCCGTGCCTCTGTGCCTCTGTGGTTTATATTCTTGTCTTGTACTTCACTTGGGTAAATAGTTACCTTTATTTAACCATTGCTGATCCCAAGAATAAAAAGCGACTCAGAGAATTAACCCGTATTTATGAGGTCTTAGTTGACTATTTTGCCTTTGATAATGAATATGGCTCTACCGACCAATTATGGCAAAATTATTTCCTTGCCTTTAATTATTTGGCACAATTATGAAAAAATCAAATTCCATAATTTTATTTAATCAAAAACAAGTTCGTCGGGTTTGGGACGAAGAAAAAGAGCTTTGGTATTTTTCGATTATTGATATTATTGAGGTATTAACTGAAAGTCCAAGACCAAGAAAATATTGGAATGCCTTAAAAACAAAACTGAAACAAGAAGGAAGCGAGTTGTCCCAAAAGATGGGACAACTGAAACTAGAATCTCTTGATGGGAAAAAATATCTTACAGATGTGGCTGATACCGAAACGCTTTTACGACTTATTCAATCAATTCCTTCTCCGAAGGTTGAACCATTTAAATTGTGGCTGGCAAAGATTGGATATGAGAGAATAGAAGAAACTGAAGATCCTGAACTCGCCCTTGACAGAGCGATGAAAACCTATTTGCAAAAAGGTTATTCTAAAGATTGGATCAATCAACGATTAAAAAGCATTGAAGTAAGAAAGGAACTAACAGATGAATGGCAAGAAAGAGGCATGAAAGAAGGTTTGGAATATGCAATATTGACTGATGAGATTACGAGAGCTTGGGCTGGGAAAAGCGTAAAAGACTATAAAAAACTCAAAGCACTAAAAAAAGAAAATTTGCGAGACAATATGACCAATTTGGAATTAGTGCTGAACATGCTGGCGGAAGCCTCAACTACAGAAATATCAAAGAAACAAAAGCCAGCAGGTCTTGAAAAAAATAAAGAAGTGGCACACAAGGGTGGTTTTGCAGCTAAAAAGGCAAGATTGGAAATAGAAAAACAAACAGGAGAAAATATTGTAACTCCCAAAAATGCAAAGCATTTATACCCAATGAAAATTGGTTTGCAAAAAAATTAGAGCTTCTCCATTTAACCATTGCTGATCCCAAGAATAAAAAGCGACTCAGAGAATTAACCCGTGTTTATATGGTTTTTCCCCAATTTTATGAGTAGTTACAAATATTTTATAGATTTATCAGTGTTAATCAGTGGCAAGATTTATTTTATTCTTCTGTGGCTTTTCCACAATCCTAAATTTTATGAGTAGTTACTTTTGATCATAAAGAGATGAGTGAAATTGCTGATTTTTATAATACCTTGAGTTCAAAGAGAAATCTTATTTTTTCAAGCCATCCTATGCATATTTACCAGAATCTTTTAAGGTACATTTATGCTTGTGAGCTATCTGGCTTAAATAAGGAGGATAAACTATTAGAAATAGGATGTGGAACAGGTTATCAATTTCCCTATCTTATAGGGAAATGTAAAGAATATATAGGGATTGATATTTCCTTTTCCTCATCCAAGGAGGCCAAAAAAGAGTCTTCTGATTCTTTGCTTATTTTGACCGATGCCAAGGCTTTATCCCTTAAAAATAACTCTTTTGATGTAGTCTTCTGCTTAGAGGTATTAGAGCATATCGTAAACCCTGAAACGGTTTTTCAAGAGATACGGCGGGTTCTTAAGGTTGGTGGACGAGTGGTGGTTTCAACCCCTAACTGGTGGAGTCTCTATGGGTTGGCAAGAAAGATAATTGAAAGATTTGTTCCATGGCAAGAGCTTTCTTCTTTTAATCCTCAAGTTGATGATTGGTTTACCCCACACAATCTGACAGATTTATTAAGAAAATATTTTAAGATATCTGGCTCAAGGGGCTCTTTCTTTCTTCCTCCTTACTTTAATGGCAAAAGACATTTCCTTCCAAGGTCAAATTTATTAGTAAAACTATATGATATTTTTGAGAGACCAATAAGCAAAACATTTTTGAAGAGATTTGGTTACACCTTTTTTGTTGTGGGAGAGAGGGTAAACTGATGGGTTTTGCTATAAGACGTATGCCATTTCTATTGTTGGCTTTTGTAACCCTTCTTTTCTTTGGAGAACTACTCTTTTCTTCAATGACCCTGGTATATCGTGATATATGCCTTCTTCTGTATCCTGGAAAAATATTTACTACCTGCTGTATCAGAAATGGTATCCTTCCATTTTGGAATCCGTATATATTTTGCGGTTCACCTTTTATGGCCATCCCTTATCATCAAACCCTATATCCCTTATCAATCCTGGTCTATTGCCTTCCCTTTGCCTTTGGAATAGACCTATTTGTCTGCATCCATATATTCCTGGCAGGTCTATTCTTCTATTTGCTGATGAGAGACCAAGGGCTTGATTTGGCTTCATCTTTATTTGCCTCTCTATCTTATACTTTCAGCGGCATATTCCTCTCTACAGGGAACACCATTATAACCTTATCCTCTGCTACATGGACACCCCTTCTGCTTCTTTTTTATCTCAGGTCTCTCAAGATGCAGAACATAAAATATGCCTTTCTTTCTGGTCTTTTGGTAGCCATCCAGTTTTTAAGCGGAACACCAGACTATCTCTGTCTTGATTTAATTCTACTCTTTCTGCTCACGATGAGCTGGGCGGTTTATAAAAAGGGCTATTTTCCAATAAAATCTTTTGTGCTGGTTGGGCTTTCAGGAATAGGTCTTTGCCTATTTCAACTCCTCCCTTTCCTTGAGTTTGTTCTTCTTTCAAATAGGATGGGAGGGCTTTCCTTCTCTGAGGTCTCCCTTTGGTCCTTGGGGTTATATGAAACCTTGAATATCTTTATTCCACTTGGCACTAGCCTCCCTTCTGAAGGGTATATCTTTCCATACATTGGCCAAAAAATGACCACATCCTTTTATATTGGGATTTTACCTATTATCCTGGCCATATCTGCTCCTTTCTGGATAAAAAGAAGGTTTGTCCTCTTTTGGGCAGGAATAGCTATCTTCGCACTTCTTCTTTCTGCAGGAAGACACTTGCCTATCTATCCATTCTTTTATAAATATCTGCCGGGATTCTCAATGCTGAGGGATCCTGTAAAGGCTATGCACCTCTTCTCTCTGTCAGCAAGCATATTGGCTGGTTTTGGCTTCAGTCAGCACATCTGCAAAGATATAACCAAAAGACTCATCTTAGTCTCTTTTCTCTATACCTCTCTCTATCTCCTCTTTGGCTACACAAATATACTACTTGAGATTGGAAAAGGGCTTCATTTGCCATACCAGACAACATTAGAAGAAATATTCCTCTGGAAGCACTTTGTTGCCGCAAATTGCTTAAAGGTTTCAGTGATTCTTTTGCTGATTTCTCTCTTGGTCTATCTCATCCATAGAGGTAAGATAGGAAGGACTCTGGGTTTATCTGCCATCATTATCCTTACTGTATTTGACCTCTATACCTTTAATGGCAGGCTGAACTACCTGATAAATGAAAATTTTTATAAAAATAAGCCCAAGATAGCAAAAAGCCTTAAAAATGGCAGATTTTTCTCATATTCAATTAGCAAAAAAATGGTTAAATATATAGGCGCAAAGTCAACTTTAGAAGATTTTATTTTCAGCAAAGAGGTCTTATATGGAAATATGGGAATGGTCTTTGGGCTTTATAATATAGGTGGATATGAAGGAATATACCATAAGGACTTTGATTCTCTCATAAAAAATGTGCCAGCCAGGACATTAACAAAGATTGCTGGGGTTCAGAACATTCTCTATTATGAAGATGGGAAAATTATCTCTTATAAAAATTCTGATTCTATTGCGAGACCATTCTTTGTGAAGAAAAAAAGGGTGATACAGGATAGAAAGAGTATCTTAGAATATATGAAGAGTCCATCCTTTGATCCAGAGAAAGAGGTGATATTGGAGGAAGAACCAAAGAAAAGCAGAATACAGAATACAGAATACAGAATACAGAATACAGAAATTATTAGATATGAACCTAATAAGGTAGTGATTGATGTTGATGCTTCATCCGATGGGTTTCTTTTTCTCTCTGATACCTACTACCCTGGATGGAAAGCATATCTTGATGGCAAGGAAACCAAGATATACAGAGCAAACTACTACTTTCGGGCTGTTCAAGTTAAAGAAGGAAAGCATAGGGTAGAGTTTAGATACTTTCCAAAGACCTTTATTATTGGTTTGATAGGAACAGGGATTTTTGGTATTATTATTATACTTCTAATCAATAGATTTCCAAAAAAACATTTAAGTATTTGTAACTACTCAGGTTGTTAGGTTCATACCAAGTCGCATTAAAACGCTAATTAAATTATATAGGAATTTCCTTTTTTAGACACTGATTAACACTGATACTCACAGATAATTTTTAAGTTTTATCAGTGAAAATCAGTGTAAATCTGTGTCAAATAACTTGAGTTGACTTCGTCACGGCTTATCCTTGCCACCTTGTTATCATTTTGATTGCAAATTGGTATCAGAGGTTCAAAGTTCAAGGTTAGAGAATAAGAGGATTAACCGTGAACTTTGAATCTTTTAACCCTTGAACCTGAGTAGTTACAATTTTATGGCTTATTTTTTATCCCTGAATTCTTTCTCCTTTTCCCATAGTTTGGCATATTTGACAAAGACATAGAAGGAAGAGAGAATAGCCAGAATAAACCCTTGAATTCCATCCAAAAACCCACACTTTCCAAAATACATCTTCAAGAAAAAGAGTATAGGTCGTAGAGATAAGTCTAAGAGGGAAGCCCTTTTCCCATTTGCATAAAGCTCTTTGGATGCCAGGCTTGTATAGTTGCAGAATTTATCAAGGTAATGTTTTAATGTATCATCAGTATAATGTATCAAATGGTTTTTTAGATAGCCTACCTTACCATTCAACTCAACATACTCGTGCACCTCTTTCTCAGCAAATCTTGCCTTCTCTCTCTTAAAGAGCCTCAAGACATAACCTGGATACCAACCGCTATGCCGTATCCACTTACCCAGAAAGTATGTCTTTCTCGCAATCTCATATCCAGAAAAGGAGGGGTTGATAAGTGTTTTCTGAATCTCTTCGGCTAACTCTGGGGTTATTCGTTCATCTGCATCAAGGGAGAGGATCCAGTCGCAAGTCGCCTTGCTTAAAGCATAGTTCTTCTGCTTTCCATACCCTTGCCATTCCAAAGACAAGACCTTTGCTCCAAGCTCTCTGGCTATTTGTGCTGTTTTATCTTCACTTTCGGCATCAACCACAACAATTTCATTTACCCATTTGAGGCTTTCTAAGCAGTCCATTATATTCTTTTCTTCATTATAGGTAATGATTATGGCAGATATGCTCATCTAAATATAGAACAAAATCAAGTGTAAAGCCAATCTTAATAGAAACAGTATAAAAAAACAAAACAGTGTCGTATCTATTATGAAATCAAAGGTAACCGTTCAGGCTATACATCAAGAGTGTAAGAAGGGGGATAAGGAGATATGAGAGATAGGGGGATAAATCATTACAAATCTAACAAAAGCAAAATGCAAATTTCAAATTTGAAATGCTAAATACTAAATTTACAATGAATATATCTCTATATCTCCTTTATCTCCACATTCCCTTTTCTTACACTATCTGAACGCTTACAACCTTCCTCATCTTATGAAAGGTATCCAAGATATACCCGATCATCTTTCTTTAACCTTCTTTGCTAAGATTGAGTTAATATGCTTAAGAAAAGTGCCTTCAATAACTACATTATCTCCAATATCAATCTCTTTCATGCTTTCTTCATATCCTGCAACAATAAATCCTGTGCCGTCATCAACTATGAATCTATATATCTCTCCATATAATGTTTCTATATCCTTAACCTTTCCAGAAATCTTAATCGTTTTTCCGTTATATTTATCTGGAGAGGCTTTTAGATCCTTGATGCTGATTATTTCATCATCTGGTCTATTTGTAAGATTAAGACAATGCTTTTTAATTTCATCTTTAGTTAAGATATGGTTGTAGATGCGGACTTCGTCAATGAAACCGTTAAAGTAAAATCTATTATCTTCTCTACGACCAATAAAAATATGGTTGTTGGGAGTATTAAAGGTATGATTGAATCCAGAACCTAATTTTATGGTATCAAGATACCAATCAGCATGAGATCCGTTATAAGTTATTGCATGGTGATGCCAGTTGTTGTCAACAACTACTTCCGTATCCCAATCATTGCCCACTTCAGAACCATGTAAATACCAAGTACCTACTGATGATACAAGTGCACCAAAAACTTGATTACCTGCTCCTTTTCCCATTGTAACCATTGCACCATATACTCCAACCCCTCCTGCATATCTTGCCCAAAACTCTATTGTTCTTGGCTGAGAACCAGTAATATTTATATTGTTTGTACTCTCAACATAGTCATTACTCCCATCAAATTCCAATGCCTTTCCAGAGACCCCATCAACCCATTTTGCCCCATAGATTGTACCATCATTGCCGTTTTCAGATAGATCACACAGGAAATTCCCTTTGCCTTCATTAAAACTGTAATATGCCACAAGCCCTTTGTCTGAGGCACAGACCAAAGAAACAAAAAATATAACCAAACTCATTGCTAAATATTTGATTTTGCTCATCATTTTCATCCTCTCCTCATCTTGTGAAATTTCGTAAGCGCTGCGGTAGTGTAAGAAAAGGGGATATGGAGATTAAGAAGATAAGGGGATATTATTCTAATTGTAGCCCTTCTAAAATCTGCTTTTTGATATTTCATCATCTCCCTATCTCTTGTATCTCCTTATCCCCCTTTTTACACTCTTTGGTGAATAGGCTGAACGGTTACGAAATTTTTCAAGGATATACCCGATCATCTCCTCTGTGATGCCAGGATATAGCCCGATGAAAAATGTATTTCTCATAATAATATCAGAGTTTTTGAGTTCGCCTGCCTTTCTATACTCAACCCCTTTGTATGCAGGCTGGTTCTCTACATTTCCAGCAAAGAGCATCCTGGTCTCAATATTGGCTTTCTCAAGGAAAGCTACAACATTCTTTCTCTTTATGCCTTGGCGAACTGTAATAGGAAAGGAAAACCAGCAAGGCTCTGCTTTATCCTCTTGTCTCGGCAGAATGAATATATCTTCAAAGTCTTTCAGTCCATCATAGAGCAAGGCGAAGTTTCTCTTTCGTATCTTGATAAAACTAGCGAGCCTATCTAATTGGACAAGCCCAATTGCCGCCTGAATATCTGTGGCTTTAAGGTTATAGCCAATGTGGGTATAGATATATCTCTTGTCATAGTCGTCTGGCAGAAGGTCTGCTTTTTCTCTGGTGCTCTGGTGCTCTGTCTTGTCATAATCCTCTGGCAGAAAGCCTGCTTTTTCTCTGGTGCTCTGGTGCTCTGGTGTCTGGTGCTTTGTCTTGTCATAATCCTCTGGCAAGCCATCTATCTTTTCAAGATACCTTTTTGGACAGGAAGCCTCCGGGTTTTTGGTTAATATGCAGGGATTACAGACACAAGCCCTTCCCCAATCCCTCAAAGAATAAAGGGTTGTTGCCAGACTATGACTATTTGTAACACAAGCCCCACCCTCTCCCATCGTGATGTGATGAGCAGGATAGAAGCTGAAGGTAGCCAGGTCTCCAAATGTGCCGACCAACTTCCCATCATACATTGAACCAAGAGCATCGCAGGCATCCTCTATCAAAAATAGGTTGTGCTTCCTGGCAATCTCTACTATCTCATCCATCTTACAAGGGTTGCCAAGGGTATGAGGAATGAAGATAGCCTTTGTCCTGGAAGATACAGCCTCTTCTATCTGCGAGGGGCCTGGATTATATGTTCCGAGCTCAACATCAACAAGTGTAGGGATAAGTCCATGCTGGATAATAGGGTTTATCGTTGTCGGAAAGGTCGTAGCAGGGGTTATGACCTCAGAGCCTTTTGGCAAATTCAAAGAGGCAATTGCCAGGAGATTCGCTGATGAGCCAGAGTTTACTAAGGCTACATATTTTGCCCCAAGATACTCAGAGAATTTCTCTTCAAACAGGGTTGTCCTCCTTCCAGAGGTGAGCCAGAAGTCTAAAACCGCATCACAGCCAGCTATAAGCTCCTCTTCTCCATAGACCCTGCCTCCAAAATGAATCTTTGTCTTTTGAGGCTCAAATCTCTTTCTATGGAATAAGGAGTAATACTCCTTTATTTTGCTATGAATCCCATCTCTCATCTTTTCATCTGCCATCTCTTTCATTCTTACCAAGCCTTCCTCTGCCGAAAGTATCTTTGTATTTAATTCTGCCTCTGCTTTATCTATTTTCAAACCTCCATTCAAAGGTCTTCTTGCCTTTTGGTTTAAAGAGGATGTGGAAACAGGGACAATAAGGTTCTTGTCAAGCAGAAAGACTTTGGCTGCACTTAGAGCAAAATCATATCTTGAAAGCGTCTGTTTGCCTGAGATATTATAAACACCCTCTTTCTCTATAAGCTCTGCCACACAATCAGCAAGGTTTTCGGCAAGGATTGGGTTGGCTATCTGATCGTTTGGAACGGCCATCTGCCTACCTTCGATGCCACACCTTATAACCTGCATGGCAAAGTTCTGGCCCTTTTCCTCAAAGGAAAAGACCCCGGTTGTCCTGATGATAAGATAGGAAGGAAGGGTTCTTACCAGCTTTTCTCCTAAAAGCTTTGTCTGCCCGTAGTAGCTTATTGGATTTGGAACTGCATCCTCTGAGTATGGGCCATTCCTGCCATCAAAGATATAGTCTGTGGAGAAGAAGATGACTTTAGAGCTATACTTTCTTGCCTCCTCTACCACATTCCTTGTGCCGGTAATGTTTATCAGCTCAGCAAGGGCTTTATCTTCTTCACATAGCTCAACATTGGTTAATGCCCCACAGAGAATAACAATATCTGGTTTTATCTCGGCAAAGAGGTTTTCTACCTCTATCTTTTCAGCTATATTCAGTAATCTGCCAAAAGGGACAGGTCTTTTCCAGTATGTGCCGTAAACTGTATACTCAAGCCCAAGCCTATCATAAAGAGCTTTTCCGACCTGACCAGATACACCGATGAGCAAAACTTTTTTCATTGTAAGGGTGGGATGAAACTTGCTGTTCATCTCGGAAGAATTGGAAAAAAAGGTAAGCGTTCAGGTAGTGTAAGAAAAGGGGATATGGGGAAGGTTAATAGAAGTCAGAATTCAGGAGTCAGAATACAGAATTTAATATTCTTAATTCTGGATTCTGTATTCTGGATTCTCTCTCGTTTCCTCATTATCTCCTTATCCCCATTTTTACACTTTTGATGTATAGCCTGAACGGTTACAAAAAAAGAGACCTATCTTTTCTTTTCCTCAATAGCCTTCAGGGTGTAAAGGAGCTTTGTCAGTAAACCTTTTAAGGTAAAGACCAACCCATAGATTGGTGATTGCATACCTTGTAGAACCTTTGCTATCAAGACTTCTCTTGTGGGAAGTGCTGATATCTTCTCTATATCACTTGTAGAGAGCATTTTTCTCTCTAAGAACCCAAACTTTATTGTCGGTTTTCCCAATTTCTTTGTAAAACTTAGAAGCACTTTGGAAGATGCCGCAGGGTCGTTTGTAAAAAGGAATGCTGTAGGTCTCTCAAGCGGATATTCAATATGAAGACCACACTCCTTTGCTGCTCGCAGAAAGAGACGATTCTTTGTAACAGAATAGACCGCACCCGTTTTCTTAAGCTCTTTCCTGAGCCCCATTATCTCAAAGACAGAAAGACCGCTCATATCTGTCAGGAGTATGGTATTATAGCCTCCAATTTTCTCCTTTATGCCATCAATTACCTTCTGTTTAACAAGATGACCAGTTTTCATTCAGCAAGCCTCCTGATGGATTTTAAGTCTAATTTTATGCCTGGACCCATCGTTTTCGATATGGCAACTGACTTAATGTACTGACCTTTAGCTGCCGTAGGTTTTGCTTTTACAACGCTATCTACAAAGGCAAAGAAGTTGGAAAGGAGTTTTTCAATATCAAAAGAAAGTTTTCCAATGCTTGCATGGACAATGCCATATTCATCGCATCTATACTCA
>JAZDOR010000170.1:0-8891 GCA_043798435.1 bacterium
CACCCGTCCTTCGGGGCGGGTGAGGATTGAAACATAATTTATGGTAATGCAATCACATCCATCTATGTTATAGCACCCGTCCTTCGGGGCGGGTGAGGATTGAAACTTTGGTGATGGCTGAGGTTGAGTAATATATACCCAAAAGGAGTCAGTTTGCAAAAAAGTCTAAAGTTTTTTTAAAAAAAGCCGAGTAGACAGGGAGATATAGTGGGATAGACCAAGTTCTCCATAAGGTCTGATGGCGTAGTCTAAAAAGAGGTTCTGGTGGGTTATGCCAAAGCCTGCGGTTAGCTCAGAGCCTTCTTTTGCAGGGCCACTTGCATAGCCAAGTCTGGCAGAGAAGATTGGAGAGAGGGCGGATTCTATGCCAAGAGCGACATAGAATGGAGAAAGGTTGGTATCAAGGCTGATGAGGGTAGGGAATTTCAGGTTCTTTTTGTAAGCACCACCAAGCCTCAAAAATAAGGGTAATGGGTCTGCCTGGTCAATAAACTTTGGTTTTGTGCCAAGGTTAGTCAGGACTGCTGCTAAGTTCAGGTTGGGACGGTAATCTTGGTAGAGAAGCCCTGCATCAAGGCAGAAGGCATTAGCAGATGAGTCGTCTATCTTCATAGAGATAACCTTTAATGTCTCACCAATAGATAGGCTTTTGTTTATCTTCTTTGCATAGGAGTCAGAAATAGCCAGATCAGAGGCTGACCAGTCTTTGCCTGTAGCAAAACCATTATTGTCATACTCCTTCGTCTGTCCATAACCAAGATAGACAAATTAGGCAAGGCTACATTTATGTTGGAATAGCCCAGACCATCAACATCTGACATTGGCTGGGTTTATACATAAAGCAAGATAAAGCCATATTCTTTTGCCTAAGGAATGATAGAGGGGATAAATTATCTCAGGGTCTATACTTTATCAAGATTAAAGCAGGAACTGGAAGACAAAGGCTGGTGATTCAAAGATAGAAAAAGAAGCTATAAGTCGTAAGCTGTAAGATTAAATAGTTGATAGTTTATAGTTGATAGTTGATAGACTATAAACCATAAACTATAGACTATAAACCATAAACTATAGACTATAAACTATAGACTTTTGAGCTTATAGCTTATAGCTTATATCTTCTTGTCCTTATCAGCCAGGCATTGACACCAAGATGAGCCTTTTGGTATAATTGAAGGGTGAAGGCAGAGAAGATAACCCTGATAACTACTCATACCAACGCAGACTTTGATGGCCTCGCCTCTTTAGTCTGTGCAGGAAAGCTATACCCCTCTGCTACAAAATGCCTTTCTGGTTCGGTCTGCTCCAATGTAAAGGCCTTTTTGGAAACCTATCCACAGGGAATTCTGAAGTCCCATAGCGTCCGATTAGAAACCATAGAAAGGCTCATCCTTGTTGATACAAGGGAAAAACATAGGATTGGAAAGTTTGGCCAGATTGCTGATAAAACACCCCTTCACATCTATGACCACCACCCCAGCCAGTTAGATGACCTGCATGGAGAAAAAGAGGAGATTAAGGAAGAGGGTGCCACCATCACTATACTATTGGAGATATTGAGGAAAAAGGAGATTCCCATTACCAAAGAGGAGGCAACCCTATTTGCCCTCGGCATCTATGAGGACACAGGCAATTTGCTCTTTCCAACTACTCGGCCTGCGGATATTGATGGCTTATCCTGGCTACTTAAACAGGGAGCAGACCTCTCTATTGTCTCAGAGTATTTAGAACACAAGATGACAAAACCCCATCTCCTGCTCCTTTCAGACCTGCTACGGTCTTGCAAACTTCATAAAATTAGAGGGGTAGATGTAGCCTTCGCTTCTGCTTGCACTGAGGAATATATTGAAGACTTAGCCTCCATTGTCCACCAGATGATGGATATAGAGAGGTATAAAGTGCTATTCTGCTTTATCAAAACCAGGGAGTGTATCCACATTATTGCCAGGTCAAGAGCAGAGGAGATAGGTGTCGGGTCTATTCTTTCTGACTTTGGTGGTGGAGGTCATGGACAGGCAGGCTCTGCCACAATCAAGAATACAAACCCTCAGAAAGCTAAAAAGATGGTGTTTGCAAGCCTGAAACTTGGGGAGAGAAACCTGTCTTTCCTGATAGAAAAAAGGCTTCCCAAATGGATGAAGGAGGTTATCTGCCTATCTTCAGAGCTTGCCAGAGAGACAGAGACATCTGCGTATCTTGTGGGAGGTTTTGTCAGGGACCTGATTTTGAACCGTGAAAATCTGGATCTTGATGTAGTAGTGACAGGGGATGGAATTGGGTTTGCTAAAAAGTTAGCTGACCTTCTGCCAAACTCTGCCCTTACTTGTCATCATAGATTCGGCACAGCACAGATTACCTTAGAAAACAAGGGTAAGATAGATATTACAGGAGCCAGAAAGGAGGCTTATACAAAGCCTGGAGCGCTTCCAGAGGTGAGCCCCGCAAGCCTCAAGAGCGACCTTAAGCGTCGTGACTTCACGATAAATACATTGGCTATCTCGGCAAATCAGAAAGATTTTGGAAGGCTTATTGACTTTTATGGCGGTGTCCTTGACATTCAGAATAGAACAATAAGAATACTCCATCCAAAGAGCTTTGTTGATGATCCAACCAGAATCTTCAGGGCTGTCAGATTCTCCTCAAGATTTAGTTTTGCTATAGAGAAAGAGACAGAAAAAATAGCCCGGGATGTAGCCAGAGGAGGCTTAAAACATCTGAGCTATGAGAGACTTAGTAATGAGCTTATCCTTATTCTCTCTGATGAGTATCCAGAAAAGGCACTTAACAGGCTACGAGATTTGGGTGTTTTGGGGTTTATATGGAGTGGCTTACGACTCCAAAAAAGTCTATTCTCTAAGATTCACGAAGAACTCTTTCATTTGGCTCTATTTTTGCCCCAGATAGAGATATGGGTTCTCTGGTTTTTGGCTTTAATCTCCCAGTTGAATCAGGCAGAGACAGAGGAGGTTACGAAAAAGCTCAGATTTTGTGCCGAGATTAGAAAGAAGGTGCTTGAGGCAAAAGCAAAGGCTCCTGAAATCATTAAGTTTTTGCAAAGAAAGACTCTAAAAAACAGCACCCTGTATAAAAGACTGATAAACCTCTCTGATGAAACCTTGGTCTTTGTTCTGGCAAAGACAAAAAGCCTTTTGGTAAAAAAGAGGATCCATCTCTTCTTTGCCACCCTGAAGAAGGAACGGGTCTATCTTACTGGAGACGACCTCATAAATATAGGTTTAAAGCCTGGTCCCAAATTCAGGAAAATCCTGAATGAACTCCTTTGTGAACACTTGGATGGAAAGATAAAAACAAAGGAGGATGAACTGAGGTTTATAGAAATAATGTATGCCCAATGAAAATTGGTTGGCGAAAAATGACCCCTCAGCCATTCTTTGGTGTAATTTGGGGTGTGGAGAAAGGAAAGGGGTTTGTAAGATGACTGCCAAGTGATGCGCCAGTAAATTTATTGTATAGGAATTTCCTTTTTTGTTCTGGCGTAGTCAGAACTTTATATTTTTTTGCTCCTTGCAAAAAAATATTTTCAGAGCCTTTTGGTAAGATAGATTATCTTGGTGGGCTTTTGGTCTTGTTTGTGTTTGATGCTTTTTCTTTTATAATGACTTCATAACCTATTCTTAGGCCGAAAAAGAAAACTGCTCCAAGGACTATGTAAAAGATTTTAAGAGCAAAAAAGACTTGTCTATCTGCTTGATCATTAAGCATTCTTAATGGACCAAAAGAGGTAAGTGCAGGAATCTGTTCTTTAAGATGAAAAAGCGTATTGCATTGAATTTTTATAAGCTCGGGGTATGAGTGATAATCGCCAAGATAATCAGGGGAATTAAGCATAGAGATTACCAGAATCAATGCCCAAATAGAGGAAAACCCTACCAAAAGATATTTGACCGCCCTTTTTCTTCCTGAAAACAAGGATAGGAAAGAAGCAAGCCCTATAACAAAGACAGGGGTAAGACCAGTCATCCTTCTGGCGCTAAAAGATATTCCTGCATGCCAGTCTGAAGCACAGCTATTTACATAGATCTGAAGAATAAAGACAAGAAGAAAACCTATAGCCATTCTTCTATCTCTTTTATAGAGTAGAAATAGCCCTATTGTAGAGAAGATAAGGATTGGCGTCCAGGAATATAGACCATGCCAGGATGAAAAGAGAAATTTAAGAATCTCTGGATGAGCCCATCTCATATAACCTTCTCCCTGAGGAATAAGGAAAAATTCTCCATAGATAACCTTCCAGACAATCAACTGAGGAGAAAAGGCAAGCAGGCTTCCCAAAAGAAAGGCTGAATAAAGGGCAATAGCCTTGCGGTTTATCTTTAGGGGAATCAAAAGCATTACTCCCAATATAATATTTTGCCATCTTACCAGAACAGCAAACCCAAAAGAGAGGCCAAAGCATAGCCACCAAAACCATTTCTCTTTCTCTTTTGATTCAATCCACATCAAAAGGAATAAAGATACAGCAAAGGCATCTATAAGATGGGAATGGGTTGGCATCCAGTAGAAACAGAAGAAGAATGAAGAGGCAAACCAGATACCCAACATAGCTAAGAAGCAATCTCTATCTGAAAAAAGCCTTCTGGCTATCTTGAAAGAGATTAAAAGGCTAAAGAGTCCTATCAGACAGCTTTCTAAGGAACAGGCAAGGGTATAAAAGAAAGAGCCACCTTCTGATAAAAGGGGAAGATTTAGAAGTATCTTAAGAACTATGACTATGAGATGACCGATAAGAAAAAAGGGTATCCAGATTAAGCCAGTGCCTATAGCAAAGGGATTGGAGATATAATCGTTGCCCGTAGAGTAAAAATATATATTTTTATCTAAGGCACCAAATAGTTTTAGATCATTGGCCAGAAGGAGGTCTTGGTCCATCACCAAAGATCTGGTGTAGCTGAAGTATCCTATGCCATCAGGATAAAGGAGGCTCCCTTTCATAAGAAAAAATATACCTGGAAGGGCTATCAGCAGGATGAAATAAAATAGCCATTTCCTGCCGAATTCTTTTTTGAAGGCAGAATATAATCTTAAACATAATCCTAAAGCAAACTCTTGAGCCATTGGCATTGGCAAAATTTCTGTCTGGCTTTTCTTTTTGTTCTTCTTCATAATAAAATTTTTCCCTTGACAAGGAATATATATCTATATAGTAGAGTAATGTCAAGAGATATAAAAGGGGACATTTCTATTTTGCTATCAAGGAAAAATAATTCTGGACAAAATATTGTAATAGAAATATACTATGTCAAATTAAAAGCAAGGGGCTTTTTGCCACAAAATCTTTAATAATATGAAACAAACCATAAACTTTGGTAAATTCAAAGAAAAACTAAACCCACCAGACCTTATGTCCATCCAACGCGACTCTTATGGATGGTTTTTACAAAAAGCTATTCCACCAGCCCAAAGGAAGAAGCATGGTTTGCAAGAGCTTTTTTTAGAGACATTTCCAATAGAGGATTTTAATAGTCGTGTTGTTTTAGAGTTTGTAGAATACTTTATTGGTGAACCAAAATTAACAGAAAGGGAATGTCAAGACAAAGAGACGACTTATGGTGCGCCTCTCAGAGCAAAGCTAAGGCTAATCTATAAAGAGACAGGAGAGATAAAAGAGCAGGATGTCTTTATGCGGGAGATCCCTTTAATGGCTGACCGCGCCACATTTATCATCAATGGAGCAGAAAGGGTTGTTGTCAACCAACTCCATAGGTCACCCGGCATTTATTACTCTTATGATAAAACAGAGGACATATACTCCTGTAGAATCCTTCCATATCACGGGGCTTGGGTAGAGTTTGAGATAGACCCAACTAACCTCGTCTATGCAAGGCTCAGCAAGAAGAGGAGGATTTTAGTAACAACCTTATTGCGGGCGCTCGGATACAGTTCTAATGTTGAAATGCTCTCCCTTTTCTCTAAAAAGAAAAAATCCCTTCCAGTAACCAAAAAACTTCTTTCAATGAGACTTGCCGAGGATATTCTTGATGGAAAAGAAAAGATTATAGCCAGTGCAGGAGACAGAATAACAGAAGACCTGCTTGAAACACTTAAAAAAGCAGGGATTGTAAAAGCTACTGTCTTTCCCCCAGACCAAACCCAGGCTTTGCCGATTCTAAATACTTTAGAGAAAGACGAAGCTACTACCTTAAAAAAGGCATTGCTGAAGATTGCTGGTATTTTAAGGCCTGGAGAGCCCCCTAATGCAGATAATACCAAAGATAGTCTTAATAAGATGCTCTTTGACCAAAAGCTTTATGACTTAGGAAGTGTGGGTAGGTATAAGATGAATCAGAAGTTAGCACTCAATATTCCTTCTTCTCAAAGGTCTTTAACCAAGGAAGATATAATAGAAGCGATAAAATACCTGATATCCTTTGCTAATGGAGAAAAGAAGCCAGATGATATTGACCACCTTGGAAACAGAAGAATAAGGAGCGTTGGAGAGCTCCTTTCTAATCACTTGCGGGCAGGATTTGCAAGAATGGAAAGGTCTGTGAAAGAGAAGATGACTATGCAGGACATTGACACAATGACACCTCAGAGCGTCATGAATGTTCGGCCAATCACTGCAGGCATCTCTGAGTTCTTTGGCTCATCGCAGCTTAGTCAGTTTATGGACCAGACAAATCCATTATCAGAGCTTACCCACAAAAGGAGATTATCTGCCCTTGGTGTGGGTGGTTTGACAAAAGAGAGGGCAGGGTTTGAGGTAAGGGATATTCATTTGTCGCACTACGGAAGGATATGCCCCATAGAGACGCCTGAAGGTCCAAATATTGGCTTGATCTCTTCTCTTTCTGTCTATGCCAGACCAAACGAGTTTGGATTCTTAGAAACGCCATATTTTAAGGTGAAAGAAGCAAAAACCACAGATGAGATTGTCTATCTTACCGCAGACCAGGAGGCAGGTTACAATATAGCCTATGCTGGAACAAGTATCGACGAAACCGGAAAATTTATTGATGAAACAGTATCAGTCCGTAGGGGTGAGGAATTCCCTACAGTATCAAGAGAGAAGGTTAACCTTATTGATGTCTCACCAAAACAACTTCTCTCTATCTCTACGGCACTTATTCCTTTCTTAGAGCACGACGATGCCAACAGGGCGCTTATGGGTTCAAATATGCAGAGACAGGCTGTTCCTCTTCTCTATCCAGAGGCACCCCTTGTTATCACAGGGATGGAAGAGAAGATTGTTCGTGACTGTGGAATAGCTATTGTGGCTAAAGCTGATGGCGTGGTAAAAAAGGTTACTGCGGATAGAATTGAGATAGAAGAGACCAATAAAAAGAAGAAGGTGCACAACTTAATAAAGTATAGCAGATCAAATCAAGGAACCTGCATCAATCAAAGACCTGTGGTAAAAGAAGGCCAAAAAATAGAAAAAGGCGATATTATCTCTACAGGACCGTCCATTGCTAATGGAAATTTAGCTTTAGGCAAAAACCTTCTTGTGGCTTTTATGCCTTGGGAGGGCTATAACTTTGAAGATGCTATCATCCTCTCTGAAAGAATGCTGAAAGAGGATATTTTTACATCTATCTATATAGATAAGTTTGAGCTTGAAGCAAGGGATACACAGTTAGGAGCTGAATCCGTAACCCGCGATATTCCAAACATAGGGGAAGATGCCTTAAAAAACTTAGATGAGCGGGGAATTATAAGAATGGGTGCTATTGTTCGGGCTGGGGATATATTGGTAGGCAAGGTAACTCCAAAGGGAGAGAAGGACCTTTCTCCTGAATATAAGCTTCTATACTCTATATTTGGAGAAAAGGTAAGAGAGGTAAGGGATACATCGCTCAGAATGCCTTATGGTGATGAAGGAATAGTTATCGAGATAAAGCATTTTTCTACCAAAAAAGGAGACAACCTGCCCACAGGAATAGAAGATTTAGTCAAGGTATTTGTGGCTAAAAAGAGAAAGATTACTGTAGGAGATAAGATGGCTGGTCGCCACGGGAATAAAGGGGTCGTCTCCAAGATACTTTTGGAAGAAGATATGCCACATCTTCCAGATGGAACCCCGGTTGATATAGTTTTGAACACATTGTCTATTCCATCAAGAATGAATGTGGGTCAGCTCTTTGAAACCTACCTTGGATGGGCAATAAAAGAACTTGGAGAAAAATCTGCAACTTGTCCTGTCTTTGACTCAGCCTCTGAAGAAGAGATAACAGAATTACTTGAAAAAGCAGGTCTTCCAGGGGATGGAAAAATTACTTTATATGATGGAAAAACAGGAGATTCCTTTGAGAATAAGGTTTCTTGTGGGTATATTTATATAATGAAACTTGCCCATTTAGTTGAGGATAAGGTCCATGCCCGTTCAATTGGACCATACTCATTGGTCACTCAACAACCATTGGGTGGAAAGGCTCAGTTCGGTGGACAGAGATTCGGAGAGATGGAGGTATGGGCGCTTGAGGCTTATGGTGCCTCTCACATACTCCAGGAGTTGCTTACCATCAAGAGCGATGATATTATGGGCAGGGCAAGGGCTTATGGATCTATTGTTCGAGGAGAAAATGTAACGCCACCAGGCATACCCGAGTCCTTTAATGTCTTAATAAATGAGCTTAGGGGATTAGCTCTAAATGTTAATATCACGGACGAAAAGGGAAATCCAATAGACCTTAAAGAATTATACTCTGAAAAAGAAGAGCAGTTTCTTCCGTTTGGAGAAGAATAATTTAGTGTGGGTTCCTGCCTTTGATTATTTCTAATTAGAAACATTGGGGGATGGTTCACCTTTGTTTGAAAGCTTGCGGTTAAAAGATGGGGTTGAAATTAGAAATTTGAAATTAGCAGAGGGAGCAGAATCTTTTCTTCCCAATTTCTAATTTCCAATTTCCAAAAGAAATCATAGGGAAAATGAT
>JAZDOR010000171.1:0-14751 GCA_043798435.1 bacterium
AAAGAGCCTGATAGCCAATATAGATGGAAGGGTTACCTTGTTAAATGAGAAGCTCCATATTGAGCCTGTCTATGAGGTTATCGGTAATGTGGGTCCTGCAACTGGAAATGTAGATTTTGTAGGCACAATTTTAATCACAGGTTCTATCTTAGATGGATTCAAGGTTAAGGCAGGAGGCGATGTGCTGGTAAGGGACGCCATAGATGGCGGCCAGATTGAGGCAAAAGGAAAGGTAGAGGTGATAAAGGGGATACGGAAGGCTAAAATCAAGGCCGAAGAAGTGAAGGCTAATTTTATTGAAGGTTCAACTATCTTGGCAAAAAAGATAAATATTGCTGGCGATATTATTCTTTCTGAGATTCAAGCAGAGGAGCTTTCTGCAAGAAAAATAAGGGGCGGAAGGGTTCGGTGCAGTCTTTCCATAGAGACAGATGAGTCTGGTTCTTCTGCCGGGATAAAGACAAGGCTTGAGGTTGGGATATCTCCGGAGGACAAGAATGAAATGGAGGCTCTGATAGCCGAAATTACGAAAGAAAGTAATGATTTGACTGAAATATCCCTTGGTCCTAAAAATGCCTCTGAAGAAAGAAGGGCTATAATTCTTGCCAAACAAGAGGAGAAGTCTTCTTCATTAAAAGAAAAGATGCAACGGCTAAAGGTACTTTCAGCAAAGCCTATTATTCCCGGTGCCTATATCTCTATCAAAAAGAAGGCTTATGTTGGCACAGAGGTGGTCGTAGGAAAGGCGGAGTATTACCTGACCGAAGATAGAATAGCCTGCGAATTTCGGCTGGCTACTAATGGTAAAATAGAGGTGAAGTAATTCGCTAATGGTTATTGTTTGTTAATCATTTAAGCTATCTTCTTTAACTGAAATTGAAATTAAAAACTTCCATCTTTCTTTCTCTTTAGAACAACTCAAAACTGAAGCCTCTACAGAATGAAGAGGCTTTTTCTCCTCCCCTTCTATCAACTGAAAAAATCTCTCCATCTTTATTCCCAATCCTTTACATATCTTTCGGATGCCATCAATAGAACAGTTCCGTTTTCCTCTTTCAATCTCACCAAGATAGGT
Organism: bacterium; assembly: GCA_043798435.1. GTDB lineage: Bacteria > UBA9089 > UBA9088 > UBA9088 > JAGUXG01 > JAGUXG01. Next base: position 1,076 of record JAZDOR010000171.1, read on the forward strand.
AGGGCTTATGTCAGCTATTTCTGCAAGTCTTTCTTGGTTTAAACCAGATGTCTTTCGCAGACTTCTTATATTCTCACCCACTCTTTTTAGAAACAACTTTAATTCATCCATAAAAAAATAATACTCTCTATGAAAGGTAAAATGAAGTAGTGATAGTTTGTATTTTTCCAATTTTTCTCAACTATATCGTTGAAAAAATCTTGACATCCGATTCATCTTGTGTTATACTTAAAAATGGCGACAGAATCATCTTGCAATCTGTGGCAAGAAAAATAAACCTGCCCTTTTTCCCTTGGCAAATTTGCCAAAGTCCAGGAGTAACAGAAAAAATGATTTACTCAGAAATCAGTGGCAAAAAAGAGATTACACTTGTCAATTTTAACCTGATGTATGCAAGGCTTCAAGGAATGATAGATTGGCAAGCGTATCTTCCTTTAGGATTGCTCTATTTGACTTCAACATTAGAAAGAGAGGGATTCAGGGTTGATATCAGGGATTACCAGCTTCAAGTATGCAAAACTCCGTTTGACATAAATCATGCTGTTAGTTTTCTGGACTCTTCAGCAGATATAGTGGGATTCAGTTGTATGGCAAACCTTTTACCTTTTACAATATTGGTGGCCAAGGAACTGAAACAAAGATACCCGGAAAAGTTTATAATTTTAGGTGGTGTTGGACCTTCTGGGGTAGCTCATCATATCATTGAGCATTTTCCTTTTATTGATGTGGTTGTGAGGGGCGAAGGAGAAAAAACAATTGTTGAGTTAATAAAAAGTATAAGCAATGCTTCTCAATTAAAAAATATAAAAGGAATTACGTTCCGTATCCACAATGAAATTTTCAATAATCCTCCTCAAGAACGAATAATGAATCTGGATTCAATACCTCCTCCAGCATATGAAAGGATTAATTTCAAGGATTATGATGCCGCACCGAGTATCATCACCTCAAGAGGATGTCCCTACAAATGTGCATTCTGCACTGAAAATACAGTCTGGGGCCATAAAGTAGTTTTTCGTGAGATAAGAGGTGTTGTTGAAGAAATCAAGATTCTACATGATAAATATCAAAAGAACACCTTTCTTATTCAAGATGACAATTTTGTGCTTCATCAAGAACGAATATTTGAATTTTGCGATGAACTAAAAAAATCAAATTTGAATATTCAATGGAAATGTTTTGGACGCATTGATTTGATGAACGGAGAATTGATGAAGACTATGTCTAAAGCAGGTTGTGTACAAATTAGATACGGCATTGAATCCGGATCAAATAGAACATTGGAGAAAATAGATAAACAATTCACCATAGAAGAAGCAGAGAAGGTTGTTCGGCAATCACTTAACTATTTCCCAAGTGTCCATACCTCATTTATCTACGGATATCCATTGGAGGTTGAAAGTATGGAAGATTTTCAACAGACAGTAAATAAAGTGGAGTGCTTTGACAAAATGGGTGCAACCACATATCTTTTCTTATTATCTCCACTTCCTGAAAACCGAATTTACAACGAGCATAAAGGAAAACTTGATCTTTCCAGAGAATTGTGGTCAGATTTTATAAGTACGGGGCAGGAAGACAAATGGAATGATATAAACTTACTTGATAAAAAACATAAACCAATTTATGACTTGATTGTGCAGTATCCGTATATATTTCCAGGATTCTATCATTATGACTGGGAACATAATGTATTGCCAAAATTGAGGGTTGTAAAGAAAAGGAATTTATTTGACAGAAAGATAAGAAAAATCGGCAAGGATTATAAAATAGACCTTTAATAAATTATGTTTAATCTTCAGGTAAAATTTATCAAAATGTTATTTAGGGCTGTCTGTAGGAAGAGGGGCATTCCGCTCTTTATTGCGTTATTTTTTGTAAGCAGTCTTCAATTTTACTGTTACGCAGGGGAAAGACCTACTGTTACGCTTGAAGTTATAAGAGCGATTGATCACCGATTGCCCACATTATCAGATGAAGACATGAAACAGATATTAGATGAAGCAAAAAGAATAATATATATAAAGTTAGGAGACAAAATTGAGATTGATTTCCATGATAATGGTACTATTTCATTGCCAAATTTATTCAAAAATTACCAATATCAGTCAAGCAAATTTTATAAAGATCTCAAAGACTGGAAATATAATTTGAATAATCCACCAGACCTTGACAAAGATAAAAAATATATAATTGACTTTCTAAAACAATGGGAACTTGACTCATTGAAAGACTTTTTTCCAGATAGACAAATAAGAAGCTATGACGATTTTTACAAGATTTTGACAATAACATATCATAAAAAAATAAAATGGCTTAAAAGCCTAAAAACATATAATGGTGCAAATTTAATCATCCAGCCACCTGTTTCATTTCAGTCATATGTGGAATGGCTTTCATTGATGTGGTATCAGGATAAATATGATATTATTTTTACAAATACCCTGATTGTGTATGATCTTTTTTCTGAACCCTACCCACATACAATATGTAAACACGCTAAAGCTGGAGGTTCTTCGTGTTCAAGTCCGAAAAGAAAACCCTTAGATGGAAGAAGTTTAGTGGTAAATATTTTTGAGGAATACGGAAATATTGAAGGAATAAAACCTGCCACTGATGTACCAAAGGCAACAAAGAATAAGATTCTTGGAGGATTTTATTTTGCCCATGAATTTGGACATGCCTTTTATTATATACCAGATGTGTATGACCATAGTAATGCTTGCCTGATGAATTCCTCCCTCTCAAATATGGAGGGCTTAAAGGGTTATAATGCGATTATAAGTAATTTATCTATGTGTCAAAAATGTCAGCCCTGGATAATTGCCAAGGAATATGTAATTTGTGCCCAAAATGCTTATAGGAAAAAAGATTATGCCCGTTCTGGAAATATGTACATACAAGCCGTATCTAAGACCCCCAAAATAATAGATGGAGATTACAATGGCTATGTAATAGGGTTATATGAAAAGGCTTTGGATGCTTACACAAAAGCCAAAGATAAAAATAATATAAGAAGATGTAAAGGGTTAATAAAAAACCAAAAATAAAACAATGAAAAACTAAAATGGAAATCACTTTTATTAGTCCATATGTTAATGGTAAGATCAATCCAATTCCCTCACTTGGTATAGGGTATCTTTTATCCTCTTTAAGAACTAAGGGTCATTCATATAGATACATAGATGGCCAAATATCCAGTAAGGAATTTTTTTGGAAAGAGGTTAATAAAATAGAAACACCAATAGTTGGATTGTCGTCTTTTTTGTGTGATATCAACGAGCTAATTAATGTAGCAAAGCACATTGCTAAAAGATACCCTGATAAAATTATTATTGTCGGCGGACGAGGTCCTTGTAGCCTGCCTCCAGAATATTTGTTCAAGAAAGCCCCCATTGATTATATAGTATTAGGTGAAGGAGAAGAAAGTTTGCCTCTTTTGCTTAATTATTTAGAATCCGAGAAATTAAAATTAGAAGATATATCAGGATTGGCATACAAAAAAGATGAAACAATAACTATTACTGGACCTTTTAGATATATTGAAAATTTAGACTCCTTACCTTTCCCGGACAGAGAAACTATTCGTCAGAAGGAATATCTTAAAATTCAAGAAGATATTGTAGGCAAGCCAATGATTCGTTTGATTACTTCAAGAGGTTGTTATCATAGATGTACATTTTGTGCTAATAATAGCACAAAATATCGCCTAAGAACCTCTGCAAATATAGTGGAGGAAATAAATTCGTTAGTTGATATTTATAAAATTAAAAATTTTTTTTTCTGTGATGCCATTTTTATGAGTCCAAAAAGTAGGCTAAAAGAATTATGTAACCAGATAATTAACCAAGACCTAAAATTAAATTGGAAGGCTCATGCAAGAGTTGATGAAATAGATTTTGAAACCCTAAAATTGATTTCTGAAGCAGGATGCAACCAATTATTTTTTGGTGTGGAGTCAGGCAGTGATAAAATATTAAAAATATTAAAGAAGGGAACAACGCAAGAACAAACAATTGAAGCTTTTGAACTGTGCAAAAAGATTGGAATAAGTACCTTTGCTTATTTTCTCGTTGGAGTTCCCGGAGAAACCGATGAAGACATCAAAGCTACTGTTGACATTATAAATAGAATACAACCCGATGGGCTTGATGTATATATATTATTGCCTTATCCTGGTTCCTCTATATTTAATGAATATTGTAAAGATAAAAGTTTTTTCAATTGGGATAAATACTTGGGATGGAAAGAGGATAATTTTGAGAAATCTCAAAGAAAATTTTTAAATTATGGTGCTCAATTAAATCCTGTTAAAATTCGCAAAAATCTTTTAAAAGAATATAAATGCCTGCAAAAAAATAAAAATTTTTTTCTTAGAACTTATAAATGATAACAAATAAACAACACACAAAGAAAGAATTTATCATTTGTGCTCTGCAATATGCTTTATTCTCTGTAACTTTGTGGTGAACTCTTACAAAGAAGAAAATGATGGTTTATAATAAGATATTAAATCCTTCTTTCTTCAAAGAAGATCTGCTTTTGCTGACCTTAGTTAAAAAGGGAAGAACTCTATATTTTCTCAAAGACACATCTTTTCCACCCATAATGTATGAAATAGAGGAAAAGGCGGCAAAATACATCTTGCTTCTTGACCAATATGGCTTAAATTTACCAGATTTTGTTGATGATCTTAAAATGATTCTTCGGTCTTTAGAAGAAGAAAGATTGTTGGCAAAGCATAGTGAACCTTTTGTCTCTTCCTGTCCCGGGACGATAATTATAAGAGACTGTGATCCTCTTGTAACCAAAATTTACGAGGTTACAAAACCCATTTTTACCAAAGAGGGACTCTTCCTTTCCCTTTTGTTTGTTATCTGTTCATTATGGTTCTTGACCAGAGATTTTTCGTGGGTTAGGTTTTATAATCTTGCTACCTTTCAGTTTCTAAGTTTAGTCTTTTTTGGAATCTCAATTCTGGTAATAGGAACAATCATTCATGAGTTCTTGCACGGCCTTATAGTAAAGAAATATGAAGGCCATATCTCATCGGTAGGCATTTTTCTCTTTCCTTTCCCGTCTGGATTCTGTGATGTAACCAGTATACACTTTATCAACAATAGGACAAAAAGGTTTTTAATCTATGCTATAGGAGTCTATTGGTGGTTGATTATAGCCTTATTCTTTGCCTTATTATGTAAATCTTTTACCCTGATTTTCTGGAAGGGAATATTTTTCTATCTTTCAGTCTGTGGAATTATAAGCTTCCTTGTGGTCTTAAACCCATTTACTCCCTCAGATGGGAGAGAAGCCATAAGGGAATTTTGCAAAAAATCTTGAGGGAGAGGGAGGTGAAAAAGATGAAGAAGGTAAAGATCAATACCAAAAAGATGATCAGAGTCTTAGAAAGAAAATTGGCTCTGAGCTGGGGGAGACCGAAGCCTAAGCGTCCGACGCCGACTTGTGCTGGTCTAAGAGGATAATGGGTTTGGAGAGAAAGGCCCTGTCTTTCTTTTTGATTGGCAGGGCCAAATTTTTACAGGAATAATAATGATACTTCTTACAGGAGCAAGTGGTTATCTTGGAAGGTATGTGGTAGAAGAGCTAAAAAAACATAATCTCCCTGCAAAAGCTATAAGAAGGACCCTTTTGAGAAAGACTACAGGGATAAAGAGTAAGTGGTGTAATCTATCTGATACCAAAAGGCTTAAAGGGTTTATGGAAGATGTTGATGGGATTATCCATACCGCTTCTCCAAGAACATTGAAAAGAGAAAAGGTTGTTAAAGAAGGTATTTTAGGCACAAGCTATCTTATTGATTACTGGAAAGAGAAAAACTTTATCTACTGTAGTAGTCAGGGGGTGATTGGTATACCTCCTAAAGAGCCTTTTGATGAAGACCTTCTGTATAACCCTATCTATTGGTATGATATAGAGAAGATATGCTGTGAGTTATTGCTTCTAAAAAAACTCAATGAAGAAAAAGGGTTTAGTGGTCATTATATCATACTCAGAATCCCTTTTATCTTTGCTCCAAATTCAAGAATGAATGACTACCAGTTCCTCTATCCTATTATCCAGCATGCTATTAAAAATCTACCTTTTGTCTTTATGGGTAAAGAAGAGGATGTAGAGAATGCAGGTTCTTCATGGGTGGATGCACGAGATCTGGCTTCTTGCCTGGTGGAGGCTTTATATTGGCAAGAGTCAGGTATTTATAATATCGCTAATGGCTTTGTAAGATGGATAGATCTTATTGAAATGATAAAGAAGATTACAGGAAGCAAAAGTGAGATAATTATCCAAGAAAAGGATACAGATATTGAGGGAGGATTTCTCCTTCCAACATCTCATTCTGAATTAGACACATCAAAAGCGATAAAGAAAGGCTTCGTTCCTCGCTATACCATTCATCAAACAATAGGCGAATGCGTGGATTTCTATCTTAAACACTATAGAAATGACAAATCCATATCTTAAATTTCGCAAACAAGTAAAGGCTTCTCTTGATAAATACACCAAAGAGATTAAGGGTTTTAGAGATAACCTATTGTTTGCACCCACAGGTATTCTCTCTGCTGAGTTCTCAATTCCAGTTTCACTTCCTTACTGGCTTTCTGAGATATTTGAGCTTGGAACAGAGAAAGATAGGGTCTGTTCTGTCCTTTCTATAGGAAATCTTTATGGAGTTTCTTATATCCGCTCTATTGGCCAGTCAGAGGGAATAGGGGGCTTCTTTCTATTTAAGTTTATAAAGGGGTATCAGAAAATCTTTCCTTCTGACTCAAGGTTCTGGGATTATATAGAAGGATATATAAAGGAGACAATAAGATATTTTGACTTTTACCGCCAAGATTTCAAAAAGAGAAAAACTCTCTTAAAAGAGGCTATAGAAATATCTGGCAACCGTTATGCCCTTCAGAAATGCTGTAGCTCTGCATTCTGCTTGTTGGGAAAAGGAGAATCGTTACATACTCCAATGGAAGAGATGATGGAAAATTTCAGCAAAGGTCTCTCTTTGAGGAATGCAGCCAGAGAATGGAAAGAAGATTTGTTGCATAAGAGAGCTACATTCCCCTTAATAAAACTACATCTGATAGAATCTAAAGAGTCTGCAGAAGATACCCTGTTTTTAGAAGGGATAATTGAGGAAACCTTGAAGCATTCCGTCTATTATTTTAATCTTGCCCTTTTAGTCGCAAAGAAGCTTGGACTTACACTTTTTGCTTCCTTCTTAGAGCATACTGTTCTTTTGATAGAATCTACTGTGAAGGAGCTTGAAGCAATCAGAAAAAATGAATATTAAAAACCTCATCAAATTCATCAGTTTTTTGAAGCCCTATAGATCAAGCTTTATAGTGGCTATCTTATGCCTGATTGCTGTAGATCTCCTTTCCCTCTCATTTCCTTTAGGGATGAAGTTTCTGATTGATAATGTCTTGGTAAATGAAAACCTCAACCTTCTAAACCTTTTATTTTTCTCTGTGGTTATCTTGATTCTCTTTAGAACTATATTTAGCCTTCTCCTTCGGTTTATTATGCTCCTTCTATCCCAAAAGGTAGAGATTGATATTACCACTCGTTTTTATAGACATCTCCTTTCGCTCTCCCTCAAGTTTTTTGAAAGGAGACCAACAGGAGAGCTTATCTCTCGGATAAAGGACATAGATGAAATCCAAAGGGCAATCAATCGGGTCATCCTGAACCTTTCAAATAACCTTTTTGCTATCCTTATCTTTACTGGAGCTTGCCTATATATCAATAGGTTTTTAACCCTTATTATGTTCGGGTTTCTCTTAATTTTAGGGATATTTATCCTCTTGATCAGTCCCTTGATTAGAAAAAGTAGTTATCAAATGATGGAAAGGCAAGCAGACTTTTATGCTTACACCTGCGAGTCTCTCTCAGGTATCAGAACAGTCAAGACTTTTGTAGCGGAAAACAGGGTATTGCATCAGGTAAAGAGATACTTAATCAGATTCAATCAGGCCTTCTTCAAAGAGTCATCATTAGATTCATTATCTACTGAGGTGACACAGCTTCTCATATTCCTTGCCTTAGTCTTCATCTTCTGGATTGGTGGTCAAATGGTTATCAAAGAACATCTTACTTTAGGGGGACTTTTGGCATTTGCCCTTCTTTTTGAGAATCTGATGCAACCCTGGCAAGAACTTTCATCATCAAATGATGATTTGCAAAGGGCTATTGCTGGTACAGAAAGGTTTTACGAAATATTTGATATTACACCTGATATTAAAGATAGGCCTGGGGCAATTGAACTAACCTCGGTTCAGGGAAAGATAGAGTTCAAAGATGTCTCCTTCAGTTATAACGAAAAACAGGAGGTCCTATCCAACATTAACCTTAGTATTCTGCCAGGCACAGTAGTAGCCTTAGTTGGCAGGAGTGGTGCAGGAAAAAGCACCCTTTCTCATCTGATTCCCAGGTTTTATGATCCTATATCTGGCTCTGTGCTGATAGATGGAATGGATATAAAAGATGTCAAGATCAAGTCCTTGAGAAGACAGATAGCTATAGTCTCTCAAGATCCGTTCTTGTTTAGTGGGACGATAAAAGAAAACCTTGCCTTTGGCAAGATAGGGGCAAAGGAGGAAGAGATATATTATGCCTCCAAGATGGCGAATGCCGATGAGTTCATCTTACGATTTCCTGATAACTATGAAACCAGGATAGGAGAAAGAGGACTTACCCTTTCAGGTGGTCAAAGACAGAGGATTTCTATCGCCAGGGCTATCTTAAAGTCTGCACCTGTTTTGATCCTTGATGAAGCCACCTCTTCCTGTGACCTTGAGTCAGAAAGGCTGATTCAGGAGGCATTGTCTCATCTCATAAAAGGGAAAACCACTATCATTATTGCCCACAGACTTTCCACCATCAAGCAGGCTGATACCATATTTGTCCTTGATAGAGGAAGAGTGATAGAGATAGGAAGCCACCATGAGTTGATTAAAAAAAATGGATTATACCGCCATCTTTATGAGGATATGGTCATACTCTGATGAAAATAAGGCTTAGAATCCTTGAGGATATTCTAAAGGTCTTTCTTTCAGTTCTCTTCTCTCTCCTTTCTTTAGTAGCCGTCTTCTTGTATATAGCCAAGATTGAATTGGTGGCTAAGGCAGAGGGGATAGTGGAGGCAGAAAATTGGGTTGAGGCAAGACCAAAAGTTAGTGGAATCATCAAGGAGATGTTTGTATCTGAAGGAGATAAAGTAAAAAGAGGAGATTTGCTGTTTAAGCTTGAGGATGAGGAGAAGAAAACAGTCCTCTTAAATGCAGGGCTTGAGTCAGAAAGGCTATATTTGGATAAAAGAGAAGCAGAGGAAGAGTTTATACTCTTTGGGTCCAAGATAAAAAACAATATTGCAGAGCAAGAGGCATCTATTTCTGCTGCCAGGGCTGAGCTTGCAATGATAATGAGAGGCTCAAAGCCTGAAGAGGTTGGGTTGGCCAAAACCAAGATAGAAATGGCCGCCCTTTCTACAAGGCAGGCTGAAGTAGATTACAAAAGAAAGGAAGAGGAGGCTGAGTTAGGACTCGTTTCTTTGAAGGAAAAAGAAGAGGCAAAATACCAATGGGAATTGGCATCTGCTAATCTTGAGGTAGCCAAGAAAGACCTTCTGCTTGTTCAAAATAGGTATAGCGATGAAGAAAAGAAGGTTGCTCTTGCCAGGGTAGCCGAGGCCGAGGTCAGATTGAGGCAGATAAAAGATGGCGAAAAAGAAGAAAGGATTTTAAGAGAAAGGGTCTCCAAGATTGAAAAGGAGATTGAAAAGAAGCAAAATGAGATAGAATTTCTTAAAAAGGTTACAGAGAATCTCTCAATCTATGCAAAGGTTGATGGAATTATTTTGACTAAAGAGACACAGCAACTTACAGGAAGGTTTGTTGGGCCAGGAGAGACTATCATAAAAATTGGAAGACCAAAAGATTATGTAGTCAAGGCATTTATTAAGGAAAAAGATAGACCAAAGGTAAAAGAGGGTCAAAAGGCAAAAATATTTGTTGAGGCCTTTCCTCATGGTGAGTATAAGGTGTTTAAGGGTCAGGTAACCAATGTTTCAAAAGATAGAACAGAAGGAGGGCTTTATGGAGTGACTATTGCTGTCTTTGATCCTTATGTGATAAGAGACGGAAAATTATACTCTCTTCAGGTAGGATATACGGTTACCTCGAATATCATCACAGAGAAGGACAGGATTATAAATATCCTGATTAAACTATTGAAGAGAATGAAGGGAGAGATTTTACCAAAGAACATATATCTTTTTGAGAAAGAGAGATGAAGAAGGTAGCGACCTTTTTGTTAATCAGTTCTTTCTGTCTAAGTGAAGAGACCATTATTTTATCCCTTAAAGATGCTGTTAAATGTGCAATAGAAAATAGTGTTGAGGCAAAGATTGCCAGAGCTACCGTAGAATCCGCAAAGCAAAGGATTTATCAGGCAAACTCTCAGCTTCTGCCAAGGGTTGCTCTGGAAGCAGAGAGCGGATACGAGAAAAAAGAAGGGATTGAAAGCTACTGGGTTGATCTTTCGGGAGAAAGGATTGAGGTCTTTATGACACCCTCTTCTCCCTGGAGGAATGATCTTATTCTCTCTTTGAAACAAAGACTTTATTCAGGGGGTGAGATTACAGGAAAGATAAAGCAAGCTAAAATCCAAAAGGAGTATTTGGAGTATGAAGAAGGGTTGGTTGAGCAGAAGTTGGTATTCCTTGTTACCAAACTTTACTGGGAATTAAAGAAAGCTATACTCCATATCGAAATTATTTCTAAGAAGGTTGAATATTTTAATAAGATGAGAGAAAAGGCAAAAAAGAGACTGGAATTGGGAAGTATATCAGAAATGGAGCTAAGAGAGGCAGAGGCAAGACTTACACAAGCAGAAGATACCCTTTTTCAATTGAAGGCAGAGAGAGAATACTTTGAAGGAAAATTGGCTAATCTTCTTAATGTAAAAGGCTATCCTAAAATTGTTCCTATTGACGAACCAGAGATTAAGCCTTTAGAGATGGATATATCTTTTGCTATCAACAATGCCTTGGTCAATAATATCAAGCTTAAACAGCAAGAGGTAACGATTTCTGAAAAGAAGGTAGCTTTACTTTTAGCAAAGAGTGCCAGATATCCCAAAGTTGAACTTTCTGGAGAGCTAAATTATCTGGGGATAGCAGACGCTTATAGAAAATCTTGGGATAACCTTAAAAAGGAAGACTGGAAGATAGGGATGAATCTTGCTTACACTTTCTATGATGGCAATTTTATCCAAAGAAGGATTGAGGAAGAGAATATCAATCGGGAAATTGCAAAAGATGAGTATGAGATGACAAAAAGGGAAATTATCCAGGAGATAAAAGAGACCTTTCAAAGCATCCAGAAGATAGAAGGCAGATACCAGAGGTTGAGTAAGTCTATCTCTTTAGCAAAAGAGAATCTGGAGATTTCTTGTCTTCAACATAGGATGGGAAATATCACTGAAGATGAGGTAGAAAAGCGAGAGATTGAATTGAGTGAAACTGAAACTTACTTGATGGAAGTAAAGATAGGGAGAGAAATAGCAAAGGCTGAATTGAACAAACTTATGGGAATAAAGAGGCGATGAAAGTTATTCTTGTTAGCCTAAACTGCGGTAGGATGTATTACTCCCTTTCTCTGCTTCTATTAAAGGCTTATGCCAAGAAATATTTACCATTTTCAGCTAACATTCAGATACTCAATTTTTCTATAAACGATACAAATCACTATATTTTAAGAAAGATCCTTCAGGAAGAACCAGATATTGTAGGCTTTTCTAATATGCACCATTCCTCTTCCAAAACTTCTATTCTCTCTTATTTGATCAAGGAGATTAGACCAAAGACCATAATAGTCCATGGTGGATCGGAGATATCACTGTTTAAAAAAACATTTCTTAAAAACAATCCGATGATAGACTTCGTTGTTGAAAATGAGGGAGAAAAAACCTTTACCGACCTTTTGGTAGCCATTAAAGAAGGAAAAAGCTGTTTTGATGAAATATCAGGACTTTGTTGGCAAAGAGATGGCAAAATTGTTAGAAATCCGCCAGAAATACTTGTTGAAAAGATGAAATTAAATTATTTAGATATTATTCCATCCCCTTATCTAATGGGTCTGGTAAATATTAATGACATTCAAAACTTTGCCTTGTTGGAAGCCTCTCGTGGTTGTCTATTCAAATGCAGCTTCTGTTGTGAATCTCGTTGGTATGGAAAAGTCTATTATTATTCAGAAGATAGGGTTTGTGAAGAACTTTTATATCTCATGAAGAACAATGTGAGGGCGATAGAGTTCCTTGATACCTCGTTTGTTTTAGATAAAGTTCGGGCACATCACATTCTTGAATTCATTATCCAACACAACCGCAATACAGTCTTCTTTTCAGAAATGATTCTTTCCAGATTGGATGATGAGTTGATAGATCTTCTTGTTCGTGCCAATTTTAAGGCAATTGAAACAGGCCTTCAGAGCATTGAGTCAAAGACTCTAAAAGATATCAATCGACCTTTTCTAGTCGCTTCTGACAAAAAGAAGATTGATAAAATGAAAGAAAAAGAACTGTATATATTTGTAGATGTAATGGCAGGTCTGCCCGGAGAGACCATTGAAGATTTTAAGCGTTCTCTTGACTATGTATTTGAAATAGATGAAGATACTTTCTCTATAATCCCAGTCCTATTTCTCACAAAGATTTTGCCTGGGTCAGCACTCTATGAAAAACGAGAAGAATATCATCTTATATCCAACAAAGAACCACCCTTTGATCTGTTTTGCTCAAAGGACCTTTCTATCTATGGGGTAGAAAGGATACTTTGTATTGGGTTTGCTTTTATAATATTACAATTCAATATTCCTAATTTCTATATCTTTGTAATAAAAACCCTTTCTTCTTCTCTTTCCTTATCTCCTTCTACTTTGCTTGAAAGAATGGGAAACTACCTTCAAAAGCACCCTTTTTACAGCAAGATATACTCTATCACCAATTTCTGGGAATTTCAAGGAAATCTGATTTTAGAATCTTATTTAAGCCTTCGCCAACACAATATTCCTTTAGACTTCTTTTTTCAGTACATCTCAGAAGAACCTATTAAAACCAAATCTTTGGTTCGTCGTACCGTATCTACCTTAAAAGCAGCCTTTGCAGCAGAAGATATCTTGAATAAATTTCCCACCCAACCTTGGTTTTTAAGAATTAAACTTTCGTATCTTATCTCTCGCTATAACCTTCGTTTCTCACCTTCTACAGTGTCTTGATGGAATATGGGACAGGTGCAATTATGGCTGTTCCATCACACGACCAGTTTGAGAGTTCACAGTCAAAAGTCAACAGACAGCAGAAGTCAGAAGACAGAAGTCAGAAGACAGAAGACAGTAAAGAAGAGAGTCAATAGTCAACGGCATGTTTATTGATATGGAGGAGATACTAAGGTATTTAAGCGAGCAGGGGATAAAGGCTGGCATAAAGAAGCAGAATCTGGTAGAGGCTTTATCCTCTGGAAAATTTAAGGAGGCTATTGTGGTTGCTGAGGCAATTCCTCCTACTGCCGGCACAGATGCGACCATTGAGTATAAGGTTAAAATTTCTGAAAAGAGAGAGCCGGTGATAGATGAAAATGGCAGGTGCGATTTTAAGAATAT
>JAZDOR010000180.1:0-10095 GCA_043798435.1 bacterium
CCTTTCAACAACAATTCCCCTTTTAGCCAGCTTGTATAGCCTCTCTCCCTGATGATGCAAGGCTGAAACCATCGGTGGGGTTTGCTTAATTTTTCCGCAAAACTCAGGAATAATCGCCTCTATATCGCCTCTCTTTATCTGATCTGCGCCTTCCTGGCTTTCTATTTTACCCCATATATCCTGAGTATCTGTTCTGATACCAATCACAGCCCCAGCCACATACTCCTTATGAAGCTCATAAAGGTATTCAACGACCTTTGTTGCCCGACCAATCAAGATAAGGAGGAGACCAGTTGCTTGAGGGTCAAGGGTGCCGCTGTGGCCAACCCTTGTTTTTTTTACCTTTCTCTTTATCCTATCAACAACCCCAAAGGAGGTGATACCAGCAGGTTTATCTATTAAAATCAGTCCATCCATAATGAGTTATGAGTTAAGAGTTATGAGTTAAGAGTTATGAGTTATTTTATTAAACTCTATACTCTAAACTTTTCTGAACTCTAAACTTACTGAAGTATCAATTCGCAGTATATCTCCTCTATCTGGCCGTCTCTAAGAATGTGGTTGAACTCATAGAGGAGTTTCTCTTTGAAGGCTTTCTTTCCCTCAAGTGTGCCTATCTCCGGGGTGCTGGCAATGAGGATGTCATTGACTCTATCCCTCATCTGAAGCTGTCTCTCTTCAAGCTCCTCTGGCAGGAACTCATAGTCAACTTTATAAGCAAGAGCCAGGCTTTCTATTCTTACATAGACAGGCTCATCCGGTGAAACTAACTTTGCTAAGAACTCACCCAATTTATGCGTATGAAGCTCAGGCAGGTGAGCAACATGTTTTTCCTCAATTGGCTCAATCTCAATCTTCTTTGCCTCCATCATCTTTTTTGAGACCACAACCGCCACGACAGCCGCAATAATAATCACTATAACCGCAATAAGCCCAATGATGACCATTTTTGGAAGACCCTTCTTTGGCTTCTTTTCCTTCTCTCCCTCTTCTTCTGCTAACTCTTCTTCTGCCATTTTAATAGTGATGAGTGATGAGTGATGAGTGATGAGTGAAGAGTCATTTCTCTTCACTGCTTACTGCTCACTATTTACTGTATCAAGACTTCCATATAGATATCAGAAATTTTTCCTTTTACCAGGATAGCATTTATCTTTTCAATAAGCTCTTTTCTCAAAGCATGTTTTCCATCATAAGTTGCCACATCTGAGGATTTGGTAATCAGGGTATCGTTTATCAAAGACTTTATCTGCTTCTTCCTCTCCCCAATCTCTGGGGCAATCTCTTTATATTCGCCATAAGCAAGGGTAACATTATCAAGCTTCAGGTATCTTGGGAGATCCTGGTCTGTCAACCTCACCAGAAAACTGCCCATATCATAGTTATGCAAGGATTCTGGAGGAAGAACCTTTTCCTCCTCCTTCTCTGGATTGACGATGATATTGACAGGTCTGTTCGAGTTGGCGACGATACCACTGACCAGAGCAGCAATTATAGCCACGACTACAGCTCCAATCACTAAGGCTATAATCTGAACTACAGGATTAGAAAAAGCACCAAGGCTCTTCTTCTCTTCCTCCTCTTCGTCTAACAAAAGCTCATCTTCTGCCATTTTAATAGTTTAGAGTTTTGAGTATAGAGTTTAGAGTTTTGAGTTTAGAGTTTAGAGTTTTGAGTTTAGAGTTTAGAGTTTAGAGTTTAGAGTTTAATAAAATAACTCATTACTCATAACTCATAACTCTACACTCATTTAAGTTTCCTGGGCAGGCCACCCTAAGCTCCTTCTATATTTTATGGTCATCTCTGTTATCTTGTCAAGCCCCTCTCTCACCACATATCGCTGTCCAGAGTTCAGGGTGATGACAGTATCAGGCGTCTCCTCAATAGTCTCAATGAGATGAGGATTAAGAAAGAATTTCTTATCATTCAATCTGGTAAGTTCAATCATTTTTTGTAACTATTCAGGTATTCAGAATTCAGAATCCAGGAGTCAGAATAAAAGAACCTGCGCGATTTATGCGGTTATTTTCGCTGGATTTACCCGTTAAAGCAGAATACACAAACAGTTTTGCGTCGCCTGATTTAATTCTGAATTCTGAATTCTGACTCCTGAATTCTAACCATTTTTTTATTATAAAAACAAAGCCACGAAAATTTGGAGGTTTCTTCGTGGCTCTGTCTATTTTTCCCTAAAACTCCCCAACTCTTTAACTCCCTAACTCATTTACCTCTTGAGGTTGACTATCTCTGTCAGCACCTGGTCATCAGTAACGATTATCCTTGAGTTTGCCTGAAATGCTCTCTGGGCAATAATCAGGTCTGTAAACTCTTCAACCAGGTCAACATTAGCCATCTCTAAGCGGCCTGACTGAATGGTTCCTCTTCCATCCTTGGCCGGGGTGCCTATCTTCGCCTCTCCAGAGTTCAGGGTTTCAACGAAGGTTGTGCCTGATTCTTTCACGAGACCTGACGGGTTGGCAAAGGTGGCCAGAGCAATCTGTCCAACCTCCTGAACCTGATCGTTTGTATAGGAGCCAACAACCACACCCTGGCTATCTATGGTCGTTGACTTCAACACACCCTTAGCATAGCCATCCTGAGAGGTTATCGCCGCATCGCTCTTATCCGCCCTGAACTGGTGAATCTTGGAAAAATCAATAGTCACATCAACAGATGGAGCACCTTTGTCTGGGGGGGGTGCTGCACCTTGTTTTCCCGGGTCAAAGAGAAGCCCCTTCTGGAACTTTGATCCAGCTGTCCTCTCATCTGATGGAGATTCAAAAACTTTAGAGTTCTCCTTATCATAGTCTCCCTTATCATCAAACATCAGCAAGCCATATCCAGCAAACTTGTTCTTTTCAGAGGAGGGATTAAGCACAGACCAGACCCATCTGTTAGTAGACAGCTTTTCAAAGGTGAAGGTTGTATCCCAGGCTACGCCAAGGGCATCATAGAGCTTCCTTGAGGCGTTAGACAGATAGTCTGAGTTCCTCTCACTGGTAACAGACGCACCCTCATCTGAGGACTTATATCCTGAATAGGTGGTATCCACTCCAGTGTTTGGTGTAAAGGTCAAAGATTCAGGTCCTGCATTTCCATTGGGCATAAAGACATCAGCAGAGAGCGGGCTTACCTGACGATAGTCAACTGTAACATCGCCTGTGCCATAGGACCTGTCAAGAATTACCTGATCAACACCATTGGCCCCACCTCCATTAACAAAGGTATAATCCGACTGTTTCTGGATAACATTGTTTACCTTGAGGACAAGGGTACTCGGGTCTACATCCGGGTTCTTCAGGTCAAAACCATTCAGCCTTGTATAGTCAATATAAATGGCATCGCCTCCCTGTGCTATATTGTCTATAAGTCTAATCATATCTTCACCACCTGTGCCGGCATTATCATAAAAGATAATATCAGAAGATGGAACCATATTCACACCGCCTGCTGCTGGCTCTCTCCAGATAACAATGGTGTCTTTATCAACATCGCCATGGGCAAGATATAGACTCCAACCAGTTGGGGTTCCACCTGACGCGCTCAAATAATACCTGCCACCAGAAAATTCAGATACTGGACCATCTACATTCTTGCTGAGAGCAGTCACATCCAATTTCACTGTCTGGGTGCCTGACTTTCCTAAACCGGCTATGCCTACCTCTTCAGCCTTGACCTCATTTGAGGCAACATTTATCCTGAAGAAGTCTTTGCCTGTTCCTGCTGCCTTTGTTGTATCGCTCCATCCTGTCCCGGGTGTTGGTCTCTCCTGAACAAGATCCATAACACCATTGTTATTTCCACCCTCAATACTACCTAAGGATATGTTTATCTCAGAAAAGAAAGGTGTCGAGCCATTCTCAGAGAGGCTGATCCTGGCACCCTCTGTCCTTGACCGTATCTTGAACCTGTCTGTAGTTGAGTCATACTCTATAGAGATTTTGGCATCTGAGGCGTTTATCTCATTCAATAGAGCCTGAACAGTAGTATAATTAGATAGGTTTATCTCCTTGGAGGTGTATGTACCAGAATCAGTGTCTATGGTTATGGTTCCATTTATTGTGCCTGAATCAAACTGATTCCAGCCCCCGGCTAAGTTGACTGCAGCTGAGCCATCTTTGACCTCACGACTGGAGATAATCTCCGGCACAGCCTCTGTATCCCTGAAGTTGTTTATAACCTTATAATCAGAGTTCATTTGCAGGATACCCTTAGCATCAACTGTCTTGTTGTAATTATAGTCTCCTGTAACCACATCCCCTGTGCTATATGGAGGAGAACCCGGTACTATAACAGGCTGTAAACCTGCAGTAAGAAGCTTTGCCTTGGTCAGGAAACCATCTAAGGTTGACTGCTGAACCCGGACACTATCACCGGTATTGACTATGGTGAATCGGTCAAGTTTCTCGTCATACCTCAAGGTTACTGGAAGTGCGTTGCCAGTACTACCACTACTAGTAGAGACAGCATTATTCACATGGTCAAGAAACTCATTGACTGAGAGATAGGAATTCAAGTCATCAGAGCTCCAGGATGCCCATGCCCCTGTGGAGGTTGTCCAGGAGAAGGTGATATCTGAGGCTACAGCACCTGCTGCATCCTTAAAACCATCATTAAACCCTGCCCTCTCAAAGTTTTTAGAAAGATTGAGCTTGTTAGCCACAACCTCCTCCCTGCTCTTTGGATTGGTATCAGCAGCAAGATAGTTATCAATAGTAGAACCAGCAGTCTCCCTTCCTTCACCAAACATCTTGACATGGGTAAGAAACCCCTCTCTATGAGACTGCCAGAGGTATATTCCAGCTTTATTTGTCAGCTTAAACTTATCCTCCACAGCGTCATAGGAGAAGCTTATTAAATTTGTGCCTGCCTTTCCATTCACACTTGCCTCAACAATAGCTAAGAAATCTGCCACAGTAGCATAAGAGGAAAGGTGCCCGGATGTCCAGCTCTGACTCCCACCACTCCAGGTGATGGTTATGGTTGAAGGGAGTGCGGCACTGCTCATCACTAAGGAGGGTGCAACATTAAACCCTGCTTTATCAAAAGACTTTGATGTATCAAGGTTGTTCCGGACAACCTCCTCTGTGCTCACTGTGGAGAAGAAGGTTATCTGGTCAACACCACCCTCACCAAGGTTGTTATTGAACCTATACCCGGCCTTATCTGTGGCTGCGCCGTTTATCTTCATCTCCAGGGTTGTCTGGTCAACTGTTGATTGAGAGAGGTTAAACCCATCCCTTGAATAGTCTGCGGTTATCTTCAATCCAGAGGCTAATTGGCCATAAGCGGCACTTGACCTGAAGATAATGACCCTATCCTTACCATCATTACCCTTGCCAATATTTATACTGGGAGTTCCAGTTAGGGGGGGGGTGGCGACTGTTGGATCATAAAAAGAGTCTGTCTCGCCGTTGCTATCAAAGTAGTAAGCATTGTTTGGAGGGGTATACGGAGCTCCCCCACCGGTGCCGTGGTGATCCGTAGGTAATGGCAGTTTATACTGAGTATAGAGCGTTTTGACACCTGTGGCTGGATCCTCTACATAGACTTGAAGACTTGTCGGGTCAACATCAGCACTATCAAACTCAAAGACATAGGTAGCCCCATCACCATATCCAAGCTCTTCGTTTGTAACCTGCTTTGGAGATATGCCAGTATCTTCTTCCTGACGATAATAGGCATTGGTAGAGATAACCTCATTATTTGTCGGGTTGACTGCCTTCCATCTAAAATAGATGTTATCTGGATTTGTTGGGTCAAGGAGGTGTTCAAAACCAACATTTATATCTATTGAGGCATGATATTCGCCTGCGGGAATCTTTGCCTCGGTAAGGAAACCTGTCCTTCCTGAGGCAGGTGTCTCTTCTACCGTGATTAAGCCACCCACCTCTTTTATCCTCTGGTTGGTTGGGTCAGTCTTCAAGACAAACTTATCCTCTACGCTATAGGAGATAGTTATCCCTGTGGTAGCCGAGTTGTTGTTGATGGCATCTATCAGGTCCTGGGGCTTTGAGCCCAGAGCAAATGTCTGGGTATAGCCCTTTGGACCCAGGGTTACAGTTCCTGTGGGCTGGTTCTCAAACCCGGCACTACTCCAGGAGGCAGAAAGGCTAATCCCGGCACCTCCTTTAGATACAGGGACAACACTCTTTACATATTTGGCTAAGTTAAGGTCAGAAGAATCAAAGGCAGTCGTTACCCCTTCATTCAGGTTTCCCTCAAAGCCGAGCTTGGTTGTTGCCTTTGGAGACATAATATCGTTATTGGCTATCTTCAACCCCTTAAGTGGGCTACTTGTCTCTATCTTTGTCTTGTTGTTGGCATCCATAGTAAGCTGGCCTGTGATTGAATCCCTCTCGGCGTTCCAGCCAAGCACCTTGTATCCATTAGAAAGGTTGACTAAATTGCCACTGTTATCAAAGCCGAGGTTTCCGGCACGGGTATAGCTTTTTGTCTCGCCTCCACTTGAAATGACAAGGTATCCCTCACCATTGATCATCAGGTCTGTAGATACCTGTGTCTCTTTGACAGTTCCCTGGGTGTGAATCACCTGGATACTGCTTACGGTGCTACCCAGGCCTATTTGCATTGGGTTTGTTCCTCCAAGCTCACCTCGGGGTTGCATCGCACCCTCAAATGTCTGGTTTAACAAGTCCTCAAAACTGATTCTGGACTTCTTGAAACCAGGCGTGTTCACATTCGCCATGTTCTCTGCGATCACATCAAACCACATCTGATTGATCCGCATCCCTGTAATTCCTGAATAGACTGACCTTAACATCTTTTCTACCTCCTGTATAATATTCGTAACACTTTACCCATCTGAAGGTGTAAGAAAGGAGATGTGGCAGATATGGGAGAATTGAAAAGAATTCAGAATACAGAATCCAGAATCCAGAATATTCTGAATTCTGACTCCTGAATTCTGGCTTCTATTAACCTTCTCCGTTTCTCCATCTTCCCCTGTTCTCCTTTGTTACACTTCATTCTCGGTAAATAGTTACTAATATTCATTATATTTACATTTTCATCTTTATGAGATGTCTTTAACCTCTAAAATATTTTCAAACGGCACCTTTATATTTCCTTCTAAGGTAATCGTCGGTTTTCCTTCTTCCTTAAAATCAACAGCTATTACCTTTCCAGCTGCTGCCTTACCCTCGGCTGTTGTGCCACTAACATTTTTTCCCAACATAGAGAGTCCAGAATTCATGATAGAAGATTTCATAGACTGAGAGAGGAAGTCGCTCATCTTCAGAAGCTGTTCCAACTGGCTGAATGTCGCCATTTGAGCAACAAACTCCTTATTATCTAAGGGTTCCATCGGGTTCTGATTCTTCAGCTCTATGGTCAAGAGCTTTAAGAAATCATCCTGACCCAGGCCCATCTTCTGTGTGGCTGATGAGACCGTTGCCCCTGTACCTGTATTTGAAACTCCACTTACTCCAGCCATTTTAATACCTCTTTTGGGGATTCTGTCTTTTTTTGCTATTGCAATTAAATTTTCCCCCTCTTCTATATTTATCGGCATTTTTTGAAAAAACCTTAAATGTTTTTTTTAGTTGGTGTAAAAAAGGAGGTGGGAAGAAAGAGAAAAAGGGAAATATAAGTCAGAATTCAGGAGTCAGAATCCAGAATATTCTTAATTCTGGATTCTGTATTCTCCCCTGTTCTTCCTTTTCCCCCATTTCCCTATCTTATACATTTAGTATGGCTGAATAGTTACGAAAGGATTAATTGCTTTAGTATCTCCTCTGCAGCTGCCACAGCCTTTCCTTTGGTGAGGGAATATCCCATATCAGAGAGAGCCATTTCAATGCAGGATAATGCAAGAATGACATCAAACTTATCGCAATAGCCAAGGTGGGCTATCCTGAAGATTTTGCCTTCAAGATGACCTTGTCCTCCGGCAAAATTGACACCGTATCCATCCTTCATCAGCTTTGTCAGCTTCTTTCCGTCCATACCTTCAGGAACCTTAACAGCAGTAACTGCATTTGATGGATTCTTTGGAAACAACTCTAATCCTATTGCCTGGACACCTGCCCTTGTTGCCTCTGCAAGGATAGAATGTCTTTTGATGACATTCTCCATGCCTTCACTCTGTATCCTCTCTATAGCACAAGATAGCCCTCTTATCAGGGTTATGGCTGGTGTAAAGGCAGAGTCCTTCTGATAGGCTTTATAAGCCTTTGGTATGGAAAAGTAGTATTTTGGAAGGTCTGATTTGCTTGCCTTTTCTAATGCTTTCTGGCTCATAGAGATACAGGCAAGACCCGGTGGAGACATAAGCCCTTTCTGAGAACCAGAGAGAACAACATCCACCCCCCATTCATCTGTCAGCATTGGGTCTGCACATAGCCCGCTTATGGCATCAACCACAAGCATCACCCCTTCTTCCTGGCAAAGCCCGGACACTGCCTTTATATCAAAGAGCATACCCGTAGAGGTCTCACAGAGAGTAGAAAATAGGACAGCAGGTTTTGTTGCCTTAATCCTCTCCCTCAGTCTATCCATATCAAGCGGAATCCCCCATTCAACCTCAAAGACTTCCGCCTCAATCTTATATGCCTTGCAGAGTTCAGTCCACCTCTCTCCAAACTTTCCACCAACTATAGCTATGGCTTTATCAGTGGATGAAAGGAGATTGCAGACAGCCGCCTCCATAGCACCTGTGCCAGATGAGGCAAGGGTAAAGACAGGATTCTGGGTGGAAAAGATATACTTTAATCCATCGTTCACCCTCTGGTTTATCTCTTGATACTCCTTTGTCCTGTGATGGATTATGGGCTGTGCCATAATAGACAGAACATCTTCTGGTAGGGTCGTAGGCCCTGGTGTCATTAGATACTTTTTCATTTTTTACCTCCTTAAATGAGTTATGAGTTATGAGTTATGAGTTATGAGTTTTGAGTTATGAGTTATGAGTTATGAGTTATTTTATTAAACTCTAAACTCTAAACTCTAAACTCTTTTGAGTTATGAGTTATGAGTTTTGAGTTATGAGTTATTTTATTAAACTCTAAACTCTAAACTCTAAACTCTAAACTCTTTTGAGTTATGAGTTATGAGTTATGAGTTATGAGTTATTTTATTAAACTCTAAACTCTAAACTCTGAACTCTAAACTTTTCTAAACTCTAAACTCTAAACTCTAAACTTTTCTAAACTCTAAACTCTGAACTCTAAACTTTTCTAAACTCTAAACTTTTCAGAATGAGTTTAGAGGGATTTGATTAGACCAGCCAACATTTTAGATAGTTCTAAACTTGATTGATACAACTTCTGGTGAATATCTTCTCCCAAAAACTCTTGTCTTCTTGAAATTTCCATAATCGGAATACATTCATTGACTGAGGTTTTAGCAATTTGGTAAAATTGTCTTTTCTCCTTCTCGTGTAATCTGCCTGCTCCTTCTGCAATATTTAAAGGGATTGATAAAGCTGCCCTTCTAAATTGGCTTACAGTAGCAAACAACTCACTCTTGGGATATTTTTTTGTAACCCCATAGACTATATTGGTAAAATCAACCGCTTTTTGATAAACCTCTAAATTCTCAAAATCAAACCCCTTTTCCATTAACTCATAACTCTAAACTCATAACTCTAAACTCTTAACTATTCTCACCCAGACTTCCCTGTTTCTTGGTCCATCAAACTCGCAGAAGAAGACCTTCTGCCATGTGCCGAGAATAAGTTTTCCCTGCTCAACAAAGATAGAAAGCGAGGAGCCGATGATGGATGCTTTGATATGGGCATCTGAGTTACCTTCTATGTGCCTATAATTTTCTTTTTCTGGAATAAGCCTTGTCAAGCTATTATTTACATCTGCGATAACATCTGAGTCTGCTCCCTCGTTTATAGTAATGCCAGCAGTTGTATGGGGGCAAAAGAGAAACAGTACCCCGTCATCCCCTTGAGAAAGCAAACCCTCAATCTTTCTGGTAAGATCAAAAAACCCACACCTTTTGTCTGTCTTTATAGGTATCTTCTTCATTCCTTATACACTCATAACTCTAAACTCATAACTCTAAACTCATAACTCTAAACTCATAACTCTAAACTCATAACTCTAAACTCATAACTCTAAACTC
>JAZDOR010000112.1:0-3683 GCA_043798435.1 bacterium
CAGGACCCACATTACCGATAACCTCATAGACAGGCTCAATATGGAGCTTCTCATTTAACAAGGTAACCCTTCCATCTATATTGGCTATCAGGCTCTTTCCATCCTCTGAAACCTTAGTATTCTTTCCAGAAGGCAAGACAATATCCTTCATCAGAGGAGCTGGAATCAACTCCCCGGTTATCTCCTGACCTGGCTTTCCAGGAATAGCCTCTACCTTGGTAGCCAGAATATCCCCTTTCTTGACAGCTGGCAGAGAGAGGATATTCTTAAAGTCGCACCTGCCATTTTCATCTATCACCGGCTCTTTTTTTTCAGAAATCTTGACCTTATACTCAATAGAACCATCTTTTCCTGGTGTAGAAGGAACTGCCTCAGCAGCCACGATAGCCTCCTTAAATTTTCCAGTTGACCAGCCTATTTGGGACAACGATAATATTTCGGTATGAAGAAAAAACTTGACAGTTTTTTACGGAGATATTTATAATCTCAACAAAATGGAAAATAAGATCATCAGAGAGAGAGAGAGAGAGAGAGAGATAAGAGAAGTTCCTTATCCTTAAAGGAAAATAAGCTAAAAGTCATATCAGGCGGAGTTGCTGTGCTCTGCCTTTTTGTTTTCCATAACGGCCCAACTTTTATCTCTTTGGCTTCTCCATCCAATATAGTCTCGCCTCCTAACATAGAAAAGTTTCTATTCTTTGAAAAAGGAGGTGAGATAAAAGATGAATTATGAATCTCCAACAGTTGAGCTTTTGGGGGACAACGAGATGAACAGGGTTCAGGGTGAATTTGCAGCATTTCCAGTATGGGCTTTTCCAGCTATAATTGCTGTTATAGCTGCTTTTGTTGGTGCTGTTCATACTGTCATGTGGTATAAGGTAGCGATCAGTAGCCGGTAAACAAGGGACGGGTTAAGATTGGGGAGAGAGATGGAATACATAATTTCTGTCTCTCTCCCTCAGTAAAAAATTTTTGAGTTAGAGAAAGTTAAAGATGTTGAAAGACATAAAAACATATTTTATATTCTTTTTAAGATATAATAAGAAAGAGGGATTATTTATCTTATTGAGCTTAGGATTAGGAATAATTGCTCAATTATGTACGATAATTACGCCCTTTCTGACAAAGTTCATCATAGACGATGTGATTATGGGGGGTAATTATCAGCTCTTTAGGCTTGTTCTCTTGATCTCCGTAGCCACCCTTGTTCTCCTTCTTGGCACTTCGCTTTCAGCCAATTATATCCTTTTTAAGATATTCGCCTCAAATGGGGTTAAACTGATATTGGATGTTTTTAGAAACCTTCAATTTGCACCGATGGGATTCTTCTGTAAGACACCAAGGGGTGAGATGGCGTATCGTATCTTGACTGATACAAAGGTTGTAAGTAACTCCTGGGCAGATGTTCTTGGAACAATACCCCTTAACCTAATTCTGCTTATAAGTGGGGTTTTTATGGTCTTTTGGCATAGAAACCTGGCTCTGTTTGTCTTCTTAATCCTTGCCTTGCAGGTTTTGATTGTTGTAAAGTTCAGGAAACCACTCTTACGATACTCTTTTCTTCTTAAAGAGAAGGATCAAGAAATTTCAGGGTATACAGTAGATCATTTTCATAAGATTGAGCTCATTCGTTCTTTATCTACAGAGAAGAAGGAAGAGGAGAGATTTTCTGATAAATTGAAAGAGTTTATCAGAATCTCCATAAAATCCTTTATGTTTAACCAAGGTGCAGGAACTGTTGTGCTTATCGTAAATAACCTATGGGGGCTTGGAATCTTATGGTATGGAGGGACACAGGTGATAGAAGGAAAGATTTCACTTGGCACACTGATGGCATTTCTTCTCTTTACAAACATCCTTTATCAGCCTGTTTTGCGATTGACAAACCTTATTTTATCTTTTCAAAATATTCGGGCAAGCCTTACGAGGATGTCAGAGTATTTGGAGATGAAGCCTTTGCCAGTAGAGTCAGAGGGAGCAATCTCATTTACTCCTCCTTGTGGTAGAGTCGTAATAAAGAACTGCTCATTTGGCTATGATGGACGAATAATTTTGAAGAATATAAACTTAGATATCCCCCCTAAAAGCATATTTGCCTTAGTGGGTGCAAGTGGTGTAGGTAAGACCACATTGTGCAGATTGATTGTCCGCTTTTATGACCCAGAAGAGGGTAAAATACTTTTAGATGGAAAGGATATTAAGGATATTTCTCTATCATCTTTGCGCAAATCTGTTCTTTTGACCCTTCAGAATGACTATGTCTTTAATGGCACTCTATGGGAGAATATTACCTATGGTTTAGAAGGGATTGATAAAAACCAGGTTTTAATGGCGATGAAGAATGCAGGGATAGATTTTATTGATAGACTACCTCAGAAATATCAGACGCAGATTGGAGTAGATGGGATGAACCTTTCTGGTGGAGAGGCACAGAGGATTGCCCTTGCCCGGGCTTTTCTGCTTAATCCAAAGGTTTTTATCTTAGATGAACCAACAGCTTTTGTAGATTTAGAGACTGAGGAGAAGATAAAAGAGGCTTTGATAAGATTGAAAAAAAGTAGCACGGTTATCCTTATTGCTCATAGACTCTCTACAGTGATGATAGCAGATAATGTGGCAGTGATGAAGAATGGGGAGATTGTTGAGATAGGCAGTCCACAAGAATTATTAAGGAATGAAACCAGTGCCTTCAAAAGAATGTCCAATCTTATTTTAACCCGATAAGGAGGAATAGATGAATTTTTATATCTGCGCCTTAGAAGCAACAATAATTTCTATATTGATCTTTTTTTTCTGGAAGCGAAGCTGGATACAGGGAAGAGAGTATTTACTTTTGTATATTCTGATCTCTTTACCTTTAAGTGCTGCTGTGAATATCTTTGTTAAAGCACCCATCTTTATTTACCTGCTTAAAACCTTCAATATTGGTGAAGCTACTAAATTGCCTGTATGGTTTCTATTTATTATCTCTATAATTGGTCCATTATGTGAAGAGGCTATAAAGATATTGCCGCTTATAGTCATAATAAAGATAACAAGGATGGACGAATTAAAAATCTATTTATTGGGTATGTTATTGGGCATTGGGTTTGGAATAGGGGAGGCATTCTATCTTGGATGCTCTTTTACTATAGCCATGCCTGAGTATATATCAGGTCTTAAGAATCTCTTAATGGTATCATCTGGTTTTGGAAGTGAAAGATTGCTGGCAATAATGATTCATTGGTTCTTAACCGCTACAGTTGCCTTTGGTATAGTGATGAGAAAGCCAATAAGATACTTCTCTTTGGCTGTGTTATTGCATTTTTTAATAAATGTTCCTGCTTGTTTGTATCAAGATTATGGGATACCAGCCCAAATTTGTGGGGTTTTAACAGTAATTATCTTTTTGGTTCTATTTTTCTCTGTCTTTCTTAAGATTGAAGAAAGGGTAAGGTTAGGCTATGAAAAACCATATTTGCAAAAAGAGGAGAAGGTGCTTTATGAGAGAAGGGATTAAAGTCTTTATCTTTACAATCTTTCTTTTGCTCCTTTTCTCCCAAGCGGAAGGGAGAATTCGTCCATATTGGGAACTCAGGTTTTCAGATATTGACAAACAATCTTGGTTCTTTCTTATTTCAAGTGGGTAAACCAACTTTACTATAGTCCAATTTTCCTGTAAGCATATAGATTATTGTCTTGAA
>JAZDOR010000196.1:0-15098 GCA_043798435.1 bacterium
AGTTTATTCCTCTGCTTGAACGCTTTCATTTGGTTCGTGACCACCATAACAGAGAACTCCACCTTAGCCAATATTGGGAATTGGGGATTGGGGATTGTTGGGGATAATTCCTAATTCCTAACCCCTAATTCCTGATTTTGGTGTTAAAAGCACAAGCACAAGGCTTCCTTTCTGAGGCAAGCAGTGTTTTTGATGCTGACCTGATTGCCCCTTTAATCAAAGAACTGGCTAATAAGGCTATCCCTTTAGAAAAAGACCCTAAACTTAAAAACCTTCAACAGGATCTATCGTTACATAATGGCGGATAGAACTCTTCTTTCGTTGGTTCAAATGTATCTTGGGTTGTACTCACTTGATTTCTCTTTCAAAGAACGGTGTCTCTATGAAAGTTACTGTGCCCTGTAAGCCTGTATGTTAATTACCCTTTGGACTGGTTGTAAGCCCACTAAACGCACCTTTGAGATGTTATGTTTCTATTTCAATGGCCTTAAGCTAATGAAGAAGAGTTGACTCAACACATCAAGAAACTCAAGGCTTAAAGGTGTTACAGGGATATTTGCCTTTTGCAATACAAGGGATTGGTCTGCCCTTTTTTAAGCCAAAAACTACTTATGTAACCGTTCACCTCCATAGCATTTCTATAAATACACCCCATACACAAAGAAATTCCTTGCTCTCATTGACTTCCTTTTGGTAAATTTAATATCTAAAAAACAAAAAACAACCATTAAAAACAATCATTCCGAACAGTATTGTAACTGTCCCCCA
Organism: bacterium; assembly: GCA_043798435.1. Taxonomy (GTDB): domain Bacteria; phylum UBA9089; class UBA9088; order UBA9088; family JAGUXG01; genus JAGUXG01. The sequence goes on from JAZDOR010000196.1 coordinate 769, forward strand.
TTTTTACCTACTATTTTTACCTATTTTTACCTTACCTAACAGAGAAAGATGAATAAACCACGAATAAACACGAATATTACAAATGGGCACAAATGAATTATTAATTAATTGTTAGTGTTAATTCGTGTGCATTCGTGGTTAATATCTCTTAAAGTTAGTTCGTGGCTAATTCCTCTGTGCTCTCTGTGGCTAAATATTTTCCCCCAAAATTGTGAGTAATTACACCTTTTCTATACACCTTAAAATATAGCCTGAACTGTTACCTGATTTTTCAATGGGAATTTTTTGTTTGACTTTTTAAGGAAAAGTCTATAATAATAATAACAATGAAAATTCAAGAAGCAGAAAAAATAGAGGTTTTGCGGTCGGTGCCAATATTCTCCCAATTTGATGAGGAAGAATTGATAAGTTTGGCAGAGATTGCCAAGTTCAGTCTTTATAAGAAAGGAGATTGGTTTTTTGCTAAGGATGATGTGGGAGCTTATCTTTTTGTCCTCCAAAAAGGGTTGGCAAGGGTGGTTGTAGAAGGAGAGGAGGCAAGGGAGATAACCCTTTCTATTTTGCACCCAAGGGACTTCTTTGGTGAAATGTCTATTTTAGATGGAAAACCAAGGTCAGCCGCAGTAATAGCTCAGGAGGAGTGTAAGGCTTTAGTGATTGCAAGGGATAGCTTTCTTAAGTTTATCAAGCAGTATCCCTCTGTAGGGATAAAAATATTGGGTATACTTTGTCAAAGACTTAGAAAGACAGATCAGCAGGTAGAGACACTTGCCTTCTTCAGGGCAGAGCAAAAGATAGCAGATGTGCTTCTTAAACTTAAAGAAGAATATGGCAAAAAGACTGAAGAAGGTCTTCTGCTTGATATTAAACTGACCCATTCTGAGATAGCAAGCCTTGCTGGAATGACTAGAGAGACATCCAATAGGGTTCTCTCTCGATTTGCCAAAAGGGGATGGATAAAAAAGATAGGCAAAAAGATTATGCTCTTAGACCAAATGGCTCTATATAAAGAGATTCATAAAGGAGATCGCTTAAAAAAGGAGGTGAGTAACTATTAAAATCATTACAAGGAGAATTTGCGTATGTATTGAGGGGTTACGGAGGTGATGCAGGTTAGAAGTAATAGAAGAAGGATAAATAGACAGATTTTTGCCAAAAGGGTAAGGTTGATTGATAGCACTGGAAAGCAGAGGGGAATAGTTGATAAAGAGGAAGCCCTCACTGAAGCAAGAGACCAGGAGCTTGATCTGGTAGAGATAGCTCCAGAGGCTGACCCTCCTGTCTGTAAAATTATGGACTATGGCAAGTATCAATTTGAGCAGAACAAAAAGACAAAGGAGGGAAAGAAGAAGCAGAAGTTAGTTCAACTGAAGGAGATAAAAATAGGGCTTCAGATAGCCGAGCATGACCTTCTTTTTAAGGTAAAAAAGGCACAAGGCTTTTTAGCAGACGGACACAAGCTTAAAATTGTCCTCTTTTTCAAAGGAAGGGAGATTACCCATACTGATTTAGGAAGAGGGTTAATGATGAAGGTGGTTGACCACTTAAAGGACTTTTCTGTAGTTGAAACCAGGCCTTCTTTAGAAGGAAAGAGAATGATTATGATACTTGTTCCTATCCAAAAAAAGCCTTCTTAATGAAGGTTTTTTTCTAAGAAGAGGTGTTGAGGCTGGGTAGAGACCTCAATCCTTTGATGAGGAAAGCAAAGTTCTTCGGGGCTTACTCCAAGTTCATTAGCAGAAGCCAAATAAAAGCTTATTATCTCCTGGAGTCGCTTTACCGCCTTATTGAGTGTATTGCCTTCTGCATAAAGATTCAGTTTTGGAGAGAAAGCAATATACCTATCTTTATCCTTCTTAAAAAGTTGAATGCTGAAATCCATTTTCCCCCCTCTTTATACTTATCGGCAATTTTAGAAAAAACCTTTAAGGAAATTTTTAGGGGATAGGGAGATAAGAGAAAAATGTTGGGGATAAGGAGATAAAAGGTAATCGCTGCGGTAGTGTAAGAAAAGGGGATGTGGAGATAAAGGGGATATAGAGATATATTCATTGCAAATTGTAAATTTAGCATTTAGCATTTCAAATTTGAAATTTGTATTTTGCTTTTGTTAGATTTGTAATGATTTATCCCCCTATCTTTCATATCTCCTTATCCCCCTTCTTACACTCTTAATATATAGCCTGAACGGTTACGATAAAAGAGAGATGTTGGGGATATGGAGATTATTCATTTTTAATTCTTAATTTTTAATTCAAATTTTATCCCCTTATCTCCATAATCCCCATATCCCCCTTTTTACACTACCTGAACGCTTATGATGATAGAGACTATCTTTTTTGTATCTGGAGCAATATTTGGAAGTTTTTTTAATGTATGTATCTATCGCTTGCCGCAAGATATCTCTATTATTACGCCTGGTTCCTTCTGCCCTGCTTGTGGCCATAAGATACGGTGGTATGACAATATTCCTATCATAAGCTGGATTTTCTTGTTTGGAAGGTGCAGGGATTGCAAAGAATGGATATCTATTCGCTACATTATTATTGAGATACTGACAGGCTCGCTTTTTCTATTCCTTCTCTGGTCTTGTGGCTTGAATAAGGAGCTATTTATCTGGTTATTCTTCTTCTCCTTGCTCCTGGTAATCTCAGTGATTGATATTGAGACCTTTTTTGTCTTAGATAAGATTACATATCCTGGAATTATAGTTGGGGCAATCCTCTTCTGGAAATCCATAGATCACATTATTGGTATGCTTTTGGGTGGGGGGATAATCTTTCTTTTGGTCAAGCTATCCCCAAAGTTATTGGGTAAAGAAGGGATGGGAGAAGGAGATATTGAGGTGGCATTGCTACTTGGCATCTTTTTGGGATGGAAATTGATACTCTCTACACTTCTTATTTCATCTATTTTAGGGGTAGCAATTGGAGGAGGAATCCTTCTTCTTACCAAGAGAATAGGGAGCCATATCCCCTATGTTCCGTATCTGGCTGCTGGAGGATTTATCTCCTGGGTCTTTTCCCAGAAGATAGAGGCATTCTTTACATTGTAACTATTTCCCGAGATAGAAGTGTTACAAAAATTCATTTCAAATTTAGCATTGCAAATTTAGCATTTAAAATTTGAGGAAAGAAATATAGAGACTAATAAAAGAGATGAACTTTTAGAAATTTGAAATGATAAATGTTAAATTTGCAATTTGCAATGAAGTTTTTTCAAAGAACACTTCAGATGACTAAATTGTTATCTTTACATTATGAGCACACTTAGATTCTTAACCGCAGGTGAGTCTCATGGGCCATGCCTGACTGTGATTATTGAAGGGCTTCCAGCAGGCCTACCTATTGAACCTATTGAGATAAACGCCTTTCTCAAAAGAAGGCAGGGAGGCTATGGAAGGGGAAAGAGGATGGAGATTGAACAAGATAGGTGCGAGATTACAGGGGGAGTAAGGCTGGGAAAGACATTGGGAAGCCCTGTATCTATCAAGATAGAGAATAAGGATTGGCCTAATTGGAGAGACAAATGGGACTCGGCAGAGCCAATTTTGGTGGCAAGGCCAGGCCATGCTGACCTTTCTGGGGCGATAAAGTATGGGCATACCGATATAAGAAATGTTCTGGAGAGGTCATCGGCAAGAGAAACAGCAGCAAGGTGTGTTGTCGGCTCTATTGCCAAAAGGCTTCTCGGAATCTTTGAGATAGAGATTCTGGGCTATCTTCTGGCTATAGGCAGAATAAAGACAGAAAAAAGGCCAGAGAGCTTAGATGAGATAATAGACTCTCCATTCTTCTGCGGTGATAAAGCCAAAGAGGCTGAGATGAGGCGGGAGGTGGAGGAAGCAGAGACAAATGGAGACTCTCTTGGTGGAATCTTTGAGGTAAGGGCTACAGGTGTTCCTCCTGGTCTTGGAAGCTATGTTCATTGGGACAGGCGATTAGACGCAAAGATTGCCTTTGCTTTGATGAGCATTCCAGCCATAAAAGGGGTAGAGATTGGGCTTGGATTTTCGTCTACAGAAAGACCCGGCTCAAAGGTTCACGATGAGATACTCTATAATGAAGAAAAGAGCTTCTACAGAAAGACAAACAACGCCGGCGGGATAGAGGGTGGGGTAAGTAATGGAGAAGATATTATTACAAGGTGTGCGATGAAGCCTATCCCTACACTGAGAAAGCCTCTATCTTCCTGCAATATTATTACCAAGGAGAAAACATCTGCACCTGTTATTAGATCTGATATCTCCGCTGTGCCTGCGGCATCTGTGGTCGGAGAGGCAATGCTAAGTATTGTGCTTGCTGATAGCTTTATGGAGAGGTTCGGTGGCGACAATCTCTTTCAGGTAAAAGAGAGGTTCTTCAGGGAAAAGGATAAAAACTTCTTGCCTTTTTGAGGAGAAAATTTAATCCACAGATTTCACAGATTAAAAGGAAATTCCTATATGATTAAATTATGCAACATTCAATGACAACAACCGCTTTCACTCTGGATAGCTATCAGATTACAAAAAATCTGGGGTTGGTTCGGGGCATCATCGTTCGTTCCCGTTCCATTGTTGGAACTATTGGGGGTTGCTTGCAAACCTTGCTTGGCGGTAATATTTCGTTATTCACAAAAAAATATGTGATAAAAGGATAATTACTGGACTTTTGCAAATTTTACTATTATTCATATTCAGTAGTAAAGTTTGACAAGCAAAAATGCTTGTGCTATAATTGGGGGTGTGAAAAGAAGGTCTCGCATCAAGCAGAAAAAGATTAGCCTTTTTTCTTTTCTTACAAAAGAGACTATTGTTGTTGCTGGGTTACTCCTCTTAGCTTTTATCCTGAAGTTTATCTATCTATCCCACCTAAAGGCAAATGACCATTGCTTTTATCTGCCTCAACAGGGAACAGATATGCTTGGTTATCATGACTCTGCTCAACAAATATTAAATGGAACATTTCCAAAGGCTCCCTATTACGCCGGCCCTTTTTACTCCTATTTCCTTGCCTTTATATATAAAATATTTGGGGTAGATCCATATATTGCCAGGCTCATCCAAATAATACTTGGCGTTACAACATCCCTTCTTATTTATCTTATTGCTAAAAAGGTATTTAACAAACCAGTAGCTGTCATCTCCCTTTGTATCTCTGTTTTCTATAGCATCTTCTATATCTATGAAGGAATTCTTCTTATGGAAACATTGGTCTGTTTCCTAAACACATTATCGGTCTTTCTCCTTCTCAGAATTGAGGACAAGCCATCATATAAGAATATAGCTTTTGCAGGGATTTCAATAGGCATATCTGCTCTCAGCAGGGCAACTATCCTGTTATTTGTGCCATTTATCCTCATCTGGATATTATTTAACTCAAAACTCAAAACTCAAATCTCAAAACTATTAAGATTAGGATTTCTATGATTGGTTATCCTCCTCACCATCTCCCCTGCAACAATCAGGAACTATCTTGTATCTGGTAAGTTTATTCTAATTTCAGCAAATGGGACAGTAGCCATTTGGCTTGGAAATAATCCCTATAGTACGGCTGTGTTCACCTCTCCTCCTTCTTCCTACACAGAGAAAATTACAAAGAAAGCAGAAAAAGAAGGAGAGAAGGTCTATTTGCAAGAAGCAATAAAGTTCATTAAAGAGAATCCCAAAGAGGCAGCAAAGCTCTATCTTGAAAAGTTCCTTTTTTTCTGGAGCAAAGAAGAGGCTGATAACAATATCAATACACCACTTCAGAAGAGCTATTCCTTCATCTTCAGATTTCCTGTCATTTTTAGCTTCAACCTCATCTGTCCTTTGGCTCTATGTGGCATTATCCTTTCTTTTAGAAAGAAAGTGCTTTTGCTCAATCTCTTTCTCTTTGGTTTTATGATGAGCATGTTACCCTTTTATATCTTGTCCAGATACCGCATCGCCTTTGTTCCTATATTGATTATCTTTGCTGGATTCTTTATCTTCTATTCCTATGAGAGGTTCAGAAAAAAAGGACTTCTTTCCTTCTTTTTATCTTTGCTTTTGCTTATTCCTTGTAGTCTTTTCGTCTATTCGCAGTCTATTGCAAATCCTATTTATTCCCATATTCATCCCAATGGAGTAGTGGTGAATAGACCTGACAAACTCATCTTTAGAGATGACAGGGATACTTATGGAAGGGATTTTGATCTAAATAATACAATTAAAAAGGAGATAGTAATTGAAGAAGACCCTTCTAATTTTGAGGAGGGTGTACTCTTTTTTAACTTCTTTGGAGGAAATCCGCCAGGCATATTGGATATATCAATCAACGATAAAAGGTTTGAAGCACCCCTTCAACCAAGTGGCGGTCTTTTGATCTTTGCCTCAATCAAGATTCCAGTAACCTGGCTCAAAAGGGGAGTGAACACCATAATCTTAAAACCAAAGGATACGGTTAAAGCAACAAGCATCGCCATCGACCCATCCTATTCCTTCGGAAGGTCATACATACTCAATCAATCCTGCAAATGGGAGCAGCTAAAGAAAGGTGAGTTCATGTTACATTTAGAGTTAAAGAAATTTCCTGTTGCTATCAAGTCAAATGTTAAATTTTAACCCCTACTTCCATCTTTCTGCCTTTTCTAATTTACTGAACTTTGGCAAAAACCCCAAATTTCAAAAATTTCCTTCTTTTCCATTCCCCTCTCCTAACCGCTTCTATGACCCGCAAGGACTGTCGTAGATGTCCCAAGTTGCCCTATCATTTGACAACCGACAGTATTTACTCAAAATCTTGGGGAATAGCCAAAAAAATTAGACACTGATCTACACTGAAGAAATATTTAGACACTGATTTACTTTGGATAAACACAAATAATTTTTAGACACCGATTAACACAGATGTTCACTGATTAAATATTTTTCTCTTTATTTGTAATCACTCTTTATCAGTGCAAATCAGTGTAAATCTGTGTCTAATAGTGAAAATCAGTGTTAATCTAAAGTCAAAAAAACTTTAGTCCTCCCCAAAATTATGAGTAATTACAACCGACACATCTCACCTATAGTCAATAGGCGACCTTCAAGCCCTAAGTAGAAAGTAATCCGCTGCGTAATCCTATCTGAAGTCTTTGCGATTTGTAACAATAAAAACAGGGTTTTTTAATCTTTTATTTTCATATCCCAAGCAGAGATACTTTCAGCAAACTTCTGTCGTTTCTTCTAAAGCCGGCAGATAGGGCTTGCACATTTGCTTTATCAAAAGATGAGCTAAATTCGTTTCTGCTTCTCCTTAAAAATTGTCCGCAAGTTTTTTGGATAAGCGGTGTTTATAGATATAGGAGGCAAGAAAATGAAATGCAAAAAAGCAAAAAGAAGATTGTCCGCTTTTATGGACAACGGACTTAAAGAAAAAGAAGGAAAAGAGATGAAGGTGCATTTGGAGGACTGCTCTTCTTGCTCAGAGGAGTTGAAAGAGATGTCTTTCTCTTGGGGGCTTCTTCTCAATCTAAAACCTGTTGAGCCTCCTTTGTATCTCATTCAAAAAACTATAGCAGAAGTGGCTATTGCTAAGGAAAGGCTCTCCTGGTGGCAGGAGATTCTTCTAAGACCAGCGACTGTAATTGCCACCGTTGCTCTGGGTATTCTGATAGGCGGTTTTTTAGGAGAGTTTTTTCATAGCTATTTTAGCCAGACAAGCGATGAATTTGTCAGTTCCATTTCATTAGACAGCTTTTCAGATTTTCCTGAAGGGTCAGCAGGCAGAATAATCTTTGTAGAGGAGGAAGGATGAAAAAACTATTTATTTTGGCTTTTGTGCTTTCAGTAGCACTCAATTTAGGGGTTTTGGGGATGATTGGATGGCATCATTACCAAAGATGCGATAGGATTAAACCTAAGCATGGGTTCTGTCCATTCTATGAAAAAAGATTTGGCTTGTCTAAAGAGAAGGCAGGAAAAATGGAGGAATTGAGAAGAACATTGATGCAAGAAATGAAACCCGAAAGGGAGGATTTGGATAGGGAAAGAAAAGGGTTAGTCAGCCTTCTTTCTGCGTCTGAAGTTGATAAAAAAGAGATTGAGCAGAGGCTAAAGAATATTCAAACATTACAGGGAAGGATTCAGTCAATGTTTGTGGAGCATATACTTTCTGCCAAAGAAAAGCTTACAAAAGAGGAGCGGAAAAAATTCTTTGGATTTATCATGGAAAGGATGGACTCGCGTAAACCTGGCCCTCGGATGGAAGGACCTGCAATGGGAAAAGAAGGGGGTGATGAATATAGAAAACGAAAGACGGGTGAGTTAAAAGATTACAAAAAAAGGAGGTGATAAGGATGAAAAGAATGATTCAATCGCTAATAGTCGTGGCTGTGGGAGTAATGATTGCTGTCCCCACAGTATTTGCTGAGCCATCCGGAAAGATGGACAAAGGGACAATAAGTTCCCGCAAGCAAATAGCAAAGGATATTTTCAAGGAGCTTGATTTGACTGTTGAGCAGAATGATAGACTTTCGCAAAACCGTGTTGCACAACAAAAGAAAATGAAGGAATTGCAAACACAAATAAAGGAAAAGCAGGCAGAATTAACAGATAAATTAAGCGATCCTGATGTTAGCAGAGCCAGTGTTGAGCCGATTGCCACAGATATAAAGTCTCTACAGGCAAAGTTGATCGATTATCGCATAGATGAGGTTTTTGCCATGAAGGAGATTTTAACCCCTGAGCAGTATGCCAAGTTCCAGAAAAAGATGAAGGAACAACAGGAAAAAGTGAAGGAAAAAGCAAAAGATTTGAAGGAACAACAACGCGGTCAGAGGGGGCAACGCGGTCAATAGCTTAAAGACAAGGGATAGAAAGTGATGTGGGGGCAGGCATAGGGTGCCCCCACTATTCTAAATAGAGCCAGAAAGGATTATTGGTAATTACTCACAATTTTGGGGAGGACTAAAGTTTTTTTGACACTGATTAACACTGATTTCCACTGATAAGAATTAAAAAATTGTCTGTGACCATCTGTGCAAATCAGTGTCTAAATATTTCTTTATTTATAATCAGTCTTCATTTACAGTCCATCAGTGTCTAATTTTATTGATACGCTATACTACTTTTCAGGAGGAAAAGATTTTATGAAATATTTATCAAAATCAGTTTCAATAATCGTTATTCTCTTGCTTGCTTTCTCAAGTGTTTATGCCCAAAGCAACCCCTTGACCTTAAAAGAATGCATCCAGATAGCCTTAGATAATTCATCAAAAATAGCTACAGCCAAAAGGAGCCTGGACACAGCTCAGTTAGAGGTGAAGGATGCCAGGGCAGGGTATCTTCCTGGATTAGGCATAAGTGCAGGCTATAATATTAATGACACCTACGATAAAATAGAATGGACAGAGAAACACTATGATGCCAGGTTATCCCTGACAGAGACCTTTTATGATAATGGCCAGACATCCGCTAAGATTGAACAGGCTAAAGCCCGTCTTACATCTGCCCAATTAGATTTCCAAAAGATACAGGATGACCTTGTCCTTGAGGTAATCAAGAACTACTATACACTTCTCAAGGCACAAGGAATGCTCAAGGTAAAGGAAGAAGGCTTAAAGCAAGCCCAAACTCACCTCAATTTAGCTAAGGCAAGATATGATGCTGGAAGCGTCCCTAAATCCGACATCCTTAAGGCTGAGGTAGAGGTGTCAGGTGCTGAATTAGACTCAATTGAGGCAGAGAACACCCTTTCCTTAGCTCGGGCTGACCTCAACAATTGTTTGGGGATAGATTTGAATACACCTATTTTGATTGTAGATATAGAAGAACCCCTCATGATTTCTGGGGATACAAAGAAAAAGGCAGCATCTTCGAACCCCGAACCCCGAACCCCGAACCCCGAAATAGATATGACCCTTGATGAATGTTTGAGCTATGCCTTAAAGAATCGTCCTGAAATAAAAAAGGCTGAAATCAATCTGAAGATAAATGAAATAAACCTGAAATTAGCCCAAAAAGAGGTCTGGCCAAGTATTGCTCTGGAAGGCAGTTACAATACCGATATTGACCAGCTTATCAATAAATATGATTGGGATGAAAGCACAGGTTGGGAGATAGGCATAAAAGCAAGCCTTCCCATCTTTGATGCTGGTAAGGCAAAAAGAGGGGTAACAAAAGCTAAGCTCAACCTGGCAAACACCAAGACTAATGCCGATCAATTAAAGAAAGAGATTGCCTTAGAGGTGAAAAAGGCATACCTGACCGCAAAGTCGCAAAAGAAGGTGATAGAGACTACCGAAAAACAGCTTAGCCAAGCAAAGGAGAGCTTTGAATCTACTCAGGGAAGGTATTCGTCAGGGGTAGCCCCAATATATGAGGTTACCGATGCTCAAGCCTCTCTTAATAATGCCAGGACAAATTATGTCAGGGCAATCTATGATTACCAAATAGCCATTTTTACCTTAAAGAAGGTTATAGGAGGAGAAATATTATGAAAAAGATAGTTGTGGCAATTATCTCAATAGCTCTGTTGGGAGGTATAGTCTTTGGAATGAAATCCTGTCTCAAGAAAAAGGATGAAATAGGGCTAAAGGTAAAGACTGTGGCTGTCCAAAGAGGGGATATGATGAACAAGATTACAGAGACAGGCAGTGTCCAGCCGAAAACTACTGTTGAGATTAAGTCAAATGTAGGAGGAGAGGTAGTCCGACTGCCGGTCAAAGAGGGTGATTTGGTCAGGAAGGGGGACTTATTAGTCGAATTGGATACAACTAATCTTAAAAACAAGCTCATTCAGGCAAAGGCAGATCTTGAGGCGACAAAGGCAAAACTTTCTACCTTACTGGCTGGAGAAAGACCTCAGGAGATAGCCAAAGCTCGTGAGTCATTAAAGCAGGCAGAGATTAATCTTGAGGATGCTAAGATAAAATTGGACAGGCAAAATGGGCTTTTTAGCCAGGGGTTTATCTCAAAGCAGGATGTGGATACAGCCCAAAGAGAGTATGAATTAGCCATGAGTAACTACAACACTGCCTCCCTTAGCTTGAGCCTGATACTTGAGGGGGCAAGAGAGCAGGATATTGTCTCTGCTAAGGCAAGTGTCCTAAAGGCAGAGGTATCTTATGAACAAGCCGCTTCTGATGTGAAAGATGCCAGGATCTATGCCCCATTCGCTGGGACAATCATGGAGAAGAATGTAGAGGAAGGGGAGAAGGTTACCTCAGGCATTGGTAACAGCGGCGGCGGAACCGTCATCCTCACCATAGGAGACCTTTCATCAATGAAAATCCTGACCAAGATTAATGAGGTGGATATTACTAAGGTTAAAACAGGGCAGGATGTTGAGATTACCTTAGATGCCATAAGAGGGGAAAAATATCAGGGACAGGTTGCCGATATTGCCTCTTTGGGTAAGATAGAGAATAATATTGTTACCTACGAGGTGACGATAGAGATTTTGGGTGCAGAAGGAAGAATACAGAATACAGAATACAGAAGTCAGAATACAGGAGTCAGAATACAGGAGTCAGAATACAGGAGTCAGGAGTCAGGAGTCAGGAGTCAGAACATAAAAGGCAGGAGGCAGGAGGCAGGAGACAGGGAACAGGGAACAGGGAACAGGGAGTAGGGAGTAGGAGGCAGGGGGCAGGGGGGAGAAGTCAGAAGTTAGAAGTTAGAAGGCAGGAGACAAAAGTCGTTCAAGGGATTAGCCGAACCCCGAACCCCGATCCCCGATCCCCGATCCCCGAACCCCGAACCCCGATCCCCGCATTAAAAACCGGAATGACGGCTGATGTTGACATCATCACTGATAGAAAAACGGATGTCCTCTATGTACCCCTTGAAGCTATTGTTGAGCATAAAGGAAGAAAGGAAATCCTTGTCCTCAAGGAAGGCGTGTTTGTCCCGAGGAAGATACAGACTGGTTTGCAGGATGAGACCTCTGTAGAGATAATTGAAGGATTAACCGAAGGCGAAGTAGTAAAACTGAATGGACTAACCCCAAAGAAGGAAAAAACTGAGTCATCAAGTCGTTCTCACATGCCAGGAGGACCTCCAAGGATGGGAAGAAGATAGCATAAATAATTGACAGATAGGATTGAAAATGTTACTATACCCATATACCCACTGAAGATATGAGCTTAAAAAAGCAAGAAAAACAGGTTGTCTCAAAGAAAAGAGTTGCTGACCATGGCGAAGTTTTTACTGCCAAGCGGGAAGTAAATGCTATGCTTGATTTAGTGAAGCAGGAAACGGAGAGGATCGAATCCCGATTCCTGGAGCCTGCCTGTGGGACAGGGAATTTTCTGGCGGAGGTGCTGAATAGAAAACTTCGTGTTATTGAAACCCGCTACAGCAAAAGCCAGTTGGAATATGAACGGTATTCGGTTATCGCTGTATCCAGTATCTACGGTATCGATATTTTGGAAGACAATGTCGTTGGATGCAGAAAACGGCTTTTTGACATATTCAACGAGAGATATGACGGCATTTACAAAGAAGCGGCAAGGGAAGAATGTAAGAAAGCGATCAAATATATCCTTGAAAAGAATATCATCTGGGGCGATGCGCTCACACTGAATACGGTAGGCGAGAGCCCAAAGCCGATTGTGTTTTCCGAGTGGTCTCCCGTCAACGGCAGCATGATAAAACGAAGGGATTTTGCTTTCCATGAATTGCTTTCCCATGCACGAATGAGAGAATTGCCGATTTTTTCTGATCTCGGGGAGGATGTCTTTATTCCTACTCCGGTAAAAGAGTTTCCTGTAATCCACTTTTTGAGGGTAGCCGATGTTGAACAACAGTAATTACAATCCGGATGTGCTGACTTGTCTTGCGAACTTGAGCAACGATGAGGTCTTCACGCCTCCAAAAATGGCAAATCAGATTCTTGATTTATTGCCCCAAGACATTTGGAGTGACAAAAATACCAGATTCCTTGATCCTGTTTGTAAGTCAGGGGTGTTCCTGCGGGAGATTGCCAAGAGGTTGAATATTGGCTTGGAAATGGTAATCCCAGACAAGCAGAAGAGAATCAACCATATTTACAAAAACCAGCTCTTCGGTATTGCCATAACAGAGCTGACTTCATTGCTTTCCCGAAGATCTGTTTACTGTTCCAAAACAGCCAATGGAAAATATTCTGTCTGCGAAATTTTCAATAATCAACAGGGCAACATCCGTTTTGAGCGGATTGAACATTCTTGGGTAAACGGCAAGTGTCAGTTCTGCGGCGCCAGTCAAGAGGTCTATGACCGCAGTAAGGAACTGGAAACCCATGCCTATCAGTTTATCCATACAAACAAGCCAGAGGAGGTATTTAATATGAAATTTGATGTGATTGTAGGAAATCCGCCGTATCAGTTGGATACAGGTGGATCTGGAAGACAGGCAAGACCGATATATCAATTATTTGTTCAGCAAGCAAAGAAACTGAACCCCCGATTTCTTACTATGATTATTCCTTCCAGATGGTTTGCGGGCGGAATGGGGCTTGACGATTTCCGAAAGGAAATGTTGCACGATAAACACATCAGCCACTTGACCGATTTCACAAATGCTAAAGACTGTTTCCAAGGAATTAGTATCAGTGGTGGCGTAAGCTACTTCCTTTGGCAAAGGGACTATAGCTGCCCCTGTATGTTCACGAGCATTCATGACAACAAGAGCAATACCATGGAGCGGTACTTGGATGAATTCCCAGTGCTTATTAGGCACAACGAGGCGGTGAGCGTTATCCACAAAGTGTTGAGTAAAGGGGAGTCGTTGGTCAGCGGCATAGTAACTTCGATCAATCCCTTTGGCTTTCCGACATCTGCCCGAGGAAGACAAGAGAGCGGTAAGGGGATGCTGAAGCTGTATTCCAGCAAGGGTGTTGGTTATGTATCAAAAAGTGAAGTAACTCAAGGGATTGACTTGATCAACAAGTACAAGATCATGGTCAGCCAGACAATATCTGAACATGCTGGCGAGCCCAGCAAGGACGGCACATTCAAACTGCTGTCGACTGTGAGAGTTTTGTCTCCTGGCGAAATCTGCACATTCTCTTACATCACCGTTGGGGCACTGGACTCCGAAGCCGAAGCACTAAACCTGAAGACTTACCTCGAAACCCGCTTTGCTCGCTTCTTAGTCCTTCAAGCCGTATCTTCGATACACCTGAGCAGGGAGAAGTTTATTTTCCTTCCCCTTCAGGATTTCATGTCATCTTGGTCAGACGAAAAGCTATATGCGAAATACGGCTTAACTGAAGATGAAATCGCCTTTATCGAGTCCATGATCCGTCCAATGGAGTTAAACAATGAGTAAAGAATTAAGCCAAAATCAAGGATTATTCAGCGAGATTAAATCGCTGATAGAACAAAGCCGGCAACAGGTAGCCGTAACGGTCAACGCC
>JAZDOR010000232.1:0-3567 GCA_043798435.1 bacterium
CTATGAAATCTTTTGTGATAAACTTCCAACTGCGGCATCAATTCTTTCAAATCGTTTTCTGTCATAGCACACCTCCCAGAGTTTTTCAAGAGTATACACTATGTCAGACCTAATGTCAACTAAACGGCGTTGTAGTGTTAACAGCTCAGGTGTATTTATAGAAGCAAGCACAAATCTGCCCCAGATATTTGAATCCTCCATAGCCTGGGCAGATACAGATAATGACAATGACTTAGACCTTGTCATTTCAGGCTACAGAGGGCCGGACTCAGAAGCAAACCTCTATCTAAATGACTCTCCACCAAACACGCCGCCATCAAAGCCAACAACCCTGAGCTTCTCCTACACAAAGCCTATCCTGAACCTCTTCTGGAATTCTGGAACAGACATAAAGACCCCATCCTCTGGTCTTTATTATAACATAAGGATAGGCACATCCTCAGGCAGTTTAAACATCGTCTCCCCATTGCACAGCTCTGGTCAGTTCGGGTCATACTATGGTTTGCAGAATAGAAATTTCAAGATAACAAACCTCCCTTCTGGAAGGTATTATTGGGCTGTTCAGGCTATAGATACAACCCTTTCTAAGTCTGCCTGGTCAGCTGAGCAGGAGGTTATCATTTCTTCGGTCAATCCAAAGATAACCTTTCTCTCTCCTCTCTCAGGGATGGTTGGGGATGCTGTTACTATCAAGGCAGAATCCTTCCTGTCAGATGAGGATATAGCCATTCATTTTGGAACTTACCAGACAGTAACAACCACAAGGACCAATCTAAATGGCACATTTTCAATAACATTCGTTGTCTCTACCTCTCTTTCTGGAACCCACACCATTACAGCCTCATCAAGGATAGGATTTGCCACCACCCAGTTTCTCATCATCCCGGGTCCATTAGAGCGTATCCAGATTATCCCTCAGTCAATTGTTCTTGTTCCAGCCCAGACTCAGACATTTACAGCCCAGGGGTTTGACAGATGGGGCAATCTTCTGAACCTGAGCTATAACTGGAGCCTATCCTCTCCTATTGGAACGCTCAGTCTTATCCTTGGCTTATCAACGGTATTCTTTGCAGGAACCTCGTCTGATTCTGCCATACTTACAGCCTCAGCAGGCACAATTAGCGGCACAGCAACCATTTCCATTTCAAAGACAAGCCTCTATCTTTCTCCAGAATCCATAGTTACAGGCTCAAGCTATACAACAACTCTTTCCGTGAATCTTAAGGATGTAGAAAATTTGGTTGGTGCGGATATATTCCTCAGTTTTAACCCACAGAAGTTAGAGGTTTTGAATATAGCCCAGGGAGGATTTCCTGAAGGTGTCTCAGTCTTAATAAACCAGGTAGATGCCGGAACAATCGCCTATTCCTTTATTCTCTTAGGCTCAGAGACCTCAGGCTCAGGTCAAATAGCCACAATCACACTAAGAGCAAAGGAGGATGGAACATCCGCAATAGACTTTATCTTTCGTCCAGACCAAAATAGGAACACAAATCTTCTTGGAAAAAATGGCCAGTCTATTCCCTGCCTCTATAACCAATCCTTTATCACGATATACTCTTATGCTACACTTACAGGGATGATAAAGATTGATATCCCCCATATAAATGGGCATTCTGGTGGTTTGCTCATCTTGAATAGTCAGGAGACAAGGACAACAACAAACGCAAATGGTAGGTTTCTCTTCTCTGAGGTGCTTCCTGGGACACACACCTTAAGGTTGAATATGCCAGGTGCATCTATGGCCACATATACTCTGAGCCTTTTGCCAGGAGAGACGAAGGATATGGGCACATCCACCCTTTTGAACGGCGATTCAGATGGAAATGGTGGTGTGAATATCTCAGACTTCTACTTTCTGCGGACAGGATACCTGAAGGATGGCTTTGTTATCTTCTGGTATAACTCTTCTGACTTAAGCCGCGATGGCTTTATCAATGCAGATTTTAATGGAGACAATATGACCAACATAGATGATGCTTATATCCTGAGGGAGAACTTTGGTAAAGTAGCAGATGCAGGGTTTAGAGGAAGGGCAAGGAAAGGCTTTAGACAATCTTCAGATTCTCAATTGTCTATTGTTCCTTCTATTATCTCAGCTCAACCCAGCAGAGAGTTTGTTTGTCAGGTGGTAGCCACCAACATTAAAGAGCTTGTGGCTTGTGAGCTTCATCTCAATTTTGACCCAAATCTCTTTTCTGTGAAAGAAATAGTTGAAGGTGAACTGCTAAAGGGTGGATTCCCTCTTGTCAAAGGGTATGACAATCAAAAGGGCAGGAGAAGCTATGCTAAGGGGCTGTTTCAAGGCACAGCCTCTGGCTCAGGGGTTGTTGCCACTATTATTTTTGAGGCATAGGCTTCTGGAGAAGGAGAGATAGGGTTTGTTTTAGACCCGAGCTCTAATCAAGAGACATTTCTTCTTGACCAGAATGGAGAGGATATACCAGTTGGGGTAAGCGATGGAAAGGTTATTGTGCCCCTTGTTTCTTCAGTAAGAGAATCTTATCTCTATCCAAATCCAAGAAGGGGTGGCGATATAACCTTTGCTATTCCATCGGATACCCTGATTGAGCTGAGCATTTATAACATTGCTGGAGAGCTTGTCTATAAAACAGAGGAAAGTAAATCAGATGGAAAATTAGTCTGGAAGGTGGTTAATCAGAGAGGAGAAAGGGTTGCCTCAGGGGTCTATATCTTCAGGCTCTATGACAAAAACAAAGGGGAGGAGAAGTTTGGAAGAATTGGGATAATAAATTAATTTATCCACAGATTTCACAGATTAAAAAAGGAAATTCCTATACTATTAAAATAAGCAACTGTTTATTTTTTTAGAATTGTAATGATGGTCATTGACAAGAGTAAAGATTATGGTTATATTTGATTGTGGAAAGATTTTTAGTTTTGACAAAGTATAATTAAAAATGTTATACTTTTTACAAGAGAAAAATCTTGATTGAAAAATTTCCTTAAAGGTTTTTTCTAAAAATGCCGATATATAAGATAGGAGTTTTTGCAAAGTAAGGAGGGGAGAAGGTGAAAATGTGTTGATGAAGGGGATTTTCTGTGTAGTTGGAAGGAGAAATGCAAATATTTCTTGCAGTAGCAAGAAATATAAGGTTCTGGCAGAGCCAGAACAAAAAAGGAAATTCATATATTATCAAGGATTAATAAGGATTAAGACTGGGCTACCAGTCTATTTTTGTTTATGAAAAAGCTCTTTTTTATATTGATGTGGATATGTCCATTTGTGGTGCAGGGATTAGAGATTGAACCAGATATGGCAAGATGGGGAGATAAGATATTGATAAAGGGTGATGGATATAAGGGAAAGGAGAAGGTGAAAATAATTGGTGACGATAAAGTTTTTGCAGCGACAGCGACTATGGAAGGGAGTTTTACCTTCTTATTTAATCCTCAATTTGGAGGAAAGAAGGTGATTACAGCCAAAGGAATGGAGAAAGAAGAGACAACAGTTTTCTGGATTAGACCCAAAATTAAGGTTTCTCCGGTAAGTGGTAGTAGAGGCACGGTCATCACCGTAAGGGGAGAAGGCTATAGTCCTAAAGA